>JAZSEN010000002.1:0-3187 GCA_045531675.1 Faecousia sp.
GTCTGCATCGACTTCCTCGTGCTTATAGGCTTTGACCCAAATTTCATGACCTTCTTCCCAAGTAACATCCTTTCTTTCTAAAGTATGTATATCAAACAAGAGATATTGAGTGTAGCTGTACACTTCCGGGGTGATTTCAACTGTTGACTCAAACTCTTCGGCAAGGGTATAGGTAACTGTAACCATTGACAAACGGTGCTTGAGAGTGAGATTGATTGGCTCCGTTGTAGGAGTGCCTTTCCACATTGCATTCATATGGTCGGCCTTCTTGAGATTCGGGAGTGTACTCTGGTCTTCAGGAACATACCACGTATCCCACACATAGCCAGTTACGGGATAACTGACAACCAATTGGTGCTCACCGTTATCATCCCAGAAGAGTTTGTTGTCAGGTGTCCATGTAGTAACTTCATCGGCTACAGTCGCAGTAAGGGAGTATTCTGCCCATTGATTATCCTTAGATACTCTACAGAAGTAAAGTTCGTCACCATTTTCCCACACATCACCTGTACCAAGTGTATTCACACGAGTCTGTACACCGCCAGCGGTAATGTTGAGGTTAATCTCCTGCTCCTGCGGAGCAAAGTCCTCCTCCTGCTGGCAGGCAGTGAAGCCCAAGGTCAGAAGGGCTAAGGCTGCATAGGTAATTATTCTTTTTATCATATCGTTAATCTTTTTGTTTTCGTCATTCTTGGTGAGCAGGTAGGCGGTCAGGCCATCCTGCCCTATAATGGATTATTCGGTTAATTTCTTCACCGTAATATCACCATCATAACTTGCCGCACTGGCATCCAATTCAATCTTTGAGCCGTCGGCATCGTAATAGGCTGCGCCATCTGCGAGCAAGGCATTCAGATTACGTCCTGTAGATGCTGATGGAACAATGCTTAATCCATCAGGGAAGGTGGGACCTGTGTCTGTTTCTCGATTATAGGAAAGGAATCCCGTTACACTGCCCGTACTAATATCATATTCTTTACCACTGAAGCTGCCGCCGGTGATAGAGGCATTTCCCCCTGAGATCAAATACAGAGCATATCTGTCTCCGTTAAATGTACCGCCTGTAATGGTCAAAATCGATCTCTGAGCATATATCGCATCATATGTTGCGATGAAGGTTCCGCCATTGATTTCAATGACAGACTCATTCTCAACTCCCCAGACGGCAAACTCACCTTCAAAGGTACCTCCGTTTATAACCAGTTTACCATCATCAGGGTTCAGCACATACATAGCATTTGTAATCTTTCCCTGTTTTCCCTCAGAGCTGTCATTGATGGTCAGTGTAGCACCATTATCCACTATTATTGCAACATTATAGTCATCACCGGTCAATTTAATGATGTGTCCGTTCAAATCAAGGATGATTACACCCTCATCCACTTCAATGCCTCGTGGTGTACCCCACTCGTCCAAAGTACTGGCTATTTCCACATTCGCAGCCAACTTGATGATAGCAGGATTCTCGGCAGTACCGCTGGTTTTAGCATTGCTGATAGCGGTGTTGAGTGCGTCGGCGGTAAGGACGGTATAGGTGTTGGTTGACTCGTCGTAGGTGTATGGGGGTATTTCTTCCGCCACGCCGCCGTCAATCTCCTTCTCCTCCCAAGGAGTTACTTTGACGCTGTAAAGGGTCACAGCATCCTTACCCACCTTGAGGTCGAATAAGTAGTGCAGGCCTGCTTGAAGACCTTCTTCGTTCAGACTGGATGGCGTAGCAAGGACGGTCATTTCCTGTCCGTTAACAGTGAAGGTTATAAATTTGTCAGTAGTTTCATACTTGGCCGGAGCAACGATGGCGGTATAGGTATGACCGACAGCCGAAGGCGTAATGGCGGTAAGAGCACCATCTGAAGTGGTGACATTAGGCCCATCAGTAGCATAAACGACCTCGATATCTGTACCCTTGGAGTAGATCTTCGGTGTGGAAACCTCCTGTGCCGTGCCGCCAAATTCATCATTCCAATCGGCGATGGTCACTGTCACCTTCGAGAGTTGGTGCTGGAAATCGAGGTTCAACGTCTGGTTTTCGGGCTTATCGATCTCTCCGCTGCTTGCTGTCATCCAGTCGGCAGCACCGAGCAGTTGTTCACTACTTTGGTCGGTTGGGATGGTGAACGTGGTGTACGAAGCTGTCAACGGATACCACGCTTCAAACTCATTCTTCGATGCCCCGTTCCACACAAATGGGTCAGCAGTATTCCATTCTTCATCGGTCAGAGTATAGGTGGCAACATTTTTCGATGTACGCAGTTTGTTTACTACCTTGATTTGGTCGTTCTCATCGAAAGTGGTATTTCTTTCGTCATAGCTTACTCGGGTTTGCAACTTTCCAATGGTTGCGGAGATTTTGACAGCGTCACTGTCAGCTTCTTGTGGCAAGAATTCTTCTTGCGAACAAGAAACTAAGATGAAAGATGAAAGAGCAAAGAGCAAAGAGAATTTGCCCATGCTTTTCCATATTATGTTATTATTTCTTTTCATTGTTTATATTATTTTTTGCTGTTTTTATACTTGCTGTTAAAAGAGCTATAATCTCTTTGAGGTCATTGTAAAGCGAATCAAATTGTTAATTATCTATTATTTCGCTCTCCATTAAGAGTTCAAGCCAATAAGCAGTTTCATCTGCTTCCTTTAGTGCTATGTGCAATTTATTGATGAAATCTGCCTTACTTTGAGCATTGTAACTTTCTCGGATATTTGCCCCGATACTTGTACCACTACGAAAGATCTGATTGCTGATTATATGGTCTTTCCTTTCATACTGCAAAAACCTCGCAAACTTTATAATGCGCACGGCAAAAGTTTTACTCTTCTGCCTTGTCACACTGTTATCATATCTTTGTTCTTTCATCTTTGCTCTTTGTTCTTTCATCTTTGCTCTTTCATCTTTGCTCTTTCATCTTTCCACTCGTTTCTTACTCCGTCTCAAGTACGCCACCTGCAGCATAACCCCATGAGCTTGCTGTGATTTCACCCAACGTCACCTTATCCTGACCAATCTGGAGAGCTATGTTATATTGCACGCCTGCCTCGAGCATATTTTCCACCGTAGCCAAGTTGATAGTTGTCTTGAACACACGAGCATCCTCCATCGTGATGGTGATGGGCAGCGATGTGCAAGATTCCATCGGGATAACCAACAGCTCATTATTCGCCATTGCGAGAATGGTATTGGCTTCCGGCA
>JAZSEN010000052.1:0-1593 GCA_045531675.1 Faecousia sp.
CGCCGACATCACCGTAACCAACCACTCCAATACCGAAGTCAATGCCACCCTTTCCTTTGAGAGTGGGGTTGACACCGTGGGTGGCGCATTCACCGAAGGCAGCGGCACCATGGACGACGGCGTTCTGGAGCTTGCTTCCGCTGTGGATACGGAGGTTGAAGAAGCCCCCACTGCCACCGCTACCTTTAACATCAGCGGCAGCATCAGCGCAAGCGCAGACGTTATCGGTGAGATTACCGTTCTTATTGAATCGGCGTATTATGTCCCCGAGCCTGAGATTACGGCTTTCGGCTTTGAGGAAACCAATTACCTTCAGGTCGACATTGGCCGTTTGGGCAGGATCACATACACCGCCACCATCCCCGGAAATATGCCGGATTCGCTTAAGGTCAAGCCCCCTGTCATCCTGGCTGGTGAAAATATGAATTATGCAACCGGCGACGATTGTCAGATCGCGTTGCTCACTTCGAGCGGACTCGCAGTAACCTCCTGCGTTGTCAATACCGAAAGCCTTACCTATGACTTTGAGAAGGGCTGCTGGACCACAAAGAACTTGGAACTGCCTAAAACCGCAGGTACATACAAACTGGCTTATTCCAACGACGGCGGTGAGACCTGGACCCAAATCGGACACGTATTGACAATTGAAATTTCCGCCACCTGATTCGGTCTGTTGAATTCATAGAAAGGAACTGCATATTATGAAGAAACTTTTTGCGTTTTTTCTTGCGGTCTTCATGATCGCGTCAATGTCGGTCACCGTTTTTGCGGAAGCGAATGTTGGTGAGCACGGCGAATCTGCCACCATCGTCGTTGGCGGTGACTTCCAGCAAACGGGTGCCATTTATAAGACCATCTCGGTTGATATCGAGTGGGAGGATATGACCTTTGCTTATATCAAGACATCCTCCGGCGAATGGGATCCCGGCAGCCACGAATATGTGGGTGGTGTGGAAGGTGAATGGACGGATGAGACTCGCACCATCACCATCACCAACCATTCGGATACAGAACTCACAGCCACCCTTTTCTTTGAGCAGCTGGTTGACATCACGGGTGTATTTCGCTCGACAGGTGAAATGTCCAGCCTTCTGGAGCTGGACAGCGCAGTCGGTACTTCTCGTGACGAAGCACCCTCCGTTTCTGAGGAATTCGGTATCATCGGAGGTGAGCCTCTGGAAGAAAACACCTCGATCGGCATGATCACCGTTCATATTGAAGCTCCCGAGGGTACCGTTACCGAAGGCCCGATGATTACGGCTGCTTCTCTCTCCGGCGATGAAGACACGGTGGAGGATCTCGGTTCCGGACGCTATAGGGTTGTTTACACCAATACATGGTCTGATAACGAGGTAGGAGTAACCCTGTCGGGTGCGAATCTGGATATGATGGAGGGACAGGAAAACTACTATATTGGCTTCCTGACCTCCGATGGAGAAGTTCATCATTCTGAAAGCTTAAGTGATTTCGTCTACAACGAGGCCGAGGACTGTCTGACGGGCAATGTTGCGTTTACATTCTGTGACGAGGACCTGATCGTTGCATATTCCGCCGATGAAGGCGCAACATGGACAAGACTTTCCCAGCGTGTTG
>JAZSEN010000039.1:0-39840 GCA_045531675.1 Faecousia sp.
AGTTGGTAGAGCAACTGACTCTTAATCAGTGGGTCCCCGGTTCGAGTCCGTGAAGGTGCACCAATGGCCCATTGGTCAAGTGGTTAAGACAGCGGCCTCTCACGCCGTTAACATCGGTTCGAATCCGGTATGGGTCACCAACTTTCTTGATTTAGACAGTTGACAAACACCGAAAATGGTGCTATAATTCTTGCGTTAAGAGTCGAATGACTTTTGACATATATGATGGCTTAGCCATTCAAATAGTTGGTATTGATTGTGATGAGGGTCCACCTGTTCCCATTCCGAACACAGAAGTTAAGCTCATTTGCGCCGACAATACTTTGCGGGTGACTGCACGGGAAGATAGGTAATGCCAACACAAATATTCCTCTTTAGCTCAGTCGGTAGAGCGACGGACTGTTAATCCGCAGGTCGTTGGTTCGAGTCCAACAAGGGGAGCCAAAATCCCGGATGCTTAGGCATTCGGGATTTTTTGTTTATTGACTTGAGCCGGAAGTGGTTTGTGAACGGTAATATGATAGCAGCTGTGTTTTCACGGATTAGAGGTGGTTATTTGAAAAATAAGAAGTCACTTTGGAAAATTCCTTCCAATGCTTCGGATTTTTTTGATCCTCATTATGATGATAGCTTTAAGAAACGGCATCCTGTACTGCATTTTTTGACTTTTGTTGGTATTGTGGTATGTGTTTGTTGTGGACCTTTCTTATTTATTGCATCTATAATGCTGATTGAGAATAATACAGAGCCAGCTTTATCTGCTTTGGAGATGTTATTTTTTCTTGTAGGACTGTTTTCTTCTTTCGGTTTTAGTGTTTCTTTATCTAATCTCTTTTTGATACTCCATAAGCAATATCTGGGACACTTTGTTACACTCGCCGGTTTTGCAGTCGGGCTTTTGGGCGGAGGTTTATCTGCACTTGCGATTTGGTTCTTGCGTTGATTCGCCTGTTGTCGATAGACAATTATTCCCGGAAAGTTATGACATTCTCCGATTCGTATGATAATGGTATTAATTTGCTTGCATCCAGTATATAAATGTGGTATAATATACTAAGGTCTAGAATAATAAGTGCCTTAGTTGGTTTTACACATAACATGTTTTATTATGGTTGCTTTGCAGCCACACATTTGACGAGGGATATTATGTCCATTAAGTTTTTTTCTCTAAGCAGTGCTGGTTCGCTGCGTACAATCAGAGATAATCCGACGATTGCGAAGATAAATACCTTTATGCGTTCGCCGCTTTATATTATCATTCTGGCAGTGCTGACGGCGATTTCCAATCTGTTTTCGTTGGATTTGTGGTTGTACAGTTTCTTCATTCTTGTAAGTATTTTTATTGCTCTTTTCGGAACGGACTTTCTTGCTCTGATTCCTATTGTAATTTTGTGCTATATTGCTCCTTCGCCTTCCAACAATCCTGGTAGTGCCAGTAATTCCGGTTCTATTTTTTATCCTGAAAACGGTGGAATCTATTTGATTGTTTTGGCTTCGCTGTTTTTGGTTTGCTTGTTGTTCCGGTTGGTTACTGATCAGAAGTTGGGCGGAAGAGGTTTTCTTTCCAAGCCCAGGGCGCTGATACGTGGAATGTTGGTTTTGTGCGGCGCTTACCTGCTCAGTGGTGTCGGGATGTCCGAATACGGCGCATCCAGCTGGAAGGTTTTGCTCTTTGGTTTTGCCGTAATTCTTGTAATTTATGCTATCCGTTTTGCCGGCAAGGCGATTTCGCATCCTGAATTGTCACCGCGTAGTTTTGCTTTCGATAAGAATCTGATAGCTGTTTCTGTTGCTGCCTTGCTAATTGTGTATGGAATTTCAGGCGGTGTGCTTGGAATGCTTGGAGATTTACCCTCCCGCAATCTGCTGTTTGCACTGATTCAATGCGTGTCGGTTGTTGGATTGTACTATTTGTTTACCGGCACGATACGTTGGGGGCAGGCCCCGAAATCTTATCTGGCCTGGGTTGGCATGTGCGTTGGTTTTGTGGTTTTGATTCAGTTGATGGAGAACTATTTCAGTGGTCGTATCTTCATCGAGGGAACCAATACAATTGATCGGGAGTATATTTACGCCGGTTGGGGTATGCACAATAATATTGGTGGAATGATGGCGTTTATGCTGCCGTTCCCATTCTATCTTGCGTGCACCAGTAAGCGCAGCTGGGTTTATAACATTCTTGGAACTGTTCTGCTGCTGGGTGTGATTGCTTCTTGTTCCCGTACTTCCATTCTTGTTGCGTTTGTCATTTACGGTTGCTGTCTGTTCCTGCTTCTGCGTCGCAAGGATGCACGAAAGGAAAATCTTACGGTATGTGCCGTAATTGGCGGAATCGTACTTCTGCTGTGCGTGGTTTTCTTCCGGAAATTGATGGATGTATTTGCGCTGTTCTTTAAGGAATTGTTTATTATGTCTGAGCGGGATAATCTGGTTGGTTACGGCATGAAGCAGTATCTGTCCAACCCGATTTTTGGCGGAAGCTTTTTCCCGCAAGGGGAGTATGTGCCTTGGGATTGGTCCACCTCTGATTCTTTCAGTTCCTTCTTCCCGCCGCGTTGGCATAATACCATCATTCAGATGCTGGCCTCCTGCGGCATTGTGGGTTTTGTCAGCTATGCGTACCATCGATATCAGACGGTAAAGCTGATGCTGAAAGATCGTAGCATCGAAAAAATCTTTATTGGCTTGTATATGCTTTCCTTGGTGGCGTGTAGCCTGATGGACTGCCATTTCTTTAACGTAGGACCGGTGCTGTTCTACTCTATGGCACTGGCCTATGGGGAAAATATCCACCAATCGACGATTTAAGCAAACGTCCACTCTGAAAAGAGTGGACGTTTATGAATATATTCTGAGGAAACGCAAAAAAGATATTGCAAAAACACATTGGATGTGTTATAATGTCATGCGTGTCCGATGCCGGACGCGCGCACATTGGGATGTCGCCAAGCGGTAAGGCACCAGACTTTGACTCTGGTATGCGTAGGTTCGAATCCTGCCATCCCAGCCAATATGATCCGCTAGCTCAGTTGGCAGAGCAACTGCCTTTTAAGCAGTGGGTCCGGGGTTCGAATCCCCGGCGGGTCACCAAAAACACCCCCAGAAACATGATGTTTCGGGGGTGTTTTTCTGCGTTTAGCGAACTTTTTGGAAGTATTCAAATTGAACTTTCAGACCGTGTTGCAGATTTGTTACAAACCGCATTTGTTTTCATCTTTTTTGATTCGCTTCTGAGGTCGTCCACATTGAGGTGTGTGTAGATTTTTGTGGTCTCCTTGTCGACATGCCCGACCATCTGCTGCAGGGCGCGCTGATCCACGCCACTTCTAGCGGCATTCGTGATATAAGTATGCCGGCAACAGTACATCGTGACTTCCGGACGGTCGATTTCTTTCATTAAATCCCGAAATTCTCGCTTAGCGAAATTGTGCTGGTCTCGATTCCCTTCAAAGCCGTCTATCAGCTTTTTACCGTGATTGCTGATAGCTTTTGCTCGCAGTGCTTGATAGAATTCCAGACCGATGGAAGAGATGACGATTGGTCGGTCGGTGCCGGCTGCGGTTTTACTGCCGCCGATAAAGTAGTCCTCGAAGCAATCCGCTAGAGGGACATTGAACAGCTCGTTGGGGCGGCATCCACAAGCCAATAGAATCAGGACGATAGACGAACCCCTGTTTTTGGATTGCTGAATCGCCTTAATGTCTTCATCGGTGAGTATTTCTTTTGTGGTGAGCTGTTTGGCTACGGTCTCCAGATGCTGGGCGTGGTTCATTTGGATAATCTCCTCGGCCAGCGCCCATTTGGAGAGCTGAGAAAACAGCTGGCGCATTTTCTCGCACATGGATTTTGATTTTCCGGACTGCTCCAGCCGGATGATTACATTCTGGAAATCAGACTTCCTGATTTTGCGAAACTGCTTGTCGTGCAGCTCCGGGCAGTTGTTGAACGCTGTGATATAGCAGCTCATCTGAGATTTGGTCACTTTGCGCTCCTGCACCGGCTTCCAGGCTTCGTAGATCTGCCGGAAAGTCAAATTATACTTGTCTGTAATTGTGGCATCCGTGACCCGCTCAAGGGCTTTCTGCGCTTCAGAACGGGTTGCGTAGGTCCCCAGGCATACGCCGTTGCGGCGGGCAAGCCAAGGCTTGGCGCGATTGCCAGATAGCTTTGTGATGCTGCCGGTGCCGTTGGCGCGCTTCTTGTGTTTGCGGGGCTCAGCAGCTTGCTTTTTCCCGCAGGAAGGGCAGAACATGGCCCCATCCGGCAGATCCGATTTGCACTTAATACACTCAGCCATTTTTATCCTTGCCTTTCCGGGGCAAATCTGCTATGATAAACATGCAGACTGCCCCTATCTGTGGTGGATTAGCGGATTTGTTTGCAATATGCCACGGAGTTCCAGCTCCGCAGCTACGCCTCGGTGTTCCAGCACCGGGGCGTTTTTTGTTTTTTTAGGGATTACAGACCGTTGGCCTTGACACCGTATTCGGCCTGTTCTCTTGTAAAACCGTCAAATTCCAACTGGGTGATGAGGCTGTCACGGGTGAAAGGCATCGTTTCCAAATAGCTTTCAGCTTTTTTAACGGCCTGCTCATTCCAGTCCGCACCGCAGTTATCGGCTCCGAAGATAGCCTGCTCTGTAGTAAATTTTTCGAACTCAAGCTGTTTTATCAGACCGTCGTAGGAGAAAGCCATAGTATCCAGATAATTTTGAGCTTTTTTAACGGCCTGCTGGTTCCAGTCTGCGCCACACTCATCTACAGCCTTAACGGCCTCCTCGTGGGAGTGGCCATCAAACTCCAGCTGGTCAACCAGACCCTCGTAAGAGAAAGCTAATGTGTCCAGATACTTTTGTGCCGGGTTAGACGCGTACTGCGAACATCCAAAAAGGGAAAGTGCTAGGGAGAGTGCGAAAAGGGTTGCGATAATTTTTTTGAACATAAAAAGACCTCCTAAATAATTTGATAGATTTTGTGCGAATGCCGGGGGGATTTATCTCACCGCACTGGTGAAAGCCACAGCCTTTCCCAGGATGCGGATAGAGTTCATTTCTTCACCACGGTATACCAGCGGATCGTATAGTGGGTTTGCCGGCTCCAGCACGATGCGGTCCTCCAGAAGCCGGATGCGCTTAAGAGTGGCTTCGTTGTCGATGAGGACGGCAGCGATTTCGCCGTTGTCCACGGCTTCCTGCTGGCGGATATAGACCACATCGCCATTGAATATCCGAGCGTTAATCATACTGTCCCCTTTGCAGGTGAGGGCGAAGTCTGCCTTGACGTGCCTGGGGATATCGATGTACTCCTCAATGTGATCATCCGCCAGAATGGGCGCACCGCAAGCGATGTTCCCTAGCAAGGGGATTTTTCTCATCTCCGGCATGGGGATAATGTTGGCGGGGAGGCTCCAAGTGGCCTTTGCTGCCTCTAATTTAGCATCTTCTTCCATACGGAGCCACGCATACCACACTTGCTGGAAGTCGTATTCATAGTTTTCCATTAGCGCTTCGTGGATAGCGATAGGAATTTCTTCGGCACGATTATCTTCATCCGTTTCATAGTCGTAATAATCATCAGTCCATCCCATTAAATACGCAGGGGTTGTATGCAAGGCTTCCGCAAAAGCAATAATTTTGGACTGCGTAATGTCATTAACACCCTTTTCAATTTTGGCGATTGAAGAACGATCAGTATATCCCAGTTCATCGGCAAGCTCTGCCTGAGACATTTCGAGCTCTTCGCGTCGTTTTTTTATGCGAGCGTATAAAGTATCCATTAGCGTACCCTCCGGTTAATATCAACTATTGTTGATATCAGTATAGCATTGGGGTGATTGAAAGTCAACTATTTTTTAGAAATCCACAAATAGTAGTTGACAAAACATCACGGGCGTGCTATTATCGCAGTGTGATTAATAATCACTGATTGGAGGTGAAACTGTGACAAACACCAAATTGTTTCGGGACAAGGTAAAAGTCCGGGGAATCAAGTATCGGTACTTGGCGGATTTGCTTGGCATTACTACATTCGGATTACAAAAGAAAATTGACAACATAACCGAATTTAAAGCTAGCGAAATCGCCAAACTTTCCGAGGCTCTCGCTCTTAGCGCGGACGAAAGAAATCTAATTTTTTTTGCCACGGACGGTGATTAATAATCACCAAACCGAAAGGAGACCGGGAATTCAACAAGAAAAATAGACAGGAAAGGAGGGTGGGAAAAATGCGGGAAAAGCGGATAAGAATCCTGAGGACAGTATCTATGGTAATCTCGGGTATTAGTTTGGTAATCTCAATCATTGCGCTAATCCTGATATGAGCGCAATGATTGAAACAATCAGTGCGATGACGGATATGCCGATGGCAATCCATTCTCTGAGTTCTGGAATCCAATTAACGGAGACTGTTTCCAAGTAAGCGTGACCGGCGTCGTTAATTCTGTAGTGCTCTGGATAGAAGGTACCGCCATATTCGTCACAGTCGGGGACTTCATCTTCAAAAACACAGGCATCAATCAATTTCTTTGTCCGGAGGGCGGTGAAAGAACGGTAAGAAAAGTATTTGCATTTTTTCTCAAGTTCGTCGCGGTATTTCCATTCGTCATTGCGGCGCATCCACCGAAGAAGACGGACTGCCTCTCTGCTCAATATCATATGAAACTCCTATAAGCTACTTAGCTGCTGGCACAGCCTGTGCGACCATTATAGGAGGAATTGGCAGTAAATGCAAGGCACGATCCCCGACGCACCCTAATTAAATCACACCATAAGTCCAATAGAACGGACTATTTACGAGGAGGTGATAGAAAATGTGTAAAGCGAGAATGACACTGCTAGATGTTTGCGCGGACCTCCGAAGCCGAGGAATGGGGCTGACACAAAAAACGGTATCCGACTGCATCGAATCGGGGGTGTTTCCGTTTGGCAGAATCCTTTCTGTTAGCCCCAACGGAAGAAGGACTTTCCTCATTCTCGGAAAAGACTACGAAGCCTGGGCGGATGAAAATATCGGTCCTGTAATCCTGTAAAAAAATCACAAAGGAGGAAACACAATGAACGAACACAAATGGTTCACCTGCGCGGAGTTTAACGAAAAAACCGACGCCAACTACCGCAAGCATCAGGCGGAGCTTGCCGCCGCGCTGAATATCGGAAACCGCGCCGTCAAGGCAGAGGAGCGCCGCCGGAATTGGCTGCTGGCTCTGGACTTTGGTCTGGTGGGCGCCACCTGCGCCGCTCTGGGCGTGCTGGCAGGACTCTTTATCTGAGGAGGCAGGTCGAATATGGAGGACAAAAAAAAACGATCCCGACCAAAGCCTGTTTCACATCGCGTCTGAGTTAGAATACATCAGCGTCGATATGACTCGGATCCAAAATATTCTCCAGCTCTTTGCTGAGAACTACGAGGACACATGCACTTGCATTCGGGAGTATGGCGGTAAGCAAGGAAGCTATTTTGCTGATAGACTAAATACGCTTCAATCTGTCTGGGAAACTATTCAAATCTTACTCGAACAAAGCCATGCGGCGATTGAGTCGCAGGTAGCTGCTGTTTACGCGGAACACAGAAAGGGGACTTGAAATGTATTACCACAGATGCCCCGATTGCGGGGCTTACTTAGACCCATGCGAGCGCTGTGATTGTCACAGCATAGAAAAAGCCGCCTCCGGTGGTAACGACACCGAAAGCGGCAAAGGAAGCTTTTCCACGAACACTATATCACAGCTTAGGAGGGCTGTCAAATGCAATTAAGCATGAAATTCCGGAATGCCACCAAGACCTGCTATCGCTTTGAACAGCGGGATGACGCCGGCAACCTGACCACGCTGTATCTCAAGAAAACGGATGTTGATGCCGCCGGTATCAATCCCCGCAAGGGCATCACTGCCACCATTCAGGAGGGATGCAATGATGCTGAGGGTTGACATGAACCAGAAGGGGGGGGTAGCGTCGATTGTAGCCCAAGGAGATATTCGGGAGATCACTGCGGATATCGCTCATATCATCAACGCCATCCACACCCAATTTAACCAGAGCGAACCTGTTCTGGCTGAAGCATTCAAAACAGTATTCACGGAGCTTGTCACCCACCCTGCGTCACCTCTTTGGGCGCAGCAGGGAGATATGTATGGCATGCTCATCACGACACCGGACAAATAAGGAGGATAACGAAATGTTTGAAATCAACATCACTGTCAGCTGCCCCGATTTGGTGCAGGCAGCAACAATTTTCGCAACCGCTATGGGCAGCATCAAAATTAGCGAGCCCACCGTCACGATCCCTGCCGCCGCTCCTGCAGTCACGAGCACGAGCGACACGGCACGTCCTGCCCAGTACGGCTCGGCTACGCCGGCGGTTGCCGCGGCTCTTACACCCCCTGTTGGCCAGACGACCCCTGCAACAGCAAACCCTACGAATGGGCAATCCTCGATGATGGCCTCGATGATGTCGAGTTGCCCTTCTAATGCGGCGCCTGCCGGCGGCGTTCCGCTCGCCCAAGCACCCACTTTCACGCTGGAGCAAGTCAGCAAGGCCGGCGCGGATTTAGTCACCGTCCAGCCTGCTAAGATGCAGGAGCTCATGAACCTGCTGGCACAGTTTGGCGTGCAGACGGTCAACGCCCTGAAGCCTGAGCAGCTGGGTGCCTTCGCCACCGCTCTGCGGGGAATGGGGGCGCAAATCTGATGGCAGCACCTGAACAGCATGCTTTGCTTTCTGCCAGCAGCTCTCATCGTTGGCTGCACTGCCCACCTTCTGTGAAACTGGCGGAGAACTTCCCCAGCAAGACCAGCATTTACGCCGAAGCCGGCCGCGTAGCCCACGCTATTGCCGAACTGAAGGCCCGGAAGTATTTCCTTGAACCCATGAGCACTCGGACTTACAATGCCAAACTGAAGAAGCTGCAGGCAGACGAACACTATGACAAGGGTATGGAGGCAAGCACCGATACCTACCTTGCTTTCCTGCAGGAGACTGCTATGACCTTTAAGCAGTCGCCCTTCGTTACGTTGGAGACCCGAGTGGATTACTCGGAATATGCACCGGAAGGCTTTGGCACCGCTGACTGTATTATGATCGGCGAGGGCCGGATTTGCATCATCGACTATAAGAATGGCGCTGGTGTACCGGTGGAGGCCGAGAATAACTCCCAGATGATGCTTTATGGACTGGGCGCGCTGAAAGTCTACGCACCTATCTACGGTGACTCAATCAAGTCCGTTCTGCTGGCTATCGTTCAGCCCAATGCCGGCGGTGTCAAGACGTGGGAAACCACCGTGACCGCCCTGCATGAGTGGGGCAAGGAAGTTGTATCACCTGCTGCAGAGCTGGCGGCTGCCGGCGAAGGTACTTTCCTTGCCGGTGACTGGTGCCGGTTCTGCCCTGCGAAAGCGCAGTGCTCCGCCAGAACACGTCAGATGCTTAGTCTGGAACCGATGCTTGGCGCAGAGCCTCAGGGTGCGCTGACTGATGAAAAGGCCGACGCCCGGGATGACGCAATCGCAGCCGGCACAGAGGTTCTTCCTCTGCTGACCGATGCGGAAATCGGTGATATTCTCATGCGCGGCCGGGAATTGGCAGCATGGGTTAAGGACCTGGAAGAATACGCGCTCTCTGCTGCTCTTGCTGGTCGTGAGATCGTTGGGTTCAAGGCAGTAGAAGGAAGAGGTACACGAGAATGGAACAACCTCGATACAGCCTTCAGAACCCTCCAGGATCGCGGTGTTGCAGAGGCTTTGTTGTACGAGCGCAAGCCTGCATCCGTTGCCGGCTTGGAGAAAATCCTGGGCAAGAAGGTCTTTGCGGAGGCTGCCGATGGCTTGGTAGTCAAGAAACCCGGCAAGCCCACGCTAGTCCCTTCCAGCGATAGGCGTCCGGCATACAATGCCGCGGCCATTGCCTTTGGCGGTGGCGGCTGATGAGCGCAATCTACCTTCGGTGTGGCAGCTTCCACGTGGCGCTTGACTCTGATGCTTTAGAAAAGATGCCTCGAGCGAACTTCCGGAAGCTGCTGAAGCTGGTACGCACTGAAATCCGAAACACCTCGGCTCTGCAGGACCTGGGCAAGATTCTGAGACAAAAAGTAGCCGATACAAATGCAGCGCACGCAAAGGCAAAAGAAGATTTTTCGGCAGGTTGGAGATATGTTGATAAACGTTCCCGTACAAAGGACGCAATCGAAACCCAGCGGGAGAATAACAGACTCCAAAATGCAGTAAAACGCACGAAGGCGGAACTGAATGCCGCCGAAGCACTACTGAATATATTTAATGAAATGGAGATTAACTAAATATGGCAGCAATTACTCTTAACGATGTTCGTTTTTCGTACCTGAATGTTTTTCAGGCTAAACCCCCTTTCAATAACCCCAACGGCGAGGCGAAGTTCTCTACCACTATTTTGGTCCCCAAGACCAACCTGAAGGCGAAGGCACTGATGGATCAGGCTATCGAACAGGCCATTGCCGAGGGTACGGCCTCCAAGTGGAACGGTGTCCGGCCTCCTCAGCCTGCTATCTGTGTCCACGACGGCGACGGCGTTCGTCCCAGTGATGGTCAGCCCTTTGGCGCAGAATGCAAGGGCTGTTGGGTGTTTACGGCTTCCGCAAAGGCTGATCATCCTCCCTTCGTTGTGGATTCCCAGGTGCAGACCATCATTGACCCCACGCAGGTCTACTCCGGTATGTGGGGCAATGTATCGGTTTCCTTCTTTGCCTACAACAGTGCCGGCAAGAAGGGCATCGGCTGCGGGCTGAACGGTCTTCAGAAAATCCGGGACGACGAGCCTCTGTCCGCCCGTGTGACCGCTCAGGATGCTTTCAAGCCCGTGGCACCTGCTACCCCTGACTTTGGCGGCGCGATGCCGGCAACCCCCGGTTACGGTTATGGCGCTGCGCCCAACCCCAATTATGGCGCAGCTCTCGGTGGCTATGGCGCTGCACCTGCGCCGCAAATCAACCCCTTCACCGGTCAGCCCTGGTAAACGATGGCTGCTGTACATCGTTTGAATATTGACATCGAGACGTACAGCGACGTGGATATTGGCAAAGCCGGACTCTATAAATACGCACAGAGTCCGGTCTTTCAAATCCTTTTGGTCTCGTACAGTATCGATGGTGGTCCGGTGCAGACGATTGACCTTGTTCCTGGCGGCTTAGGTGAAGATCGGTCACCGGATTGTTGGCCTCTATGGCTGATAAATGCACTAAAAGACCCCAACTATATCAAACACGCATACAATGCCGCCTTTGAGTGGTATTGCCTTTGCCGGCACTTCGGCTGGAACCCGGAAAGGGAGGGGCAAAACTTTTTGCGTCAGTGGCGCTGCACAATGCTCCAGAGTATGTACTGCGGATATCCAGCTAGTCTGGATGCTGCCGGCAAGGCGCTGGGGCTTCCACAGGACAAGCAGAAGCTGGCTACAGGTAAAGCTCTTATCAAATACTTTTGTACGCCATGCGCCCCCACTAAGAGCAACGGCGGTCGTACTAGGAACTACCCATACCATGACTATGCAAAATGGGAGTTATTCAAGGAGTACAATGCACAGGACGTTGTTACAGAGTTGGAGATTGGTCGACGGTTATCGAATTTTCCAGTCCCCTGGCCGGTGCAGGCCCAGTGGGTTACGGATCAAATCATCAACTGCCGTGGTGTCGCAGTGGACCAAACGTTGGTGGAGGGTGCGCTGGAGTTGGATGCGTCTGTTCGAAAGGACTATCTGCAGGAGGCTGCGGAGCTGTCTGGGCTTTCTAACCCCAATAGCGTGTCGCAGCTTGCGAAATGGCTACAGGAGGAAACAGGTGAAGACGTAACAGATCTGCGCAAGGATACCGTAACGGATCTGTTGGGAAAAGAACTGTCCAGCGATGCCGCTCGCCGAATGCTTCAGATTAGGCAGGAGCTGGGCAAGACTAGCAATAAAAAGTATAACGCACTAGAAACTGCGGTGTGCGCCGATGGTCGTGTCCGTGGTCTGCTGCAGTTTTATGGTGCCAACCGAACAGGTCGGTGGGCCGGAAGAATCGTTCAGCCCCAGAACTTGCCCCGGACGTACATCGACGGTGAACTGCTGCCACTGGCTCGGGAGCTGGTGAAGGATAGACATCGCGATGGGCTGCAGTTGGTATTCGGTAGTGTTCCGGATACACTGTCGCAGCTGATTCGAACAGCCTTCGTAGCCAGTTCTGGTCACACCTTGGTAGATGCGGACTTTTCCGCCATCGAAGCCCGGGTGATCGCATGGCTTGCCGGTGAAGAATGGGTGCTGGATGTATTCCGCACCCATGGCAAAATCTATGAGGCCACCGCAAGTCAGATGTTCAACATCCCATTTGAGTCAATCAAAAAAGGAAACCCGGAATACAGTTACCGGCAAAAGGGTAAAGTCGCCACGCTTGCCCTGGGTTATCAGGGTGGCACCGGGTCGCTCATCAGCATGGGTGCGCTTAGGAATGGCCTGACTGAGGACGAGCTCCCGGACATTGTAGAGCGTTGGCGCAGGGCCAATCCTGCAATCGTTCAATTCTGGTATACCGTGGAGGCGGCTGCCAAGGAAGCGATAAACACCGGTAGGTGTATCGAATTGTGGGAAGGCCGTCTGGTATTTGCCCGGGAGATGGATTCTACTAGCGAGCTGGATTTTCTGACAATCCAGCTCCCCAATGGGCGGAAGCTTTATTACGCTAAGCCCCACATGAGTACAAACCGTTTTGGCCGTCCCAGTCTTGGCTATTGGGGCATGAACCAGACAACCAAGAAATGGTCCAAGCTGGAAACCTACGGAGGAAAACTGGCAGAGAATATTACGCAGGCTGTTGCCCGAGATTGCCTGGCGGAAGCTATTGAGCGGCTGGAGGCAGCGGGCTACCCTGTCCTAATGCATATACACGATGAAATTGTAGTAGAAGTGCCGGAGAGCGTAGAAAATGCGCTTAAAAAAGTAATTGACATTATGACGGTACAACCTTTGTGGGCGTCAGAGTTGCCCTTAAGTGCAGACGGCTGGGTGAACTCATTTTATAAAAAGGATTGATGTTGTGGGGAAATTTATCGACATTACGGGCGAGCGGTTTGGCAGGCTAACTGTACTTTATAGAGCGCCGAATCACAAAAAGCAAACTGTGTGGAGATGCGTATGCGATTGTGGCAAGGAGTTAGATGTGCAGGGCGGGCACCTGAAAGCTGGGAGGATAGTGAGCTGCGGCTGCTACAAAAGAGATAACAGCAGAATTAACGCAACCGTACATGGCCATTGGGGGAGTAAACTACATCGGGTATGGCTTGTAATGCGGCAACGCTGTAACAATCCGAAGTGCAAGGACTTCCCTCATTGGGGTGGGAGAGGCGTGGCCGTATGCGCGGAATGGAGCAGCTTTTTGGTATTTGAGAAGTGGGCAATAGAAAGCGGCTATCGCGAGGGACTCACTATTGAGAGAGTTGATGTAAATGGGGATTATTGCCCGGAGAATTGCACATGGATTACACGAGCGGAGCAGATGCGTAACACTACCAGAACGTTAAATAACCGGTCTTGCTAAAACTGTAACGCCGGTACTGTACCTTGAAAATTTCATATTCGGACTAAAAACTGTTGACATGGTGATAAAATGGTGATATTATACCACCGAGGAGGTGAGTAATGTGTCACCTAGACCAAAGGCGAATAGCGAAAGAACGAATGTATTCTTTTCACCCGATGTAATGGAAAAGCTAAAGTCCATTGCGTCGGAGAAAGGCACTTCCGTAAGCGGCTTGATTAGAATGATTGTTCTTGAGTATTTGACCGATAAAAAATAACCGCAACCTGCCGCCGTAGGAAGCTTACAGGTTACGGTTATCACCAACACCCGGAGGTTTGGTAAATCTATTCTACCAAATCCTCTGGTGAAAATCAACAGGAGGTTTAAAATTGAAACAGGATTATTCTTTGATTGAATTGGACGAAATGTGTTTTCGTTTGACGTGCGCCACAAGCAACGTTTTGGCGATTCATACCGCTATTGCGGAAGGGTCGCTTTGCGGCGATAGCTTCAATGACGCACTGTTTAGCAGTTGGCTGATGCTCCACGGACTCCAGAAGGAGCTGCGTGAATTTGTCGACGGTGCGCTTGAAATGAAGAAAAGGAACCCTTGTACAGCTAAGTGAAATTCAAAATATATAAACGCCTCGTCAGTCCGAATGTGGATTGATGAGGTGTTTTTTTTCTTTAAGAAGGATTGAGCTTATGTTACACGACAGACGAATTACCATAACCGTTGGCGCCAGCAGGCGAGCGATACAGTGGCAGCCGCAGACCATGCTGCTGTCTGACTTGTATACGCGGCTCCGTGTGCCGGCAAGAGGCACCGAAACTTTAGCGGAATACCTCCAGATGCCCAAGAGCCAGCAGGACGATTTGAAGGATGTAGGCGGCTTCGTGGCAGGTTCCCTGAACGGTCCCCGGCGTAAAGCCGGGGCTGTGGCTGGTCGGGATCTGCTGACTTTGGATCTGGATAATATCCCTTCTGGGGGCACTGCCGATGTGCTGCGTCGCGTGGAAGCGCTGGGCTGCGGATACTGTATCTATTCCACCCGGAAGCACATGCCGTCGGCCCCACGTTTGCGAGTGCTGTTGCCGCTGGATCGAACCTGCAGCGCGGATGAATATGAACCCTGCGCCCGGCGTATGGCCGAGATGATCGGTATGACGCTGGCAGACCCTTCTACTTTTGAGGCCAGCCGGCTTATGTACTGGCCCAGCAGCTGCGCTGATGCGGAGACGGTATACCACGCAGAGGATAAGCCTATGCTGTCTGTGGATGGGCTGCTGGCTACATACGAAGACTGGCATGATTACACTTCCTGGCCCGTAGTACCGGGTGCGATCGCACCGACACGGTTGGCAGCACGACAGGGCGACCCACTAACCAAGAATGGCGTTGTTGGCGCCTTCTGCCGGGTTTATGACATCGAGGCGGCTATGGACGCATTCCTGCCGGGTATCTATGAACCGGTTGATACCATGCCCGGCCGCTTCACTTTTACCGGAGGATCTACCACCGGCGGCGCTGTGCTGTACGATAACGGTAAGTTTTTATTCTCGCACCATGCGACGGATCCCTGCGGCGGCAAGCTGGTCAATGCCTTCGATTTGGTGCGCTTGCACAAGTTCGGCGATAAGGACGATGAGGCAGCGGCCGGCACACCCAGTAACCGTCTGCCTTCCTACACGGCCATGTGCGAGATTGCCAGCAGTGACAGGCAGGTCGCGGCCTTGCTGCTGGACGAGCGTTATCAGAAGGCTCAGGCAGCTTTTGGCACCATCGAGGACACCGGTGACGATGACGGCAGCTGGAAGCGGCTGCTGGATACCAATTCTCAGGGCAATCCTGAGAAATCTATGAAGAACCTCAAAACCTACCTTTCGCATGAGCCAAATCTGAAGGGTAAGCTGCGCCTGAACCTGTTTTCCGGCCGTATCGATTTGGTTGGGGAGCTGCCTTGGCATCGCCCCGGTGATACATCTACGTGGGGCGACGATGACGCGGCGCAGCTGCGAATCTATACGGAGCCCTTCTTCGGCAAGGTCACAAAAAATGACCTACTGGATGCAGTGGCTGCCTGTGCCAGTGACCAAGCGTATCACCCGGTGAGGGAGTATTTGAGCGGCTTGAAATGGGACGGAAAGCCCCGGCTGGACGCATTGTTTATTGATTACCTGGGCGCTGAGGATACTCCTTATACCCGTGCTGTGACCCGCAGAGCCTTTGTGGCGGCTGTAGCGCGCGTTATGAAGCCCGGATGTAAGTACGACACCATGCTGGTGCTGGTGGGCTCTCAGGGCCGCCACAAGTCCACGATACTGGCCAAAATGGGCGGAACGTGGTTCTCTGACAGCCTGCGCACCTTCGGTGATAAGGACGCCATGGAGACCATTCAAGGCACCTGGATCAACGAGGTGGCTGAGATGCAGGCTATGAGCAAGGCTGATGTGGACGCTGTTAAGATGTTCCTGAGCAAGACCAATGACTACTACCGTGCAGCCTATGGTCGTTATACGGCAGATAGGCCCCGGCAATGCGTTTTCTTCGGCACCACCAACAGTAAAGAATGCTTGACGGATCAGACGGGCAACCGCCGTTTCTGGGTCGTGGAGATCGATCAGCGGCCCCGTAGCAAGAATGTGTTTCAGGAACTGGACAGCGAACGTGACCAACTGTGGGCCGAGGCTGTGGCATACTGGCGGCTTGGTGAATCGTTGCATCTGCCGGCCGAGCTGGAGGACGTGGCGCGTAAGGTCCAAGAAGACCACCGGGCGCGGCATCCGTGGGAGGGACTGATTGCCGATTATCTGGCGCAGGATATCCCGGCGGACTGGATGAAGTGGGACCTTATCAAACGGCAGACGTGGCGCGGAGGCGGAATGAAATATGACGGACAGATGGTTTTCAGGAACCGGATTTGCGCCGCAGAGGTGTGGTGCGAGGTCCTCGGAAAGCAGAAGGGCGATATGCGCCAGCGGGATACCCGGGAAATCAACAGCCTGCTGGAACGGATGCCCGGTTGGGTCTGTGTCGGAGTCCGGGAAGCTGGAAAACCCTATGGAAAGCAGCGGTGCTTTGAGCTGAAAGCGGCAACAGTTGATACGGCAACAGACTGAAAAACGGCAACAGATTGACAGCAACAGTTGCAAAAGACGATTTTTCATCTTTTGCCGCCAAAATCCCTAGAGCCTCAAGGGATACAACAGATACAACAAAAGCAACAGTTTATATTATAAGAATTAATTTAGAGGGGTTAGGGAGTATCACACACACCTAATACGCCTAATGTATGTGACGCATCACGCATGACGTGTACGCGTGCGAGGAAGGACCGGGTATGAGAGAAGCGACGATTGAGGCCCGACTGGTAAAAGAGGTTAGGAAACTGGGCGGGCTGTGCTACAAGTTTACTTCGCCGGGAAATCCCGGAGTGCCGGATCGGATCGTGATCCTGCCGGATGGCCGGACGATCTACGTGGAGCTGAAGACGGAAATCGGCAGACTGTCCAAGCTGCAGAAATGGCAGCGTGAGGAAATGCAAAAGCGGGGAGCGGATGTCCGGGTGCTGAAAGGTCTGGATCAGGTGATGGCTTTTCTGGAGGAGGTGAGGTCTGGTGAAGGGCAGAAAACGAACGCTGGGCATTGAGCATTGCACACGCTGTGGAAAAGAGATGTATCGTCCGCCTAGCCAACGTGAGCGTGGCAGGCCCTTCTGCAGTCGGCAGTGCCACATGAAGACCCTAAATGAGGAGTTAAACCCTGAGAGGATGATTCCTGCCACCAGAGCCAAGCTGCGCGAGGCGCATCTAAACTCCGGAGCGGGCGCAGGCTATGAGAAATTTCTGGGGCGTCATACACACCGTGTAGTTGCCGAGCTAATGTTGGGGCGTCCGCTGGCCTGCGGAGAAGTGGTACATCACATCGACGGGAACAAACGGAATAATAGCCCCGACAATTTGATGATCTTTTCATCGCAAGCCGAGCATGCTGC
Source organism: Faecousia sp. (assembly GCA_045531675.1). Classification (GTDB taxonomy): domain Bacteria; phylum Bacillota; class Clostridia; order Oscillospirales; family Oscillospiraceae; genus Faecousia. The sequence continues at coordinate 17,515 of JAZSEN010000039.1, forward strand.
GTGGCACGCAGCACACGGGGGAGGTGGTGCCAAATGAAGTTCATACCGCACAGCTATCAGAGCTACGCCATCGGGCGAATTGTTTCAAATCCTTTTCTGGGGCTGTTTCTGGACATGGGCTTGGGTTGAGGCAAGACGGTCATCACCCTGACAGCGGTTAATGACCTGAAATTCAACCGCTGGGCAATCTCCCGGTGCTTGGTAGTGGCCCCCAAGAAGGTGGCAGAGGCTACATGGAGCAAGGAGGCCCAGAAGTGGGACCATTTGAAGCATCTGCGTATTGTCCCGGTGCTGGGGACAGCCGCGAAGCGGATTCGAGCATTGAACACTCCTGCCGATATCTGGGTAATCAATCGGGAGAACATCCCCTGGCTGGCGGAGTATTACCGCAACGAATGGCCCTTCGATATGGTGGTGCTGGATGAGAGCTCCAGCTTCAAAAATCCTCAGAGCAAGCGCTTCAAGGCGCTGAAGATGGTGAGAGGTTTGATTAAGCGACTAGTAGAGCTGACCGGCACACCGGCACCGAACGGCCTTGAAGATTTGTGGGCGCAAATCTATCTGCTGGACGGTGGAGCCCGGCTTGGGAAGACGATATCCAGCTACCGGGACGCCTTCTTTACCCAGGACTACTCCCATCCAGGACAGATGTATCGCACCTACTCCCTTCAGGCAGGAGCTGAGCAGAAAATTCGGGCTGCTATTGCCGATATCTGTGTCAGCATGAAGGCCGAGGATTATCTGACCCTGCCGGAGTTCATCGAGGATATCGTGCCGGTGGCGCTGGATGAGAAAGCACGAAAGGCCTACAAAAAGCTGGAGCGGGAGATGCTACTGCAGGTGGATGAGCAGACGGTGACCGCAGGTACTGCCGCAGTGCTGAACGGGAAGCTGTTGCAGCTGTGCAGCGGCGCTGTGTATGACAGCGCCGGAGCCGTGATGGAGATTCATGACTGCAAGATTGAGGCCTTCATGGAAGTCATCGAGCAGCTGCACGGTGAGCACGCACTGGTCTTTTACTGGTTCCAACATGAGCGGGACCGACTGCTGTCGGCGTTGCAAAAGACGGGAAAGACGGTCAGGGTCTACGGGGGCCCAGAGGATGAGTCTGCATGGAATGCCGGTGAGCTCGATGTACTACTGGCACACCCGGCATCCTGCGCCTATGGTCTTAACTTACAGCAGGGAGGTCACCACGAAATCTGGTTCGGGTATCCCAATTGGGCACTGGAGCTGTACCAGCAGGCTAATGCCCGACTTTATCGGCAGGGGCAGCGGCATCCGGTCATTTCCCATTTGTTGGTGGTACAGGATGGTATGGACGAGGACGTGGTAGCAGCCCTACACAGTAAGGGTGATACCCAGGATGCTTTGATGAACGCCCTGAAGGCGAGAATTGAGAAAGCGAGGGGGCAATCACACGGACGCTAAAATAATCGAAACTATCATCGCAGCCGGTGTCAGGGGTGAGGAATTCGCATCGCTGCGGGTCAGTGTGGTACCGACGATGCTGCGGGCGTCGGGAGGTAGATAATGCCCCCAAAAAACATGAAACTGGTAGATTACATTCCCGAATATGAGGCTATGACCGGAGAGAGGGTGTCCCCTGTGGTCGCTCGGTTTGCTGAGCAGATGGATACCATTGGCCAGAAGTTTGTGGACAAGGGCTTCCAGGATGCCTCCCAGGGGCTGTCGGTGCCGTCCAATGAGACATTCCAAGCCTGGGGCGAGAGACTATTTGAGGGCGATGCTATTATGGCTGAGGCAATAGCGGGTATTATCCGGCTTTACTACATAGACGGCTACCGGGAAGGAGGAGTTGACAATGGAAAAGAAAGATCGTCTAATCCGAGCCAGTATGGTAAAGGACAAGTTATCCAATCTTGAGGCATCAGGTGGGCACAAATACTATCGTCAAGGAATGAATGATGCTTTGCATAAGTTTATGCCGCAAATCCTGGATGATTGTCCCACCGTGGATGCCGTGGAGGTGCCAGACAAGAAACTGCTGAGGGCAATCAAGCTGCTTATCAAGCAGTATGAGCATTCCAAGAACTCTGAATACGTACACAGTCCCGTGGCGCATGCTTTATATCACACATGGAAACAAGTGGAGGAAAGGAGAACTGACAATGTGTGAGATTTTGTTCCGTGGCAAGCGGAAGAATACTGGTGAATGGGTCTATGGCGACCTTGTCCGGCTTAAAGATGGGGGAAAATCGATTCCGCACATTTACGGTTATGGTGAGGTAATTCCCGAAACTGTGGGCCAGTACACCGGCTTGACCGATAAGAACGGCAAGAGGATTTTCGAGGGGGATATTGTCTTTACAGAACACGGCAGTATTCACGAAGAGGACGGGAACGCCGTTATTGAGTGGGATGAAGATACAGCGCGCTTTGTCGTTAAGTGGGATGGCTTAATTTGCGATTTTGATAATTTCTACGGGCATGACCTTGAAGTCATCGGCAACATCCACGACAACCCCGAACTGTTGAATCAATCATTTACTTAGGAGGAAAACAACATGAAGAAGTATTTTTTTTGGTGGCTGTCAGTAAGAGGCTGACGGCACGGTAAGCAAAACAGAGCAGGAGGTGTATCGCCTATGAACTGGAAGTTTGAAGCCGTAGAAAAATTACGGCAGTACGAAGCAAAAAAGCAGTCGCTGAAAAGCATTCCGGAGGAGATTAAACGCCTGGAGTCTGCCGCGTGTAACATTCGCAGCGCAACAGCTGACGGCACGCCGGTTTCCGGAGGTGGATCCGGCAGGGAAGATTTGATGCTGAGCAACATCGTCCATCGGGAGGAGCTGGAGCGTTCCCTGGAGCAGGCCCAAAAGTGGGTGGCTCTGGTTAATGCCGGGTTGGATATCCTCAGCCAAGAAGAACGGCTGATCTTGACGCGGTTTTACATCAAGCCGGAGAAAGGGAACGTGGACAGACTGTGCAGCGAGCTGGGGGTAGAGCAGTCAAGCGTATATCGCCGAAGAGATAAAGCGTTGTGGCACTTTACGCTGTGTTTGTATGGGTGTTCGGAAATATGACATTATTGAGCTGCGCTTGATTAAGGAAGCAATTTTATACTTGCATTGAGCAATATTGAGGTAGACATTTTTCGACGCATCTGCTATAATCTGTAAAAAAGAAGGAGATGATTATTTGCAGTGCACACAAGTGGTTAATATCTCGGTTGCGGCGGATTGGGTTTCTGCAGTCGCAAATGTGCTGTTACTAGTACTAACTGCTGTATCGGTTTGCTATGCATATAAAGCATATGTTCACCAGAAAGAGCGTAGTAGAAAAGAAGCGGCCTGCAATTTGGCGCAGTATTATGCGAGTAACATAATCGATAAGTATGCGGATATTACAGGCGTGTTCGATTCAGCTGGTATCGCAGAGATAATCCGCGGGACGTTTGAACTGCGAGATTTGCAAGAATTTGATAAAGCGGAACTTGAGCAATTCCTTAGTAAAGCTGGCACAAACATTAATGATTTCAAAAAGAAATTTTCGGATATTGATCCGGCAATCATTCTGAGTGCTAGATTGAGTAGACCATGCTCTGCGGAAGAGCGAGGCAGCACATTTAACAGTTACACAACAAAAGACGAAAATGGAAAAATACAGGTCATTAATGGCGTTTTTCTGCAGGCTGATTTTAACCACGAGATAAGCAGTTTGCTAAATGAGTTGGAATGGTTTGCGATGAGTTGCAAGTATGGCTTAGCAGATGAAGAGTTGTTGTATCAATCGCTTCACCAAACGTTCTTGTCTACGGTGTGGATGTTATATTTCTTTATTAGCAGTGCAAATGAAAACAACGAGGACAAGTTATATACCAATATCAGTTGGTTATTTATCGAGTGGCGTGACCGGTTAGTGGATATTACCGATAACAAAGAGGCGGAAAAGCAAGAATATATCGACAAAGCCAATTCCGTAAAGGCAAAAGTCTATGAGGGGACGAAACTGAAATAAGCGCGACTTGACAAATCTAATAGAATGTGATACCATGTGTGCGCATGAAATATTATGCAATGGTATATAAAAGGAGGGAGAAATATGTGGTCTCAGTCTGTTGAAGTCCTGAACCCGTACGAAGCACTCGCTAATGCCCCCGATAAATCTCGCAACGAGGACAAGAAAAAAGATTAAAATATAAAGCGGAAGCCGTGAGTACCAGCTCACGGCTTTTCTTTTTTTATGAAATGGGAAAAAAACGGGAAGATTTTTTCATTCAGACGTGCTATACTGGCAGAAATAAAAAGCGCACAGAGCCCCGGGGTCATCCCCAGGGCTCTTTTTGCGTGGGTTCCGGCGATATAAAGCTGGAGGGTGGGTTTGGGGCACTAAAGCTGAGAGAGGTGGTGAGCGTGGCACGATTAACAGACAAACAAAAGCGCTTTGTGGAAGAGTATCTCGTGGATCTGAATGCCACGCAGGCCGCCATCAGAGCTGGGTACAGCGCCAAGAACGCCGATAAAATCGGTCATGAACTACTAGGGAAAACTAGAGTTTCGGAAGCAATTCGAATCGCTATGGACGAGCGGTCCAAGAGGACAGGCATCACACAGGATCGGGTCCTTCAGGAGTTGGCGGCCATCGGCTTCTCAAAGGCCACTGATTTTGCCCAGATACGCGGTGGTGCTGTTAGGTTGACTGAAACTGACGAGCTGGCTGATGAACAGAAGAGGGCTGTTGCCGGCATCAAAGAAGGCAAGTACGGCATCGAATTGAAATTGCACGATAAGATTCACGCCCTTCAACTGATCGGGCAGCATTTGGGCATGTTTGGCAGTAAAGCCAATGAGCCTGATCCTCCGGCAGATGACGGCTTCATGGATGCCCTGAAAGGGGAGGCGGCAGAAGTATGGCAAGACGAGTAAAGCCTGCATCATTTCGCTTCAAGCCCTTTTCTCAAAAACAGAAACAAATCCTGACTTGGTGGCTACCAGAATCGGGTGTATCCGATGCTGAGGGCATTATCGCTGATGGTGCCATCCGTTCCGGTAAAACAGTTTGCATGGCGCTGTCCTTCGTTCAGTGGTCTATGGCGACCTTCAACGGCCAAAACCTCGGTATGTGCGGCAAGACGGTGGGCAGTTTTCGGCGCAATGTCTTGTCTGTGCTGAAACAGATACTGGCCTCTAGGGGGTACGAATACTCCGATAGGCGGTCAGACAATCTGCTGGTCATTACCCGGGGCGATGTGATGAATTGCTATTACATCTTCGGTGGTAAAGACGAAGGCTCCCAGGACTTGATCCAGGGTATCACGCTTGCCGGCATCCTACTGGATGAGGTGGCGCTGATGCCTGAGAGTTTTGTCAATCAGGCAACGGGCCGCTGCTCTGTGGATGGCTCGAAGTTTTGGTTTAACTGCAACCCAGAAGGCCCGGAACATTGGTTCAAGAAGCAATGGGTCGACAGGCGACAAGAGAAAAAACTGCTACACCTTCACTTCACCATGGAGGACAACCTGAGCCTGTCTGAGCGGATAAAAGCCAGGTACCGGGCTCTGTATGCCGGCGTGTTCTATCGCCGCTACATCCTGGGCGAGTGGTGTCTGGCGGAAGGCCTGGTCTACCAGTTCAATCCAGAGCGGCATATTGCCAAGGAGCTGCCTACCGATGGCGTCTGGTACATCTCCTGCGACTACGGCACCCTGAACCCCTTCTCTGCGGGGCTGTGGTGCGTCAGCAATGGCAGAGCCGTCCGGGTGGCTGAGTATTACTACTCCGGCCGGGGATCGTCGAGCATGAAGACCGACGAGGAATACTATCATGAACTTGAAAAGCTGGCCGGGGATCGGGATATCCGCCATGTGGTGGTTGACCCTTCCGCCGCCAGCTTTATTGCGTGCATCCGCCGGCATGGGCGGTTTTCGGTGCGCAAAGCGAAAAACGATGTACTGCCCGGCATCCGGCTGACGGCCTCCATGCTCCACGCTGGCGTGATTAAGATCGGCGCCGGGTGTAAAGATGCTATCCGGGAATTCGGGCTGTACAGATGGGAAGAGAAGGGCGAGGTTGACAAACCCATCAAGGAAAACGACCACGCCATGGACGACATCCGCTATTTCTGTAACACGGTGATGCGGCGTGACTTCGATGCCAAGCGCATCATGGGAGGAATGATCGATGAGGAAGATTAAAAAATGGCTGATCGAGCGGATCCTGCCGGTGTGGGCCAGGGCGGAGCTGATGGCGGAGAATGAGCGGCTGCGGAAGGAGATCGAGAACCTTCGCACCGAGCTGCGGTTGCAGAATGAGTACATCGACGGCCTGACCACCGGAATCCGTGCCCAGCGGCGCATTATTATCAACACCACTTCGGAGGTGAAGAAATGACAGGAATTTTATCAAAAGCCAGTACCTATCAGGTGGCCTTCCAGGCTACGGACATCACATCCACGGCCATGAAAGCTGCCATCGAAGATTGGTACCGGCTTTATTATTTGCAGGAGCCTACCAAGGATGAGGATCCTTGCCAGCAGATCCCGTACACCATTGTCCGGAAGCTGACGAAGACCACCTTCTCCGAGTACAGCGCCAGCAGCAAGGACGCCTTTGCGACACAGGTACTGAAGGCGTTGGGCAAAAAGCAAAAAGAGGCAATGCAGCAAGCACTGATCGGCGGTGAAGCGCTGCTCAAGCCGGTACCCGCAAAGACCGGTTTCCGGTTCAATGTGATCAAGCGGACGAATGTGCTGATTTTTGGCCGTGACGATGAAGGTAATCCCACGGATGTTGGCACGGCAGAAACAACGGCGCAGGGGAAATTCTATTACACCCTGCTGGAACGGCGTACGGTGGACGACAGAGGCTATTTGACCATCAAATGCTCCTTATATCGCTCCTATAACGAAACCGATCTGGGGCAGCCCGTGCCTCTTGGTACCTTGCCGAGGTATGCCGACATTCCGGAGGTGTATACCTTCCCTCAGCCGGTGGGATCCATTGGCCTGGTGCAGGTGCGGGTACCCATTGAGAACTGCGTGGACGGTGGCAAGGATGCCGTTTCCGTGTATGCAGCTGCCGTCGGCTTGATCCACAACATTAACCGCAATGAAGCCCAGCTCAACGGTGAGTTTGAACGGGGCAAGAGCAAGATATTCGCCAGCGCAGATCTGTTCAAGCGGGACAAAAAGGGCCGCCCTGTTATCGAGGATGATGTTTTCGTCAGTGTGGACGAGTCTCCGGAGGATACGGGCGTCACCATCTTTTCTCCCGCTCTGCGTGAAGCGTCTTTCCTGGCTCGAAAGCAGGAGTATCTGCGCAATGTGGAGAATGTCATCGGCCTGAAGCGGGGCCTGCTGTCCGAGGTGGAGGCGGTGGAGCGCACCGCCAAGGAAATCACCTCCTCTGAGGGCGACTACTCGCTGACCATCACGGATTTCCAGCAGATGTGGGAGGATGCCGTCCGGGAGGCGCTGCGTGTCTGCGGCGTTCTGGGACAGATGTATCGCATTTCTGGCGCCCATGAGGTCGCCGAGGATCAACTGGTCATCAGCTGGGGCAACGGCGTTCTGTTCGATGAGGAAAAGACCCGCACGCGGATGCTGGGCGAGGTTCAGGCCGGATTGCTGCAGCCGGAGCGGTATCTGGGCTTTACTTACAAGCGGCCCTGCGATACGCCTTCTCAGAGGGCGAAGATTCGCAAGGATTATATGCCGGAAGTTGCCGACGAGCCGGAGGAGGATGAATAATGCTGACCCCGGATCAGATCACTGCGCTGCGGGATATGTCTGGCCAGATCATTGACCCCGTTGTGGAGTTCCTGATCAAAGACATCGCCCGACGGGTATCGGAGGCCGGGCAGCTCACCGGCACGGCATCCTATCAGGTGTGGCAGGCGCAGAAGCTGGGCGTTTCTCAAAAGCGGCTCAAGAAGGAACTGCAAAAGCGACTGAAGGTGTCACAGGCTCAGGTGGAGCAGCTGATGACACAGGCGGCGGAAACGGGATATAATTTTGACATTTCCCGATTTCCCACGGTGGATGCGATTCCTTTTGACGAGAACACCGGTTTACAGCAGATTCTGGACGCTACTGTCAAGCTGGCACAGGACGATCTGACCAATGTTACGCAGACAATAGGGTTTATCGCCCCTGATGGCAAGTGCGAGGAGCTGACCAAGGCATACCAAAAGACCTGTGATTTCGCCTTCCAGAAGGTGGTCAACGGTGCGCAGGATTACACCTCCGCCATCCGGGATGCCACCCGGCAGCTTGCGGAGAAGGGGATCCGCACCATTGACTATGAAAGCGGCGCACATACCTCCCTGGAGGCGGCTGTGAGGCGCAATATCATGGGCGGCTTGGGTCTGATGAATGAGCAGATTACCCAGCAGAACCATGATTACCTTGGCTGCGACGGCTGGGAAATCTCCGCTCACGGTGGCAGCGCTCCGGATCATGAGCCGATTCAGGGCAAGCAGTTTTCTGACAAAGAGTTTGAGGAACTGAATAATTCACCTGACAGGCGGCGTATCGGCACCCTGAACTGTGGACACTCTGCTATGCCTATCATTTTGGGCGTGAATGAGCCGCAGTACACCGATGAGGAGCTGGAGGAGATGCGCCGCAAGAATGAGGAGGGCATCGAATTCGAGGGTAAGCATTACACCCTCTATGAAGCCACCCAGCGGCAGCGGAGCTTGGAGCGCAGTATCCGCAAGACCAAGCGCAAGATACTCATCGACGAGGCTACCGGCGATGCTGAGAAGCTCCAATGGGATCAGATCCGGCTCGTCCGTACCCGTGAAGAGTATCACCGGTTCTCTAAGGCTGCCAAACTGCCGGAGCAGTATGAACGTATGGAGAAAGCTGGGTTCACTTGGAAGCACGCACAAAAGGCCCAAAGGGTTGCAGATCGCAACTATACTGTTGTTGAGCACATAGGGAAATCTGTTGGTGCAAAAGCTAAGAATTACAAAGCATATAACCCGATTACGGGCGAGAATATGCCCCTGACAGAAGGTACACGTATAACACAGCCTAAAAATCATGTAATGGCAGGTAAAGGCAGAGATCGCCAGATTGACGAACTGCAACTTCTACTTGACAAATATGGCGGCGACCCATTAGAATGGACTAAAGAGAAGGGCTTTGGTTATGTGGACGATGAGTACGGCGACAGCCATTATGTTGAGCTGCATTGGTACCAAGAGCCTACTGCCGGTAAGGTAAAGATGAAAATAAAGGTCCAGCCAGATGGGAGGATATATCTTGAAGAAGACTAAAGCCAAGTACATAGGTCCCGATGATACTGAGTATCGAAACGGCAAAGAGTATATGATATTTCCTATCAAGGAGGTTCCCGATGGTAGCCTTATTGCCGCAGAGAACGCATACGGTGAGGCTTATGTCATGCCTGCGAAGCTGTTTGAAGTAATTGCAGATTAAGCACCTTACAGTGATGTGAGGTGCTTTTGTTATGCGAAAAATAATGCTTGACTTTTTGAGTTCCATAAAATATAATAGACTTATCGGAACTCAAAAAGTGAGGTGAGAAAATTGTCTCCGAGAACAGGTCGCCCCAAGTTGGATAAACCGCTCAATGTTGATGTGAAGGTGCGGTTGGATAATGCTACTAACGAGAAGCTTGAAGAGTACTGCAAGACCAACGGTATTACTAGAGCAGAAGCAATTAGGAGAGGTATCCATTTACTTTTAGGGCAAGAAAAATAAAAGAGCAGCCGCTGCTCCGTGGAAAGAAAAGCGACTGCTCAAGACACCAACACCCGAAGGTCTGGTAAATCCATTCTACCATTCCTCCCGGTGAAAATCAAGGAGGAAATATCATGTCAAAAGCAATTCAAATCAACTGCACTCCCATTGAGGCTGTGAAGCGGCGCAAGGAACATAGTCCGGAGGAATTGGACTGGGCGCAGGAAATTATGGAGATCTATGGCTGCCGCCCCACTGACAAGGAGAACGCTAAAAACCTGCGTAATTTCGTGATGGATGTTTTCGCCGCCGGCCGCATGAGTGGCGTTCGCGAGGAACGGGCAAGGAGGGTGCATGGGTAAACTGATTGACCTCACTGGACGACGGTTTGGGCGGTTAACGGTTGTTGGGAGAGGTGGTTTAGAAATGAACGGGGCCATTCGTTGGGTGTGCAAATGTGACTGTGGCCAGGGAGTTTCGGTTAGAGGCGAAGCGTTGAGAAAAGGCATAACTCAAAGTTGTGGGTGCCTTCATTCCGAGTCCGTAGCTGCTAGGTCTACTACTCACGGACTGAGAAAAACAAGATTGTATAGAATTTGGGCCAACATGAAGGATCGTTGTCTCAACCGAAATACAAGGAGTTACTCGTATTACGGTGGTCGTGGCATTACTATTTGTGAGGAATGGAAAAACGATTTTCAAGCATTCTACGATTGGGCGATGGCTAATGGCTATCGAGACGATTTGAGTATCGACCGAATTGACAACGACAAAGGATACAGCCCCAATAATTGCCGTTGGGCGACGCATAGCGAGCAGATGTACAATAGACGGCATTGGGCAAAGTAAATATTCTAGCACTAAAAAAGGAGCGCATCTTCGGATGTGCTCTTTTTATATATCTCGCCTAGGCCCCGGGCGTGAAAGGAGCCAATGAAAAGGAGGTTTATGAAAAAAGAGTTCCTTGAAAATCTCAAAGTCGGCGATCAGGCACTGCCCAAGGAAATCATCGACGCCATTCTGGACGAGCATAGCCGGAGCATCGGTGCCATCAAGGCGGAGAAGGAAAGCCTGGCGACCCAGCTCCAGACCGCCAAGGATGGCCTGAAGGCCTTCGAGGGCGTGGACGTGAAGGATCTGCAGGGTCAGATCGCCAAGCTGAAGCAGGATCTGGCCGACAAGGACGCCGCCCATCAGACCGAGCTGGCCAACATGGCCTTTGACCGGGCGCTGGAGGGCGCAATCACCGCCGCTAGGGGCAAGAACGCCAAGGCCATCAAGGCTCTGCTGGACGTGGACACCCTGAAGGCAAGCAAAAACCAGGAGGCGGACATCAAGACCGCTCTGGAGGGGCTGCAGAAGGACAGCGGCTACCTCTTTGATACCGGCAATCCTCCTCCCGACTTCTCCGCCGGTGCCGGTACCGGCGGTGCTGTGGGCGGCGATAACCCCTTCAGCTTCAACTTTGGCGGCATCCGCCCCAGAGAAACCGGCAAATAATTTGAAAAGGAGTAAACAACAATGCCTAATCTGAACTATGCAACCCAGTATTCTCAGGCTCTGGCCCAAGCGTACCCCTACGTCCTGCACTTCGCTGCTCTGAGAAGCACCGACAACGATGGGCGGTACAAGTGGATCAACGGCAACACCATCCAGATTCCCACCCTGTCCACCACCGGCCGCACCGACGGCGACCGGGATTCCATCGAGGTCGCAAAGCGCAACTTCAACAACGCCTGGGAGACCAAAACTCTGGGCAACCACCGCCAGTGGTCTACTCTGGTCCATCCTATGGATATCGATGAGACCAATCAGGTGGCGTCCATTCAGAACATCACCAAGGTGTTCAATGAGGAGCAGAAGTTCCCTGAAATGGATGCTTATCTGGTGTCCAAGCTCCACGCCGACTGGACTGGTCTGGGTATGGCCGCCGATACGACTGCGCTGACTGAGCAGAACATTCTTGGCGTCTTTGACAACTGGATGGCTGATATGGACGAGGCCAACGTGCCCCAGACCGGCCGCTTGCTGTACCTGACCCCTGCCGCCCGGAAGATTCTCAAGAACGCCGCTGATCTGGCCCGCACCATTATGAACGGCGATGAGAACATCCGCCGCACCATCAAGGCTCTGGATGACGTGAAGATCGAGTCTGTCCCCTCCGGTCTGATGAAGACCGTTTACGACTTCACCGAGGGCTACAAGCCCGGTGAGGGTGCCAAGCAGATCAATATGCTGCTGATCCACCCCTCCGCTGTGATCACCCCCGAGAAGTACGCCTTTGCACAACTGGACGCCCCCAGCGCCGGCTCCAACGGTAAGTACGTTTACTTCGAGGAGAGCTACGACGACACCTTCCTGCTGAACAACCGCAAGAATGCGGTCCGCTTCAACACCGAGGCGTAAGGAGGTAGCCTATGAAGATCGTACAGAAGGGTAACAAGCAGCTGCGCATTGCCGATGAGCGGCTGGACGAGATGCTGCGCCGGGGCTTCGAGGAGATCGATCCCAAGACCGGTAAGCCTGTCAAGAAGGCTCCCAAGGACGAACTGGCGGCCCTGAAGCGGGAGAATACCGCCCTGAAGAAGGAGAACGACGAGCTGAAGAAGCAGCTCTCTGCCAAACCCCAGTGATCAGGGAGGTGCCCCTATGGTGAGCTTTGAGTTTTATCGGGATTCCTATGGGGGCAGTTCGCTGTCCCCGGCGGATTGGATGCTGTTTGGCAGGCGTGCGGAGGACCAGCTTGGCAGGTACAAGCGTGTCTATACCGTTACGGCCCCGGAGAAAGACTCCGAGGGGCTGGCGGTGTGCGCCATGGCCGACGCTTTGGCGTATTTCTCTGATGCTCAGAATGGCCCCGGTGGGGCTGTAAGCAGCGCTTCCATCGGCTCTGTGTCTGTCAGCTACGGTGCGCAGACGGTGGATTGCAGTCCTAAGGCGCAGGAGCGGGAGCTGCTGCGCTGCGCAAGACTTTATCTGGATATTTACCGGGGGGTGGGGTAATGCTGATGCGGAAAACCACCTGCCCGGTAGATTATTCCCTGTGCAATCAGACAGTTACTGTCTATCACAAGGACGCCGATGCCATCACCCGGGCGGTGTATCCCCGGGCGTTTCTGGACTTCCGCAAAACACTCACCACCGACAAGACCGGCAGCAAGGAGGCCAACTCTTTTTTGCTGGTCATTCCGGGCGATACGCAGGCTGCGTTTGTGGGGGATAAGGTGCTGCTGGGCGAGGGTCCGGAGATTACCACAACGAAGGAATGGACTGCCTTCGTTCCGGTGAAAGTGCCGGGGCTTGTGGTGGTGGATTATGTGGACGTGAAATACTGGCGTGGCCGAATCGTGCATACGGAGGCTGGAGGATGAAGGTTGGCACCTTAGTCGGACGTAACGTTTCCGGGAAAACTGTCAAAAGCGTTATCCTGAGAAATCCGGATGGCACGGAAGTGACTTTGGAAATGAAGACTGTGAATCAGTTAATCAAAGATAAAGGTTTGAATCAGTCTGGAGATGTACAGGCTTTTCATACCCAAAATGTCCTGCGCCGCATTAAGCGGTATATGCCCTTCCGAACCAGTGTTACGTACAAGGTAACAGTTGCCCAGACCGATATTCACAAGCCGGAGATCGTGACGGATACGCCATATGCGAAGTATCTGTTCCACGGCAAGGTGATGATTGACCCCCAATTGGGCATTGCCGGCTTTATGACCCCGGAGGGCTGGCGGTCCCGGAAGGGATGCGTCAAAGTGCTGACCAATCGGAATTTAAAATACTTCGACGGCAAGAACCGCAAGGCCGGAGCCCATTGGGATCGTGCTCTGTCTGCCAATGAGGGCAAGGCTATGGCTGCAGACCTGCAGCGATTTATCAACAGAAGGAGCGGTGCTAAATGACCGATCTTGAAAAAATCCGCAACTGGCTGAAGGCTTATCCCGCGGCAGTACCCGTGCAGAATCTGAAGGTGGATTATTATTCCCCGGACCCTGACAACGGAAGCATCGACCCCTCTGGTCTGGTTGAGGTATCCCGGACCACTGATATCACCGGTGGTGTGACGGTGGAGAACCAGTACAACTTTGCTTTGTATTTCGTTCTGCTGAAATCCCCCGATGATGATGCGGTTGCCGCCGACAATGCCGCCCTGCTGATGGACTTCCAGCAGTGGGTGCAGGATCAGAGCCTGCGCCGGCTGGCCCCTGTGTTCGGGGATGACCCGGATGGGGAGATTATCAAAGCCCAGAACGGCGCTTTGTTCGCCGCCAACGAGGAGGGCGTGGCTATCTACACGGTACAGCTCTCCGTGAACTTTAACAAATACTACGAGGTGAATTAACCATGGAGACCAAGTTTAACACCAAAGAGAACCAGACCGTGGCCCGGGAACTGCTGATTCTGTGCCTGAATACCGGCACTGCTGAAGCTCCTGTCTGGTCCCCCGTGGGCAAGCGTGTTTCCGATTCCACCATGTCCTATGACTGGAAGAAGGAGACCTCCACGGATATCCTGGGCAATACCCACAACACCCTGAGCAAGCCTCAGATCACCCAGACCTTTGACCCCTGGCAGCTGGACGCTGCCGATACGGCTCAGAAGCTAATCTGGGATGCCGGCATTCGGGATCAGGATCCTGATGCTCTGGCCAATCTGGATGCGCTGGTAATCCACAAGTACGCTGGCACCGCCAAGACTGCCATGTTTGCTGAGCGCTACAACTCCTGCGCTATTACCCCTACTTCCCTGGGCGGCGCAGGCGGTGGCAAGCTGGCTATGCCCATTGAGGTCACCTTCGGTGGCGAGCGCACCGTTGGTACCGCCGCTGTGGCGGACAAGGCCATCACTTTTACCCCCGAAGCTGCCGCTGCACAGAACTGATGAAATGACCCACCCCTCACCGGGTGGGTCAAACTTTTAGGAGGACGATATGCAGAAACTGAATTTTGACCTTGGCTTGAAGGAGTATGAGATCGGCGGCGGTGTGCTGCGGTTCAATCCCAATGACCTCAATGTCTACGCCCGGTTCGGTGAAGCTGGAAAGCGACTGACCACCGTGGAGGAAAAGCTAATTGCCAAAGCCCAGGCAGCAGGGGAGGATGCTTCTGGCAAGGTGGTTCTTGCGCTGATGGCTGCTGCAGACAAGGAGGCCAAAGATATTCTGGCATGGATCTTCGGTGACCACAACGACTTTGATGCCGTCTTTCGCGGGGTTAATGTGATGAGTGTTGCCGGCAATGGTGAGCGGGTCATCACCAACTTCATCAACGCGGTTCAGCCCATTCTGGAGGCCGGCGCCAAGAAATGCGCCAAGCAGCAGGTGAACGGCGCTCTGAATAAGGCCAGGAAGAATCGAGCCCAGCGCAGAGCTGAGGCCCGGCAGAAATGATGACCTGGAGCCTGCCACAGGCCACCGTCATTGGTGGTGTGGAGTATCAGCTCAGCACAGACTACCGGGATGTGTTGGAGATTATTGAGTATCTCAACGATCCTGAAAACCCGGAAATTCTGCGATGGCAGATTGCTGTTGCTCTCTTTTATGACTGTGAGGAGTTCCCGGAGGAGAACCTGCAGGAGGCTATGGAGTATCTGGCGGCGTTTATTTCCTGCGGCGACACTTCTTCTGCTCCTGGCCCCAAGCTCCTGGACTGGGAGCAGGACGCCCAAATCATCGTTGCGGATGTCAACAAGGTTGCCGGCACGGAGGTCCGTGCGGTGCCGTATTTGCATTGGTGGACATTCTTGTCCTACTTCCGAGCTATTGGGGAGGGCCAGTTACTGACCCTGGTATCCATCCGGGAGAAGATCCGAACCGGCAAGAAGCTGGAGCCGTGGGAACGGGAGTATTACCAGAAGAACCCGGAACGGGTAATTTTGAAAACGAAATATCTCGCCGAGGAGGAAGCGGAGCTGGATGAGCTCAAGCAACTGCTCGGCGGTTGAGATAGTGAGGTGAGGATATTTGGCAGACGGCAAAGTTGTAATCAGTACGGCACTGGATAACAGTGGATTAGCTAGAGGTGTTAAGGCGATAGGTGGAGCCCTTGGTGGCCTGACAAAGGTGGTCACTGGTGTGACCGCTTCCATCGCTGCTGCGTTTGGTGCGGCAGCTTTGGCCATCGCCAAACAGGCCGTGGACGCTTATGCGGACTACGAGCAGCTGATTGGTGGCGTGGAAACGCTGTTTAAGGATGCGGCAGATAAGGTGGCGGGGTATGCCGAGGATGCCTTTTATGCGGTTGGCATTTCGGCCAACGAGTACATGGAAACCGTCACCAGCTTTTCTGCATCCCTGATTAGCTCCCTTGGTGGAGATACTGCAAAGGCTGCTGATGTAGCCAATATGGCCCTGACAGATATGGCGGATAACGCCAACAAGATGGGCACCCCGCTGGAGAGCATCAAAACCGCCTATCAGGGTTTTGCCAAGCAGAACTATACCATGCTGGACAACCTGAAGCTGGGCTACGGCGGCACCAAGACCGAAATGGAGCGGCTGTTGAGGGATGCCCAAAAACTGACGGGCGTAAAGTACAACATCAACAATCTGGCGGATGTGTACAATGCTCTTCATGCGGTTCAGGTTAAGTTAGGAATTGCAGGCACCACGGCTAAGGAAGCCGAAAAGACTATCACCGGCTCCGCCAATATGACGAAGGCTGCGTGGAAGAATGTTCTGGCGGCCATTGCCGGCGGCGGAGACTTGGACCGAGCCATCAACAATCTGGTGTTCTCTGTCTCTAGGTATTTCGACAACATTGCCCCTGTGGTGGAGCGGTCTCTTGCCGGCATCGGTGAATTGATTGAGAAGGTGGCACCCTCTCTTGTGGAAACGGTGGCAGCGGCTTTAATCAAGGCTATCCCCAGCCTGCTAAATGCTGTGTATCAGATGATCATCGGCTTAGCCAACGGCATCTATCAGGGTATCGTGACTTTGTTTTCTGGCAGCATCAAGGAAATCGAAGCCCAGCTCAACTATACAGACGATTTGGCCGGTAACCTGAATGGTGCAGCTGATGGCGCAGAGAACCTTACTGAGGCGACTACAGAGGCCGGAAAAGCGGCGAAGAAGTCACTGGCACCCTTTGATGAGATTACCAAGCTCAGCGGCAAGGAAGCCAGCACAGACGCCGGTGGCGGTGTTATCGGCGGTGGGACATCCGGTGCGGTGACGCTGCCAGAAGGCTCTCGGGCCGAAGCAGAGAAGGTCGCAGGCCCCTTCGTGGCAGTCATCGAAACGGTCAAGAAAAAGATTAGCGAGCTGCTTGCTCCGCTGAAGAATGTCAATTTCCGTCCACTTATAAGCTCACTGAACCCCCTGGGCAAAGCCTTTATGGATTTGGGCAAGACCATTGCTGATGCCTTGGAGTGGGCATGGCTAGAGATTTTGGTCCCTTTGGCGGAATGGACCATCGAGGAAGCAGCTCCGGCTGCAGTTGATTTGCTGAGCTCCGCCTTTGATGCGCTGAATAAGGCGCTGGAGCCAGTATCGGATGGCCTTCAGGTTCTGTGGGATGACCTGAATCCGCTTGCGACCTTCATCGAAGAGAAATTCATCGAGGCCTTGGAAGTCTTGAGGAACACATTCGACAATCTGGGGGGAACCTTCCAATCCAGAGGCGAGGAAATCCGCAACATTCTCTCCGGAATCGGCGAGATTTTCGCCATTGTCTGGGCGGGGATGGAGCCTATCCTCAGCGCCATGTGGACTAGAATTTGCACGATTTTTGAAGCAATCGGCACGTATATCAGCGACAGAATCGCCTTTGTAATCGATGGGCTGAGCGGCCTGATTGATTTTATCGCCGGTGTATTCACTGGGGACTGGGAACGGGCTTGGGACGGTCTGGTGGAGGCGGTCAAGGCCCCCATCAACAATATCATTGGATTCGTCAATCTGCTGATTGCGGCGGTTGTAGCCAGCGTGAACTCTGTCATCGATGTGGTGAATTCACTGTCCTTTGATGTGCCTAGCTGGGTCCCCGGCATCGGCGGATCGACCTTCGGATTTGATTTCAATCGGATTACCGCTCCGGAGATCCCTTACCTGGCCCAGGGCGCGGTCCTGCCGCCCAATAAGCCGTTCATGGCTGTTCTGGGTGACCAGAAGCACGGCACCAACGTGGAAGCACCCCTGAGCACCATTCAAGAGGCGGTAGCCATCGTCATGGAGGATATGATTGCCAGCAACGTTGCCGGTCAGGAGGCTATAATTGCCGTCCTGAAGGATATTCTGGAGGCGGTATTGGGAATCGAGATTGGCGACGATGTAATCGGCCATGCCGTTGCACGGTATAACGCAAAAATGGCAACGATAAGGGGTGTTACCTGATGAGACCATATACCAATTTATTTCGCATTAACGGCAAACCAATGCTGGCGCCTGATGAGGACGTTGCACTATCTTTCGCGGATTTAGACGGAGATGATAGCGGACGCGATGAATCCGGCACTATGCGTCGCATTGTGGTCCGCTACAAAGTCGGTACATGGTCTTTTGTGTATTCAAGCCTTACCGAGGATGAAAAACGTTACATGGAGCGGCTGTTCCCCGACGAGCCGGACTTTGAATTCACGCACCCCGACCGGATATGCGCTGATAAAGAGGTTACAGTCCGGGCTTACCGCTCCAACTACGGCACCACATGGCATAACGCCAGAACGGGACTTTGGCGGAACTATAAATTTAACATCATTGAGTGTTAGGAGGCAGCATGCTTAAAAATGTAATCATTTTGTCAGATGGCGCAAAAATCAGCTCCGGCGCAGGAATGGGAAACGCCATCCAGAGCTGCACCATCACGGAGTGTGTAAACAGCGAAACGGAGCTTACGCTTGGCTCGACCTGCAGCACTTGCCTGGAAGCAAAAATCATTGCTCCGGGCGGCGCATTGCGCATTACCGATACGTTTACTTTATCCAAACAAAACGAAGCCGGAATCCTGATTCCGGTAGGCGTTTTCAATCCGGAGAAGCCTGTCAAGTCGAGTGCCAATGTCTACAAAGTAACCGCGTATGACAACATTTCTAAGCTGGATAAAGACCTCTCGGCGTGGCTGAAGGGGCTGACCGGCTGGCCGTACACACTGGTTACCTTTGCCGGTATGGTCTGCGGAGCCTGCGGTCTGAAGCTTGCGACTGGGAACGTCCCCAACGGAAGCTTCCCAGTAAAACGGTTCTATAAACCCGGTGTGACCGGAAGACAGCTCATGCGATGGATTGGGGAGATATGCTGTCGATTCTGCCGCGCGAATGCTGCAGGTGATATCGAACTGGCGTGGTACCAACCCTCCGAAGCAACAATCCAGGCAACGGGAGAGCGGTATTATTTTGCAAAATCCCTGAGCTACGAGGATTACAACGTGGCGCCTGTCGATGCCGTCCAGTTGCGGCTTGCTGATAGTGATAGCGGCGTCCTGTGGCCGGAAGCAAATGCGGCAAATCCGTACATTATTTCTGGAAACCCGATTCTACTGGCGCAGGTAAACGGAGGATTGCTCTCCTATCTGAATGTAATCCAGAAGGAACTGGCATCCATGACCTCTTATCGGCCTTGTAAGATTTCACTTCCGGCTTGTATGGATATTCGCGCCGGCGATACGGTGCGGATTGTTGATGGGAATGGTGAGTCCTTTACGACTTGCGTCATGACTAAAACCCAGAGTGGGCAACGGGATACCTTGGAGTGCACCGGTTCAAAAAGTCGGAGCAGCTCCACAGCCTGCCATAGCCAAAGTGCAGTTCAAGCAGCGCAACAAGCCGTTGACCGGCAGAGCCAGCAGGATATTTTCAACCGTCTGACCAACGGAGGCAAGGTACAGGGTCTGATGTTGGGAGAAGACGGCAACGTGTATCTCAATGTTACCTACGCCACCGCCGGCGTTCTGCGGTCGATTGACGGCAAGAGTTGGTTCGATTTGAATACCGGAGTGTTTCATTGTGAGGGTGAAAACAGCTCGGTTGAGGTAAACGGTGGCAAAATCGAGTTATTCAACAAAAACGGGACAAAGCTGATAGAACTGATTCCTCATGAAACAGCAGGGGGACAGCTTCAAATTTACGACCAGAATGGATTAATCACATTTGGTGTATTTGCTTACAATCAGACGCCATATCTCACCTGTGTGAATCTTGATAACGGTCGTGCAATGTCCGCTAAGGTAGGATTCCGCAAATTGAGCGACGGCAATACCGTATTGGCGATAGGGAGTGCAACATGAATATTACAAACAATTTGACTGTTCACCTGGATGAAAAACGTCTCCTGCCACCTGTGGACGCGGTTCAGGGGGACGATGGCAGAACGGTAGCGGTGTCGCTGTATGTCGCAGGTGTAGAGTGGACTGTTCCAACCAATGCTTCAATCGCTATTCGATACCGGCGGCCTGACGGGGCTGGCGGTGTTTATGATACTCTGGCGGACGGCACCTGCGCCTGGAGCGTGTCCGGCAACATTGTCACAGTGGCGCTTGCGCCCATTGTGTTGGCATTAGCTGGCCGAGCGATGCTGCAGATTGCATTATTGGACGAAACATCCGTCATTTCTACCTTCTCTATTCCGATTCACATCGAGGAAGATCCTTCCGCCAAAGTGTCGAATCCTCCGGAGATGCCGTCACTATCGCTGTTTCGGGGAGAGTGCGTCATTGCCCTTACAGTTGAGGACGGCGCTTATGTTGCTGACAAGACGGTAGCGGAAATCGACACCGCATACGCAGCCGGACATGAGCTGGTATGCACAGTACCCGTGGATGAAGGATTGGCTCGACTGCCGCTCGTTCACGTGACCAATGATGGCGGGCGTATGACCTATATTTTTGGTGGCACAGCGGCATGGGTGGAGTCCAGCAGCGATGTCTGCACGGTGTCGGTTAGTCTTTTTACTGGGCTGGGATTGCTGGATGTTGCAGTTAGAATCGACAGTCCGTCTGGTGGGGCAGAGGACTTTCATGTTTATGTGGAGGGGGCTGCCGGTGGCAAAGCCACGGTGGCTGACGGCGTGAACTGGTACATGATTAAAACGGCCCACGATGCCGGCAGGCGCTGTGTCTGCCATTGGACTGTGGGCGTCCGAACCTTCCATCTGCCTTTGATTCATGACTACCGGACCAACAGCAACGAGCATTTCTATTTCAGCGGAATCATCGACGGCTATTTGGTTGCCAAGGTTCATTTCTCCAGCGCCGGCGCTGTGGATTTGAGTATGGCGCCCTTCCCTCAGGCAACCAGATTCCTGATTCAGCGCAGCGGTGACAATTACTCTATCCTGAACAGCTTTGACGGCGAGCAGCTGGAGAACGCATACAGCAACACCAGACTGTCTGCGGAGGTGCCGTCCATGATTATCTGCAGTCTGCAGGTGACGGAAGACCCCATCAGCTACATGGAGTTGCCGCTGGTTTCCAGACGGGAGCTTTCCGGTGGCGATATTTACTACGTTTTCAGCGGCACCGGTGAGATTGATGGGCAGACCTTTGTCTTTACTGTTCGGATGACCAATCACGGCGGTGTGCTGTCATTCACGGTGGAGCAACGGCAGATTCCGGAAGGGCTGTATATTGTAAATGTCACGTCTGATGAAAGCGGCGTTTATTCTTCGGACAAGTCCTACGAGGAAGTGCTTGCGGTACACAATGCCGGTGTCAGGCAGATTCAGTGTAAGCTTCATATTGGCGATTGGTATTATTCTCTGCCGTTGTGCGGTACGGTTGATGGTACGCTGGCTTATGGTGGTTCTGCGAGTACAATGTCGGTGTTGGTGATGCAGTCGGAAAGTGGTGTATTTGTCATACTGCAAACGCTGGCAACGCAAACTGATATCGATTCCATTGATGTCCTGATTGGAGGCGATAGCTGATGGCAAGCGTGGAAAGTGTCAAGGCAAAACTCAACAGTCTGATTGATTCTGCCAATGCTGTCACCGGCAAGAACGATGGAGATTTGACTGCCGCTGTGGGCAGCCTGATGGAGGGGTTCGGGCAGAGCGAGGATAAGCTGGCAGCACGACTGGACGGCTCGTTGACCGAATACTCCAATTCTCAGATTACGTCATTGACAGACTATGCGTTTTATGGATGCGGCAACCTGAAAAGAGTATCTCTCCCGAACCTGACTCGCATTGGAAAGTATTCCTTCGCCGGATGCCCCCTGGAGGAGTTTGATTTTTCAAATATCAACGTAAATGCAGGATATAGCTCCTCCTTCGCCTTCAGCGGAGCGGTGTTTACCCATATCGTTCTTCCGAAGATGACCATTCTTCCATGGAATATTTTCGAAAACTGTTTCAGCCTGGAAGTGGTGGATTGTCATGTCGTATCGATTATGCAGGGACAGGTGTTTCGGCGTGACACCAGCTTGAAAACTCTTATTTTGCGACAAACCAACGGACCGGTGGAAATAACAAGCACTATATTTGCCGATACCGGCTTAGGTGTGGATTCCAAAGTGTGCGCAGTCTATGTTCCGGCGGCGCTGATTGAACAGTACCAAACCGCAACCAACTGGTCCGGGTTCTACGAGGGCGGCGCGGTTGTGTTTCATGCCATTGAAGGGAGCGAGTTTGAATGATTGTGACGGAAAATCTGACCATCAACAATAAGGCGTTTATTCGCACTTACTCCGACAGTGGGTACATGATTGAGCGCAATGGCGTTC
>JAZSEN010000035.1:0-21510 GCA_045531675.1 Faecousia sp.
CTCCATGCACTCCTTCTTGTAGGTGCCGGCGACAGGATGCTGGAAGCGGGTGGGGTTGGTGGAGTTACCGGTGATGGAAACGTCAACACCCTCGTAACGCATGACAGCAACGCCCTCACGGACATCGTCACAGCCGTAGCAGTTAACAGCGGCACGCTCGCCGTTGGAGTAGGGGATACGCTCAACAATCTTCAGCTCGCCGGTGTAGTAGTCAAACTGAGTCTTGACGTAGGTGAAGCCGTTGATACGGGAGATAATCTGAGCAGCGTCCTTACCCAGACCGTTCAGGATGACGCGCAGGGGCTCCTTACGAGCCTTGTTGGCGCTGCGGGCGATACCGATAGCGCCTTCTGCAGCGGCGAAGGATTCGTGACCAGCCAGGAAAGCAAAGCACTTGGTCTCGTCACGCAGCAGCATGGCGCCCAGATTGCCGTGGCCCAAACCAACCTTGCGGTCCTCAGCGACGGAGCCGGGGATGCAGAAAGCCTGCAGGCCGATGCCGATTGCTTCGGCGGCCTCGGCGGCGTTCTTAACGCCCTTCTTCAGAGCGATAGCGGCGCCAACACAGTAGGACCATGCGGCGTCCTCAAAAGCGATGGGCTGAATGCCCTTAACGATCTCATAGGGATCGAAGCCGGCCTTCTGGCACAGCTCACGGCAAGCCCCAACGGACTCCAGACCGTACTGAGCCAGAACACCGTTGATTTTGTCGATTTTTCTCTCGTAACCTTCAAACAGAGCCATAGTCTCGTCCTCCTCTTATTCGTGACGGGGGTCGATGTACTTAGCGGCATCAGCAAAGCGGCCGTAGGAACCCTTAGCCTTCTCCAGAGCCACATTGGCATCGTCGCCCTTCTTGATGAAGTCCATCATCTTACCCAGATTGATGAACTCGTAGCCGGTGATCAGGTCATCCTCATCCAGAGCGATGCGGGTGACGTAACCCTCAGCCATCTCCAGATAACGGGGACCCTTGACCTTGGTGGCGAACATGGTGCCGACCTGGCTACGCAGGCCCTTACCCAAATCCTCCAGAGAGGCGCCGACGGCCAGACCATCCTCGGAGAATGCGGACTGGCTGCGACCGTAAACAATCTGCAGGAACAGCTCACGCATGGCGGTGTTGATAGCGTCGCACACCAGGTCGGTGTTCAGCGCCTCAAGCAGGGTCTTACCAATCAGGATTTCGGAAGCCATAGCGGCGGAGTGGGTCATGCCGGAGCAACCCAGAGTCTCAACCAGAGCCTCCTCGATGATGCCCTCCTTGACGTTCAGGGTCAGCTTGCAGCAGCCCTGCTGAGGAGCACACCAGCCGATGCCGTGGGTGAACCCGCTGACATCCTTAATTTCCTTGACCTGCACCCACTTGCCCTCTTCGGGAATGGGAGCGGGGCCGTGGTAAGCACCCTTGGCCACGGAGCACATATGCTGTACTTCTGCACTATAAATCATGGCAATTTTCCTTTCTTTCAAAAGGCGGTCATCCGCCTTAGAATTTCGCATATATTATACATTCAACAGCAGGGAATGTCAATTGCTATCGAAGAAAAAAGTAGGGGAGAGGCAAATGCCTCTCCCGATTATGCTTGAATGATCTTTACAAATGCGGTTCGGTCGGCGGATTTGAAGTAGGCTGAGCCGGCAATCAGTACATCCGCGCCGTTTTCTTTGCAGACTTCGCAGGTAGTTGCATCTACGCCGCCGTCTACTTCGATAACGCAGTCCGGGTTGATATCGTCCATCCATTCCCGCAGTTGCTTGATTTTCGGCATCATATCTTCCATGAACTTCTGACCGCCGAAGCCGGGCTCCACAGTCATGACCAGAATAATGTCACATTTATCAAGGTAGGGGATAGCGGCTTCTGCAGGTGTTTTGGGCTTGAGGACGATGCCTGCCTTACAGCCGAGCGCATGGATTTTATCCAGAGCCTCCAGCGTGTTCTGTGGCTGATCTGCTTCAATGTGGATTGTCAGCCAGTCTGCACCGGCTTTGACGAAGTCTTCCACATAGCGAATGGGGCGGTCAATCATCAAATGTACATCCAGCGGCAAATTAGTTACAGGACGCAGGGCCTTGACCACGGGAATGCCGATGGTGATATTGGGTACAAAAATGCCGTCCATGACATCAACATGGACCCAGTCTGCGCCGTTTTTCTCAATATCGTGAATGTCCCGCTCCAGATTTGCAAAATCAGCGGAGAGGATGGAAGGGGAGATTTTAGCCATTCGTATTTCCTCCGTATATATTTCTGCGAATAAAATAACACAATTCCATAAAAAATGCAATGTATGAATTGAGATTTTGGAGTAATACTAAGCATGAATTCAGAAGAAGGAGGAAATAGAATATGAATTGCCATGCCAACAAGTGCATTGAGTGTACTGTAAAGTCCTGCGCTTACCACTGCGATACCGAGAACTACTGCTCTCTGGACCGCATTCTGGTGGGCACCCATGAGGCCAACCCCGCTATGGATCAGTGTACTGACTGTAAGTCCTTCCGTAAAAAGTGACCCGTTAATCGCGGCGGCTGATGCTGCCGCGATTATTCTTTATCTTGACGAAATACACAAATGCCGTTATCATAACAATGTTTGAAATGATTTCATATTTTATTCACATAGGTTTGATATGATACCAATAATCAATCAACGGAGGGACAGCATGAACGAATTTGATAGTTTTGAAACCCCTGAATCCCAATCACAACAGCCTTTTACGGGTTTTGGCGCATCCTCATCTCAGCAGGAAACAGGTAATTATAGCGGACAGGAAATCCACCAGCCGGACCGGAATCAAGTGCCGTGGAGCTACCCTTATTTCCATTATCAACAGTCTGGTTACCCGCCGTATAATCCAGTTACTCCTCCGCCGGTTACACCGCCGGAGGAACGATCTGCGCCGCGCAAAAGTAATGTTGGCAAGATAGTGGGGCGAGTATTTATTGGCATATTGATTGCATCTTTGGTATTTACTAATATCATCGTTGGCGCTAATTATATTCATTTACGTCAGGAAATTCAGGCGATTCGGCAGAATAATGAAGAAAATATTGAAGTTTTGCGGGATGAAATCACTGCTGTTAAGCCCGGGGCCGACGGAAATTCCGTTTCCGGGACACCAAATACCAGTATAGAAGGCTTGACTCCGGCGCAGGTATTTTCCAAGAACGTTGATAGTGTGGTTGCAATCAATTGTAAGGTTGCTTCTCCTTTGGGACAGGCGGTCTCCTCCGGCTCCGGATTTATTTGGACGGCGGATGGATATATTGTAACCAATTATCATGTGGTCGAGAATTCACAGTCTATTACGGTGATTACCTCCGATGGAAAGGAGCATGAAGCTACCTACGTCGGCGGCGAAGGTTCTAGCGATATTGCCGTTTTGAAGATTGAAGCAGCAGATTTGGTTCCTGTCTCTATTGGCAGTTCTTCTGATTTGATTGTTGGCGATCAGGTGGTTGCCATAGGCAATGCCCTTGGTGAACTTGCTTCAACTCTGACGGTGGGGTTTGTTAGCGCAATTGATCGCGTCGTTGCCACGGACGGCACGCAGATGAATATGCTGCAGACGGACGCTGCCATTAATTCCGGCAATTCCGGCGGCCCTTTGTTTAATCTTAAGGGTGAGGTCATTGGAATTACCACTGCCAAGTATTCCGGCAGTTCGAATTCAGGCGCTTCTATTGAAGGTATTGGTTTTGCAATCCCCATGGATGATGTTCTGGGAATGTTGGAAGACTTGAAGGAATTCGGCTATATTACAGGCGGCTATCTGGGTGTTACAGTCTCTAATATGAGTCAAGAGGATGCCGACCGTTATGGATTACCTATGGGTGTGCTGATCCATGAGGTCGTAGCAGGAAGCTGCGCGGAAAAAGGCGGAATGAAGGCACAGGACATTTTGCTGGAGCTTGGTGGATATACCATTGGAAATCTCAATGACTTGACCCGTGCCCTTCGGGAATTTGATGCAGGTGAAACCGTTACCGCGGTGGTGCATCGCAGTTCTCAGGGCGGGGAAGTAGTTCTGACCTTGACTTTGGATGCTAAGCCGAACACTGCCGCGCCCAGTTCGGTTCCTTCTGGTGGCTCTGCTCAGAATTGGTTTGATTATTTCTTTGGTAACTAAATATTGTACCGGAGCTGTTGCGTTTGACAACAGCTCCGGTTTCTTTGTCGAGTGACGGGTGACTTACAATATAATCCTATTAGGAAATAAATTCCTCGAAAATCATCTTCAAATGTTTAATCTAAACAGGATGTGGGGGTGTACTCAAATTACAAGCTGAAAAAATGTTTGAAAAATCGATAAAAACAATTGACAAATCCTACCAGAATGATATAATAGGCATACTAAGCGAAGGAGGAAACACATGGAGCTAACAAAAAGTGAGATGGAAATCATGGATGTGTTCTGGGGCAACCAGTTGCCCTTATCCAGAGCTGATCTGCTGGACCACGCCGAGGAAAAAACCTGGAAAGACAGTTCTGTTCATATTTTATTGAATAGTCTGCTTCATAAGGGGATTATTCGGGAAGCTGGCTTTGTTCGCTGCAGCAAGACTTATGGACGCACCTTCGAGGCAACGATGTCCCGTGAAGAGTATTTTGCTACAACAATTTTCTCGCATCGTCATAAGCCGGAGATGGGCGGCTTGCTTACCGCTCTGCTGAACCGGCCTGAAATGACGGATGAGACTTGGACACATCTTCGCAAGCTTCTGGAACAGCAGAGTTCCTGATATAAAACATAACGCAGTGCCGTTGCTTTACAACAGGCACTGCGTTTTTTTTATTTTGCTGATAAATCCACACTTCTACGCAGAATGGTGTAGGGAGGGACAGGACTGGGCAAAGGAAGGAAAAACTCCATTTGGGGTGTGCGGGGTTCGGCAATAGGAGTGCCATCGATTGCGGTCATTTTTTCCGCAGTAAAGGAGAAAGGACGCATATCCGGACCAACGGCTTCGAGCGCGGTTCCTTCGGAGAATTTGTTGCGCAAATTGCAACGTGCCAGTCCTTTTTCGTCACAATCGGTTACAATGGCGCAGACCTGCCATTCCCGAATATAGCGGGAGTCAGCGGTATACTGCCCGGGATGCCCGAAATAAAAACCAGTAGAATAAATACGGTGGGAAACATGATCGACTTCATCGCGCCATACGGGGTCGATGGGGCGATTGGCACAAATGTCATCGATACAGTGACGGTAGGCACCGGTGACAATGGCTGCGTAGTAGGCGGATTTCGCCCGTCCTTCGATTTTGATACAGTCGATACCTGCGCTCATTAGTTCTTTCAGGTGGTCAATGGTACACATATCTTTTGAATTGAGGATATATGTACCCTTGTCATCCTCAAAAACCGGAAAGTATTCACCGGGGCGTTTTTCTTCCATCAGCGTGTACTTGTAGCGGCAGGGTTGGGCGCAAGCACCGCGGTTTGAGTCCCGACCGGTCATATAATTGCTCAGCAGACACCGTCCGGAATAGCTGACACACATCGCACCATGACCGAATGTTTCAATTTCCAACTCTTTCGGAGTTTTTTCCCGTATCTCAATAATCTCAGAAAGGCTCAATTCTCTGGCCAAAACCACTCTTTTTGCGCCCAAATCATACCATGCGGTTGCACATTCATAGTTGGCGATGGATTGCTGCGTGGAAATATGGCGTTCACAGCGGGGCGCATATTTTCCTGCCAGCGTAAAAGCGCCCAAATCCGCAAGAATCAGAGCATCTACACCTGCGTCTTCCAGTTGTTCCAGATAAGCAGGGAGTTGGACTATTTCGTTATTTCTGGGCATAGTGTTGACGGTGACGTGGACTTTCACGCCATGGTCGTGGGCGAACCGGACTGCCAGAGGAAGCTCCTCCGCCGAAAAATTTCCGGCGAAGGAGCGCATTCCGAAATCAGTACCAGCCAGATAAACTGCGTCCGCTCCGTACAGGACGGACATTCTGAGCCGTTCCATATCACCGGCAGGGCTCAATAATTCCAGCTTTTTCATATATCAGCCCTCCAAAGAATTCAGGAAATCAAGATGATCCCTGTAGGTTTTGGAGAAGTGATGCTCACCGGTAGCGGGATTAAAGGCATAGAAATAGTAATCGGTTTCTTCCGGGTCCAGAGCAGCACCAATGCTGTTCTGGCTGGGGCTGGAGATGGGACCGGGGGGCAGTCCTTTGTTCGTGTAGGTGTTGTAAGGGCTGTTCACCTGCAAATCTTCGGTTGTTAAATCGGATTTGCCACCCAGAGCGTAGACGATGGTAGCATCGATATTCAGGAAGGGGTATTCGTTGGGCTTGTGCAGACGGTTATAAATGACCGAGGAAATGGTGAAGCTTTCCAGCTGGTTGGCAGTTTCCTTCTCAATCATGGATGCAATGATAATGACATCTCTGATGGTGTAGCCTTCCAAAGCCTGCAGCTTCTGCTTCATTACGTCATTGAAGTTGGCATCGAAGGAATTCAGCATTTTCTCAATGACACGCTGAGGCTCGTCATTTTCGTAGAAATCATAGGTGTTCGGGAACAAATAGCCCTCCAGAGAGTACTTATGGCCCCACTGGACACCTTCCAGGAACCAGTAATCGCCTAGTGTAGAGACGGCATTGGAATCCTCGGGGTTGATGCCGGCAACGTACGATTCCAGCTCAGCCACGGTACATACGTTGTTATCCTCCAACAGCTGGAAAATCTGGGCACAGGTGTAACCCTCAGGGATACGCAAATCCTCCACTACAGTTTGGCCGGTGCGATGGGGAGACATCAACTCAACCAGTGCCATGTAGTCGTAAATGATGGGAGGGGAATCCGAATCCGGAGGATTAATCATGTAAACGCCAGGTTGGATTTTTTCATGAGCATCGGTGATGTTGGAGTAAATGACAAATAAATCCGTAAAGTTGATAAGATTGGAATCCTTTAGCTTTTGGGCGATGCCTGTAATAGTGTCACCTTCTTCGATGGTGATGGTAACACTGACAGGGGTACGACCAAGGGCCAGAACATCCGAGGCACAAAGCCAAACCATCCGGCCGATAGAGACGCCGATGGCGAGAATAATCAGCAACCAGATGGCGGTTGCCGCCAGATGGGGCAGACCCCAGAAACCATAGCCTTCTTTGCGCTTGGGGCGACCCTTTTCCATGGGATCAGGAACCTCATCCGGTTGAAGGGAATCGAACTCCGTGGGTGAAACTGTGTCGTTAGGAACAGGGGGCATGTTCTGCTGGTTATGACCTGATTCCTGATTATTGAAAACTTCGCTCAAGCTTTCGCCCTCGCCAAAAGCGGAGCGAAAATCATCATCCTTAAAAGCGTCTTCCATGGTGGGAACAGGGGCAGGTGAGACGTCCTGAACAGGCTGAACAGAATCAATAGCGCCGGTTTCCCAGTTTTCGCTTTTGGTTTCCTGAATGATTCTCTCCAGATCCAGTTCAGAAGGGTGAATCAGACGGGGAGAGGCGGCAGCTTGTTCGTCAATACCGATTTCCTCGTCTTCGCTGGTGAGCTCGCTGCTCCAGTTGATACCGGGAGCGGGGACAGCATGCTCATTGGACAGATTCTGTGAATCTTTATTGTGGTGGAATTCTTCCATGGAACAATCCTCCTCAACGGATGACAATTTGACTGGCAATGCCGGCGGCCTTCTGGGCACCCTTCAGAGCTTCTACCAGCTTCAGCCCAAAGCTGACAGCACAGCCGGCGGAGGTGCCGGTAATCAGATTGCCGTCCTGAACACAGGCGGCATCAGGAATCATATTCGCATTGCCCATGCCGCTTTCGCAGCCGGGGTAGCAAGTTGCTTGCCTGCCATCGGTAATGCCAAGGTCTGCCAGAACCGTAGGACCGGCACAAATAGCAGCGACAAACTTATTATTTTCCCATGCAAAGCGAAGAGCGTCCAAGGCGCTCTGGCTTTTCCTGATGGTTGCTACACCGCCCAGACCGCCGGGGAGCACAATCATTTCCATATCTGTCAAATCCATCTGACTGATTTCAATATCTGCTTCCACAGTAATGCCATGCCCGCCGGTGACGGCTTTTCCATCGACGCCCACGGTCAGAACCGATACGCCGGCTCTGCGAAGCAAATCTACAGGAACGATGGCTTCCGTTTCTTCAAAGCCCGTGCCAAGCAAAACATATACCATACTTATCCCTCCAGAAGTTTGATGACTTCGGCGTAGATGTCAGCGTGGATGTCCTCCACGGAACGCATAACGCCGTCCTTTACACATTGAATGACGGTCCAGCCGGAGTAGGCCGCTGCTTCCCGACCGGCCTGACGGCAGGTTGCCAGATAATGCATATCCTTTTCGTGGATATCTGCCTTGGAATTGGTTTCCTGCTCACGGCGACGCATCAGCTTTTCGGTCTGGTCCGTGGTGACGTCCAGATAAATGGTCAAATCCGGTGCCGGCAGACCCAGCTGGTGATATTCGAAATCATACAGCCACTTCAGAAACTTTTCACGATTCTCCGGTGCTTCTTTGGAGGCTTGATGAACTGCATTGGAGGTGGTGTAACGGTCAGATACAACGATGCCGCCGTCCTCGTACCATTTACCCCAATCCTGCTTGTAGGAGGCGTAACGGTCCACAGCATAAAATGCAGAGGCCGCATAACTGTTGACAGCGTTGGGGTCGGTGCCGAAGTCACCGTTGAGGTACATACGGATCAGTGCAGAGCTGGGCTCAGCATAGCGGGGGAATACCAGCTTGCGGAAAACGGTGCCTTCTTCTGTCAGACGCTGTGTCAGCAGCTTGAATTGCGTGGATTTTCCGGAGCCGTCGGTGCCTTCTATCACAATCAGTTTACCCATATTATTCCGATTCCTCTCGTTGTCTGGTGCGTATACTTCCAGACATGGTATGTTATCATAAAATATACCACATCTTCTGCCGTTTGTCCACCGCTTGCAGGGGGCTATTTTGAAATTTTCTGTAAATGGGGGGTAAAATGTGTACAAACTATGTTCTTGACTATGGTTTATTATGTGATAAAATAATACAGAATTCGTATAGGAGGGATGCCGAATGAAACGTTGGCAAAGAAATTTGCTGATTACAGGTATTGTAATTGTTGTTCTTCTGTTGATTATTGCTGCGTGCGCGTGGTGGTATGTAAATTATTTGTTGGATAGAATTAATTATACCACATCGGACGATTACACCTTGTCGCCGGAGGAAATTGAGCAGCTCGAGGCTACCAATCCCGATTACACGCCGGTTGAGGATGAGGATATCGCTGATCTGCCGCAGTTGGACGAGTTGGAGCAGGAAATCCAAAAAGATCCCGGCAATTCTGTGCAGCCCATGCCGGCACCCAATGTGGAGGGCGATGTGGTAAATATTCTGCTGGTGGGACAGGATCGACGTAGTGAATCCCGGGCCAGATCCGATTCCATGATTCTTGTTACGGTTAACAAGAAAAGTGGTTCCATTACGTTTACCTCTTTTTTGCGAGATGCTTATGTCCAGATTCCCGGCCATAAACCCAATAAGCTGAATGCTGCGTTTCAATGGGGCGGATTCAGTTTGCTGAATGAAACACTGTGGATCAACTTTGGCGTCCGTGTTGACGGTAATATGGAAGTTGATTTCAACCGTTTTATGAGTCTTATCGACCTTCTGGGCGGCGTTGATATTGAGTTGACCGAAAAAGAGGTCAACTATATGACCAATAACGGCCTTAAATGGCCGGAATTGACCGTTGGCATGAACCATTTGAACGGCGATCAGGCGCTTCAGTACTCCCGTATCCGCTACATCGATACGGATTACCGCCGGACGGAGCGGCAACGTACAGTACTGATTTCCTTGATGAATGAGTACAAGAGTAAACCATGGGCAGAGATGATTGTTCTGCTGGAGGATATCCTGCCTTTGGTAACCACCAATATGGAGAAGTCCGATATCTGGACTCTTGCCCGTGATGTATTTCCGATGATTGCCGGCGCAACTGTGAAAAATCAGCAGATTCCGGCCCATGGGACTTTCGAGGCTGGCAGTGTTCGTGTGCGCGAGAATCTCAAGGGCTGGTTCGAGTACGACATCGATTTCGATGCCAACAGAAAGATTCTTGAGGAAATCTGTAAAGCTGACTAATTGATTTGCTCCCGCTCCGCTGTTTGGAGCGGGAGCTATTACTAAGACGAGAGGGAGCTGAACCGGTATGATGAAAATTCTGATTGCCGAAGACGACCGTGAATTGCGACACCTGTTTTCCCATGTGCTGAGCAGGCAGGGATATACGGTTACAGGCGTATCTGATGGACAGGAGGCGCTGAAAGCGCTGAACGGAGATTACTATGATATCATTATTTCTGACATTATGATGCCTGTGCTGGATGGTTACGAGCTGGTTCGCCAGCTTCGTGAGTCCGGCGATAATACGCCTGTATTGATGATTACTGCCAAAGATGCATTCGACGATATGCGACTGGGTTTTCAGTCCGGCGTAGATGATTATATGGTTAAGCCGATTAATGTCAACGAAATGGTACTTCGGGTCGGAGCCTTACTTCGCCGGGCTCAGATTATCAACGAACGCAGGCAGATAATTGGCGGTACGGTACTGGAATGTGATTCCCTGACGGTCATCACAGATGGAGAGTCTGCGGTTCTGCCCCAGAAGGAGTTTATGCTGCTGTATAAAATGGCTGCTTTTCCCGGAAGGATTTTTACTCGCCAGCAGCTGATGGATGAAATCTGGGGCTACGATTCAGAAAGTGACACTCATACGGTGGATGTCCATATCGGACGCTTACGGGAGCGTTTCCGCGACAGCCGCGATTTCAAAATCGTCACCATTCGGGGCGTTGGCTATAAGGTGGTGAAGCTTTGAATACCAGAGAGTTGTTTGATATTGTCCGGAATCAGAAGGGGAGTCCTTTCAGCTTGCGAACCAGAATGACACTTCTGGTCACTGCTGAGATTCTGGTTTGTGCGTTGGTCACTTATGGAGTGGATTTACTGTTTCACTATGTTGTGAAAGTGGACATTCCTCTGGTTGTGGAACTGCTTTGCGCCTGTCTGATGGTGGGTGTTCTGGTGACAAGTCATCTTGTGAAACTGTTTTTTAATCCCATTAAGAAACTGCGCAAAGCAATGGAACAGGTTGCTGATGGAGATTATTCAGTCCGTCTGCATGAAAAATCCAGATCTAAGGAGATAATGGAGATTTACACCGGTTTCAATCTGATGACCCACGAACTCAGCGCAACAGAAATACTGCAAACGGATTTCGTATCCAATGTTTCCCATGAGTTTAAGACGCCCATTAATGCCATTGAAGGATATTCCACCTTGCTTCAGGGCTGTGAGAATCTGGATGATAATCAGCGGGAGTACGTTGATAAGATTTTGTTCAATACCAGACGGCTTTCCACACTGGTGGGGAGTATTTTGCTTTTGTCCAGACTGGAAAACCAGCAGATTCCCACCAACCGGACAAAGTATCGTCTTGATGAACAAATCCGTCAGGCGGTGGTGGCGTTGGAACCGGAATGGGAACGGAAACAAATTGAGTTTGATGTGGAACTGGATGTGGTGAATTATCTCGGGAATGAGCAGATGATGCATCATGTTTGGAGTAATTTGATTTCCAATGCGATAAAATTCAGTCCTGAATCCGGAGTGGTCCGTGTTCGCTTGAGCCATAATCAAAATGGTATCGTGTTTGCAGTTGAGGATCAGGGTCCCGGATTAAGTGAGGAATCACAGAAGCATGTCTTTGATAAATTCTATCAGGCAGACAACTCTCATAAGCAGGAGGGCAATGGATTGGGACTGGCTCTGGTCAAGAGAATTCTGGTCATGGAAAAGGGAGAAATTGCAGTTGAAAACTGCGACGGTGGCGGTTGCCGTTTTACAGTTGTCCTTCAAAACAAATAATTCAAAATGGCATCCGTTATCGCGGGTGCCATTTTTCAACAATTGTTGACTTTGAGTTGATATTGGGTTGTAGAATATCTGGTATAGTTTGTAAAAAACTGCCGGAGGAAAATATGGTTTTATTATACGTATTTGGTGGGCTGCTGGGACTGTTTTTGTTGTATGTTCTGTTTTTGGCTGTATGCAGCTTGTTGGTAAATCCCCGCAAGGAATATGAGTCCGACAGCCCTTTTTACCGCTTTCTCCTGAACACAGCTTCGGCCGCCATTTTGAAATCTTTGCGGATTAAGGTTCATGTTACCGGTCTAGAGAAAATTCCTGTGGACTGCAATCTTTTATTTGTGGGAAATCACAGGTCTAATTATGACCCTATCGTCACCTGGTATGCGTTTAAGAAATGGAAGCTGTCCTTTATTTCCAAAGAAGAAAACTTTCACATTCCAATTTTCGGGCGTATTATCCGGAAATGTTGTTTTATGGCAATCGACCGTGAGAATCCCCGTAATGCCATCGTTACCATCAATAAGGCTGCCCAGCTGCTGTGCAGAGAGAATGTGTCGGTGGGCGTTTATCCCGAGGGCACCCGAAGTAAAAGCGGTGTACTGCTGCCTTTCCACAACGGTGTGTTCAAAATTGCGCAAAAAGCCGACGTGCCCATTGTGGTTCTGTCGCTTGCAGGTACTGAATTGATTCACAAACGGACTCCCTTCAGGTGTACGGATGTGTATTTGGATGTGCTGGAAGTTCTGCCTGCTCAGTGGGTTAAATCCGCCAAAACAGAAATAATTGGTGATAAGGTCCGTCAATTGATTGAGGAAAACATAGAAAGGATAGAGAGATAATGGCGAAAGGATATGTATTTTATAATCCGTTGTCCGGTAATGGAAAAGGTGGGGAGGACGCGAAAAAGCTTCAGGCAAAGTCTCGCGATAGTCTTGAATTTTTCGACATGACTCGAATCACCAATTACGCTGCTGTGATTTCGAATTTGTCGAAGGAGGATTACATTATCATTGCCGGCGGTGACGGAACTTTGAACCGCTTTATCAATGATACCCGCGATTTGAGTATTTCCCGGGAAATCTTTTATTATCCAACAGGTACCGGAAACGATTTTGCATATGAAATTGGCATGAAGGCAGGGGACGAGCCTGTTAGTATTACCAAATATCTTAAGGATTTGCCCACGGTTCGCGTGAAGGGAAACAGTTATCGGTTTTTAAATGGCGTGGGATTTGGTATTGATGGCTACTGCTGTGAAGTCGGTGACAAACTTCGCACCATCCCGGGCAAGAAAGTCAATTATACAGCGATTGCGATTAAAGGTTTGTTGTTCCATTTTTCTCCCAGAAATGCGAAAATCACAGTGGACGGTAAGGAGTATTCCTTCAAAAAGGTGTGGATTGCGCCAACTATGCACGGTAAATGTTACGGCGGAGGAATGATTGCCGCGCCGAATCAGGACCGGCTTTCCAAAGAAAAAACCCTGTCCGTAATGCTGTTCCATAACGGCGGACGTATGCGGACGCTATGTGCGTTCCCCAGTATCTTCAAGGGGGAGCATGTAAAGAAAACGAAACTGGTTACAGTACTTACCGGACGGGAAATCACCGTTGAGTTTGACCGTCCCACACCCTTGCAAATCGATGGTGAAACCATTCTGGATGTCACATCCTATACTGCTGTGTCCGCAGCCTGTGGTGCGAAGATCAAAGAACCTGAAACTGTATAATTCACCGTTAGTGTAGACACCCCCGTGGCAAATGCCACGGGGGTGCTTGTTATGCAAGAAGAATATTCTGCTTTACGGATATCAGGGGAGTCATTTTGGATATATAGGATAAATAATCCTGAAAAATATTTCCGTTTTTTTCAAAGAAACACTTGATTATATGGGTGTATTGTGCGATAATTAATTTGTATATCTGGTTGTCTTATTATCCGATACCTCCGATGAGCCACATTGGGTCTGGTAGAAGGATTTTAGGAATATTCCGGATGGAAACATCCCCATTGACCGTGAGCAAGGCTGCGGCCGATGCGTAAAAATCTGCCTTGCAATTTTAGAAAGGAGCTTGGTCATGAACAAGCGAATTACGTCAATTGTCTTGGTTCTTGTTATGATCATCAGCATGGTTGCTGCTGTGGTACCGGTATCCGCAGCTGCTGCTACCAGCTTTAAGATGGTCGCTGACAAGACTGAGGCAGCTCCGGGTGATACCATCACCTACACCATCAGCCTGGGCGCTGTCGAGGATGTATATGCTTTCAAGCTGAAGCTGTCCATCCCCGCCGGTCTGACCTATGTTGAGGGTTCCGGTATGGTCGCCGATGGCCTGAAGGACACCATGAATGCCGCTAAGGTTGGCTTCACTGAGTCCAGCAAGGTTTTCATCTATGGCGGCGACGGCACCACCTACACCTGCGCTGAGGATACTGTTCTGATGCAGTTCAAGTGCACTGTGGATGCTGATGCTACCGGTTCTCTGGAGATTACGTTCATCATCGATGAGGACGAGGTCTACAACGATGACTACGACAACATCTCCTTCACCACCAGCACCGCTCCTGTTTCTGTCGGTTCCGCCGGCGGTCATGAGCACACCTGGGCCGATGCTACCTGCGAGGCCCCCAAGACCTGCACTGAGTGCGGCGAGACTGAGGGCAATCCCATTGAACACAGCGTTGTCCATGTTGATGCCATTGGCGCTGGCTGCCACTCCAACGGTAACGTTGAGTATTGGTACTGCTCCGTCTGTGGTGCCCACTGGCTGGACGAGGCCCTGACTCAGGTCACTAACGCCAAGAGCATTGTTTCTCCTGCTACCGGCAGCGAGAACGTCGTTCACTTCGAGGCCGTCGAGCCTGGCTGCCACTCCAACGGTAACGTTGAGTACTGGTACTGCCCCGACTGCGAAGGCTTCTGGCTGAACGAGTACTGCACTATGGTCACCAACTCCAAGAGCGTTATCCTGCCTGCTACCGGCAGTGAGAACGTTGTCCACTTCGAGGCTGTTGAGCCCGGCTGCCACTCCATGGGTAACATCGAGTACTGGTACTGCCCCGACTGCGAAGGCTTCTGGACTGACGAGGCCTGCACTAAGGTCACCAACTCCAAGAGCGTGAATCTGCCTGCCACCGGCAATGGCAATGTGATTCACTTCGACGCCGTCGCTCCTGCTTGCCACTACAACGGTAACGTTGAGTACTGGTTCTGCTCCGATTGCGAAGGCTACTGGCTGGACGAGGCTTGCACTATGGTCACCAACTCCAAGAGCGTTATCCTGCCCGCTACCGGCAGCGAGAACGTTACTCATGTTGAAGCTGTTGCCGCTACTTGCTGGTCCGTGGGTAATGTTGAGTACTGGCACTGCTCCGATTGCGAAGGCTACTGGCTGGACGAGGCTTGCACTCGTATCACTAACTCCAAGAGTGTTATCCTGCCCGCTGCTGACCACAGCAATCTGGTCCACTTCGAGGCTGTCGCTCCCGGCTGCCACTCCAACGGTAATGTTGAGTACTGGTTCTGCCCCGACTGCGAAGGCTTCTGGACTGACGAGGCTCTGACTAAGGTCACCAACTCCAAGAGCGTTATCCTGCCCGCTACCGGCAGCGATAAGGTTGTCCACTTCGAGGCTGTTGCTGCTGGCTGCCACTCCAACGGTAACGTTGAGTACTGGTTCTGCCCCGACTGCGAAGGCTTCTGGACTGATGAGGCCTGCACTAAGGTCACCAACTCCAAGAGTGTTATCCTGCCCGCTACCGGCAGCGATAAGGTTGTCCACTTCGAGGCTGTTGCTGCCGGCTGCCACTCCAACGGTAACGTTGAGTACTGGTTCTGCCCCGACTGCGAAGGCTTCTGGCTGGACGAGGCCTGCACTAAGGTCACCAACTCCAAGAGCGTTATCCTGCCCGCTACCGGCAGTGATAAGGTTGTCCACTTCGAGGCCATTGCTCCCGCTTGCCACTACAACGGCAACGTCGAGTACTGGTTCTGCCCCGACTGCGAGGGCTTCTGGCTGGACGAGGCCTGCACTAAGGTCACCAACTCCAAGAGCGTCATCCTGCCTGCTATCGGCAGCGATAACCTGAAGCACGTTGAGTACAAGGCTCCCACCGCTACCGAGAACGGCAACCTCGAGCACTGGTTCTGCCCCGACTGCGAGCAGTACTGGCTGGACGAGGCTCTGACCCGTATCACCAACTCCAAGAGCGTGATTCTGCCTGCCACCGGCGAGCAGATTCCCGAGACCGGCAATACCGCTATGTTTGGCATCGTTGCCATCATGCTGATTGCTACTTGCGGAGCTGTTCTGGTTATCGGCAAGAAGAAATACTTCTGATAATCAATTGACCTAACCTTAGCGAGGGCGGTGACGGATATTCCGCCACCGCCCTTTGCTGATTTGGAGAAATCATGAATATACAGAAATTTGAAGTATCTAATGATATGAAGCAAAATGAAAAACGTCGTTTGCTGACGTTGATATATATTTTATCTGCTGTTTTGCTCGTGTTGGTCTTTACTGCCCTGGTTCTTTCCGGTGTGAAAAAAGAGGATCCTCTGAAGGGTATGTGGCAAAATGGAGAGACTGAGATTTTTCAGTTCAACGGTCTTGGCAAGGGCTCCTTATTAATGGACGAAGATTTAAGCAAATTCAATTACGAAATTAAAGAGGACAGGGTGCGCATCGATTTTGTCAGCGACAGCATGTCCGATTGTATATATACCTTTGAATTCGAGGACGACAGGCTGGTTCTGATAGATGAACAAGGTGGTAGATTTGTTTTACATCGTGAGCATTAATTCGATAATTTTTAGGCTATCGATTTTTGACAAAGTATTTAATCTGTTATTGGAGGACGTATGAAAAGAATAGCAATTAATACGACAATTGTTATATTGGTACTGGTATTGTTGACCGGATTAATGCCGGTTGCCTCTTTGGCGGCTGAAATGCCGCTTCCGGAAGCAGAACGGGAATATGGTTATTCGTTTCTGAGTGATTCCTATCAGAAAGTATATGATTTGATTCAGCAGGGTATTGCGGATGTCGATAAGAGGATCACAATTCCGGCAAATCTGGCGCTGAATGAAAGCGGTACTTTTGAGGTGGTAGAAATGCTGATTGCGGATCATCCGGAGTATTTCTGGTTTTTCGGTACTTTCGAGTATTCTATGTCCAAAGGAAAAATTGTAACTCTTTATCCGGTTTATGAAGTTTATGGTGGCGTGATTTCCAAGGCAACAATTGAGAAGGCCAATGTACTGTTTCAGAATGCTGTTTCCGCAATCATGACCGATATGAAAAGTCAGGCAGGGAAGGACGATTACAGCAAGGCAGTTTGGCTCCATGATCGGGTGGCACAGATGGTTACATATCAGGCTACTGATAACGACCAGACGGCTTTTGGTGCCTTGGTAGATGGAAAATGTGTTTGTGCTGGTTATGCCAGAGCTTATCAGTATTTGCTCCAATGTGCTGGTATTAAGGCCTGGACTGTGCTGGGCACCAGCTATAATCCAGCCACCAATCGTTCAGAAAACCACGCATGGAATGTACTGTGGATTGATGGCAAATGTATTTATACTGATGTGACATGGGATGACCAGTCTTCCGGACTCTATCATCTGTATTTTGGCCGCAATTTGGATGATATAAGCGTCGACCACATTGCAGATCAGACCCATTTCGCCAATAAACTGCCTCGCTGTCAGTGTGACGATTTGGGCTACTTTGAAGCATATAGTCCTCGCAATGATATGTCAGCTGCCATTGACGCAAAAGTCATTGCGGATTTACTTACTCCTGAGGGTGATGGGCAGAGATGGACTGCAGTCTTGTATTCGTCGGCTGATTCCGAATTGGAGGATTGGCTTGGTGTGACTGAAAACTTGATTGCTATACTGCAAAATCGATTTGGAATGGGCAACTATTCTCTTCAAATGGGTATGCTGGAACTTTCTGGTGTGGATAAGGAAATTCACCTTACGGTTGTGGATAACAGCGGTCCGTCAGGTGTTACTGTCAGCGGGTCTGTATTCAGCTATCTGACAGACGCAGATCCGGTTACAGTGCAATTAATCCAAAACGGTACTGTGGCATATTCCTGTGTTACTACGGATTCTTATGCATTTACAAATGTTGTTCCCGGTGTCTATACCCTCCGTGTTACTAAAAACAATCATTGTGCTGCGGAGGTTACAATCACGGTGGGCTCAAATTCTCTGATAAAGAATTTGAAAGTCTGTCCGATTGGAGATGTATCTGGAGACGGCAAGGTGAATATGAAGGACTGGAGTACCCTGTATGACCATATCAACGAGGTTAATACTTTGAGTGGTTATGCTTTGGCCTGCGCAGATGTGAATTGTGACGGCAAGGTGAATATGAAAGACTGGAGTCGTCTGTATGATCATATTAGTGAATCTAAGCCTTTGTGGTAATCATTAAAATGGAGTGATATCAATGCCTGCTTTACAGGAATTCAAATGTCCGTGCTGCGATGGCGCAATGGCTTTTGACAGTAGCTCCCAAAAGGTCAAATGCCAATACTGTGATCAGGAGTTTGAACTGGAAGTTGTTAAAGAGTATAACGAGCAGCTGAATCCGGGAATTGATGACATGCATTGGGACAATCAGGCTGGTCAGGAATGGACAGTCGATGAGGCAACCGGACTGCGCATCTATATCTGTCAGTCCTGTGCCGGTGAAATCGTTGGCGATGAGAGTCTGGGTGCTACAACTTGTCCTTTCTGTGGTAATCCTGTGGTTATGATGGAGCAATTCTCCGGTGTGTTGAAACCTGATTTTGTTATACCATTCAAGAGGGATAAGTTCGCTGCCAAGGCTGCCCTTCGGAAGCACTACAGTAAAAAAGTATTGCTTCCAAAAGCATTCAAAGACGAAAACCATATTGATGAAATCAAGGGAATTTATGTCCCGTTTTGGCTTTTTGATGCGGATGCAGATGCGGATATTCATTACAAAGCAACTCGTGTGCGTAGCTGGAGCGATAGCCGGTACTACTATACGGAAACCAGTCATTATCAGGTAATTCGTGGTGGTGACATTGGTTTTCGGGGGGTTCCTGTGGATGGTTCCACGAAGATGGAGGATATCCTGATGGAATCCATTGAGCCCTTTGATATGTCTGCGGCTGTGGATTTTGAAACAGCTTATCTTGCCGGATTCTTGGCGGATAAATACGATGTGGATTCCAATCAGAGTGTGGTTCGTGCCAATCAACGCATCAAGAAAAGCACAGAGGACGCATTTGCCGCAACGGTTCGCGGATATGCTACGGTGATTCCTACATCCAGCAGCGTCCGTTTTCGCAACAGCAAAGCAAAGTACGCGTTGTATCCTGTCTGGTTGCTGAACACGAAATGGAACGGGCAGAATTATCGTTTTGTAATGAACGGCCAGACCGGAAAGTTTGCCGGTGATTTGCCTATTGATAAAGCCGCGTTCTGGAGATGGTTTGCCGGCACAACTGGTGTGGTTGCTGCGGTCGTATTTGCCCTACGCTTTCTGTTGTGGATGCTGTAAGGAGGTGCGATAATGTATACAAAAGTTTTTTCGCTGATTTTGGTCGTGGCGCTATGCGTTGGAATTATGCTTCCGGTTTATGCAAGCCAAGAATTGGACCGATTGGTGGATTCCGCTGATTTGCTGACCGTCGGAGAGCGGCTGGAGTTAAAGAATCAGCTGGATGAACTGAGTGAAAAGCATAGCTTCGATATCGTTGTGGTTACCGTAGATTCCATTGGCTATGCCACATCGCAGCAGTACGCAGATGATTTCTTTGACTACAACGGCTATGGTTTTGGAGAAAACCGGGATGGTATTCTTTTGCTGATTAGCATGGAAGACCGCGACTGGTGCATTTCTACCAGCGGGTACGGCATTACCGCCTTTACTGATTCCGGCCTTGAGTACATTGAAAATGAGGTCGTTCCGTATCTTAGCGACGGAGATTACAACGATGCTTTTCTTCGCTTTGCGCAGCTTTGCGACGAATTTATTATTCAAGCACGGAAAGGTACTCCTTATGATACCTACAATCTACCCAAAGGTGCGTTTGAATGGGGATCTGCCATGGTTGTGTCTTTGGTAATTGGATTAATTGCTGCGCTGATTGTGACTGGTGTTTTGAAGGGACAGCTGAAATCTGTCAGATCTCAGTCGGGTGCTGCGAACTATGTAGAATCCGGCAGTATGCATGTTACAATAGCAAGAGATATTTTCCTGTATAAGAATATTACCCGCCGTGAGAAACCTAGAGATAATGGTGGTTCCGGCGGCGGTTCCAGCAGTCATCGTTCATCATCGGGTCGTAGTCATGGCGGCAGAAGTGGCAAGTTTTGAATGAAGATTTATACGCTTATTGAAAACACGGCTTGCGATAGTGGATTTAGTTGCGAGCATGGATTGAGTTTATATATCGAAACTGGGAATCATAAAATTTTATTCGACGCAGGGCAATCCGATGGCTACATTTACAATGCGCGACGGATGAATGTGGATCTAAGTAAGGT
Organism: Faecousia sp.; assembly: GCA_045531675.1. Lineage (GTDB taxonomy): Bacteria > Bacillota > Clostridia > Oscillospirales > Oscillospiraceae > Faecousia. The sequence goes on from JAZSEN010000035.1 coordinate 20,453, forward strand.
AGATATTGCAATCATGTCCCATGGCCATTATGACCACGGTAATGGATTCCTGCATTTTCGTCAGGTGAATGACTCCGCTCCGGTTTATTTGAGCCAATATGCTTTTGAGCACCATATCAACGCAAAGAATGAGGATATCGGACTGGATGTCCGTTTGCATGATGTTGGTCTTGCTCCTTGCGTCGCAGATGTTGATTTTGGGGATGGAATTCGGTTGGTGTCTGCCGCAAACATGGAATGTGTAAATCTATACAATCCATACGGATTACAGATGAACATTAACGGGAAATTATTTCCTGAGGATTTTCGTCATGAGCTGTACCTTCTGATTGAAGAGAAAGGAAAAAGATTCTGCTTCACTGGATGTGCTCATAGAGGTATTCTGAATATCATGGAATGGTTTTGTCCGGATGTGATGATTGGTGGTTTCCATTTCAAACCGCTGTCGCCAGAGAGCGAACAGCTTCGTAATGCGGCGCTTAGAATGCGTGAGTGCCCGGCGACATATTTCACCGGACATTGTACCGGCACGGAGCAATATTTCGTTCTGAAAAGATATCTTGGAAAACGGCTATATCCGCTGAAATCCGGCACCATGCTAGATATATAGCAGGTTAGTCTCATTTAGCATAAAAAACGCCACGGGGTGACCCGTGGCGTTTTTTTGTATGGAATTAACTTGCGAAGTAAGCCTTGGCGTAGTAGCCGTAGACTGCGGTGGCAGCACCGAAGGCGTTGCCGTTTCCGGCCAGGGTCTTGCAGTATGCACCCAGGCTGTAAGCAATCACATTGGTGGGATAGCTGACACCGTTGCTGGTGTAGACAGCGGCGATGTAAATCGTCTCGTCGATCTGTCTTGCGGAGATGCCGGTAACAGCGGTGGAGTACTCACCGGTGCTGGAGGTCATCGTCACGGTGCCGGTAGCATTGGCAGGAGTCAGAACGCTGGCCTTGCTGTATGCATCGGCAGTCCAGTAGTAGAAGGTCACGGTGCCGTTGTCAGGGGTGTTGGAGGGGGTGAAGTAGTAGTTGATGGAGAACGCACCCTGGAAGGACAC
>JAZSEN010000088.1:0-2758 GCA_045531675.1 Faecousia sp.
CCTTTCCGTTCTTGAATCCGACCGTTTTCTACGCTGAACACCTTGTAATCGCCTTCGATTTTCTGCATAATCTTGTCCAGATGTTCGCGGTTGGTGTCCGTGATAAAAATCTGCCCGAACTTATCCCCTGCCACCAGCTTCACAATCTGTTCCACGCGGGAAGCATCCAACTTGTCGAAGATATCGTCCAACAACAACAGCGGAGTGGTATTGCTGCCGGTACGGCGCAAGAAATCGAACTGCGCCAACTTCAGCGCAATGAGATACGTCTTGTTCTGTCCTTGGGAACCTTCCCGCTTGATGGGATACTCCCCAATCTGCATCACCAAATCGTCCTTATGTACCCCTTTCAAGGAATAGCCCATGATACGATCCTTCACGCGATGCTCCTGAATCAACTGCAACAAGTTGCCCTGGCTGGCATGCGACTGGTATGTGAGATTTACCTGCTCCCGGTCCTGCGAAATATGCGAATAGAACGTCTGGAACGTAGGGATGAACTCGTTGATGAACTCGCAACGCTTGCGGTACACCACCTCGCCGGTAGCCGCCATCATCTCCTCCCACACACTGAGCAGCTCTTCGTCCGGTTCCTGTTCGGCTTTCAACAACGTGTTGCGCTGCTGCAACGCCTTGTTGTATCGGATCAAGGCCTCCAGGTATTCCTTATCGTATTGCGAAATCACCACATCCATGAAACGGCGACGCTCCTCGCTCCCACCGGAAATAAGCTCTGCATCCGACGGCGAGACCATGACCAACGGAATGAAGCCGATGTGGTCCGAGAGTCGGGAATACTCCTTCTTGTTGCGCTTGAACGTCTTCTTCTGACGGCGCTTCATGCCACAGTACACCTCTTCCACATCCCCCAGCTCCGTCTGGTAAAAGCCCTGGATGACAAAAAAATCCTGGTTGTGCATCATGTTCTGCGAATCGATGGGATTCGTGGCACTCTTGCAGAAAGAGAGGTAATACACCGCATCGAGGAGGTTGGTTTTCCCCATCCCGTTCTGCCCGATGAAACAGTTCATGTTGGGAGAAAACGCCAAGTCCACCTGCTCCAGGTTTTTATAATTCAAAATCGAAATCTGCTTTAAAATCATACGTCATCCATTTTTTGGGAACACAAAAATAGGGATAAAAAAGGGAATAACTAAAAAAATGTGCCCGTAAATTTCATAAATACACATAAATAGACTATTTTTGCTGCCCGAAAACTATCTCGATAAAAAATAATAAAAAGTTTAGATAAAAATGGCAGAAAAAAAACAAACTCCAGATCCATTGGATTTGGATCAGGCGATGAGCTCTTCTGAAGCGTTCATCATCAAGTACAAAAACAAATTTTTGGCAGGTATCGCTGCTATCGTTATCGTAGTTGGCGGTGTATTGGGTTATCAACACTTCATTTCAGAACCGAACGAAAAGAAAGCTAGCGAAGCATTGTTCAGAGGCGAACAATATTTCATGGCTGACAATTATGAAATGGCATTGAACGGCGACAGCTTGGGTTTTGCAGGCCTCTTGAAGGTAGCTGACGAATTCGGCGGTACAGATGCCGGCAAGTTGGCCAACGCTTATGCAGGTATCTGCTACGCACAGTTGGGTCAATACGAAAATGCGATCAAGTATTTGGATCAGTTCAGCGCAGACGACCAGTTGGTTACTCCGGCTTTGATGGCTACCATGGGTAACTGCTACGCACAGTTGGGTCAGCTCGACAAGGCAGCTGCTACTTTGGTAAAGGCAGCAGACAAGGCCAACAGCCATGCATTGAGCCCAATCTACTTGATTCAGGCAGGTCAGATCTACGAAAAGTTGGGTAAGAACAGCGAAGCTGTCAACGCTTACCAGACTATCAAGGACAAGTACTTCAACTCGTACCAGGCTATGGACATCGACAAGTACATTGAACGTGCTACTGTAAAGTAAGACATTTTAATTGACAAACATAAAAGCACGGAATGACTCCGTGCTTTTTTAATACCTTATATTATGGCAACAGCTTATCACAACCTCAGCGATTACGATTTCAACTCCGTTCCCAATGCTGCCGACATGCGTTTCGGCATCGTGGTATCTGAATGGAACTACAACATTACCGGTGCTTTGTTGGCAGGAGCCGTAAAGACCCTCCAGACACACGGTGCAAAGGACGAAAACATCTTGGTGCAGCATGTACCGGGCAGTTTCGAACTGACCTTCGGTTCGGCCCAGATGATTCAGAGCGGCAAGGTAGATGCCGTGATTGCCATTGGCTGTGTGGTTCGTGGCGACACTCCTCACTTCGACTATGTATGTGCCGGTACTACCCAAGGCATCGCTCACTTGAACGCCACCACCGACATTCCTGTCATCTATGGCCTCATCACTACCAACAACATGCAGCAGGCCGAAGACCGTGCCGGCGGATGTTTGGGCAACAAGGGAGACGAATGTGCCGTGACTGCCATCAAGATGATTGATTTCAAGCGTCAGTTGAAGAAATAAACGGACATTTCAGCAAAGGAACGCACCTTTTTGAAAAAAAAATCTCCAAAACATTTGCAGATTCAAAAAAAAGCAGTACCTTTGCATCGCAATTGAGAAACGAACCTACAAAGGCAAGTGAATCAAAAGCGAATGGGCAAATACCAGAGTGGCCAAATGGGGCAGACTGTAAATCTGCTGGCTTACGCCTTCGGTGGTTCGAATCCATCTTTGCCCACTAAAATTGCGGAAGTAGCTCAGTTGATAGAGCATTAGCCTTCCAAGCTGA
>JAZSEN010000046.1:0-22865 GCA_045531675.1 Faecousia sp.
GAGGACACCCCAACGGGGTGTCCTCTTTTTGGCGGAGAACGGGATTTGAACCGATTCAAAGCAACAGTCCGGTGGACTGTTGCTTGCCGCCGGCTGGTACGGCGGCAACACCATAAATCAATCAAATCCCTCCATCTCGACCCCAACGGGGTGTCCTCTTTTTTGGCGGAGAACGGGATTTGAACCGATTCAAAGCAACAGTCCGGTGGACTGTTGCTTGTATCAGGATGTTCTTAGAAACGTTGACAAAGGGGCAGGAATAAACTACAATAAATGGAAAAGGAGGAGGGGGTATGAAAAAACTGAATCAATTATTTTTTAAGGCAATCTTGTATATTATGATTTGCCTGACCTGTTCTTTTGCACTGACAGGCGCAGCTTTTCTGGATATGGAGATGAATCATAGTATCTATGTATTCGACACAATATCCAAGGTTATTATTATGGCTGGTATTTTTGCTTATGCAGCGATTTGTAAAACGCCTATGAACCTCCCTGGGAAACCGTATTTTACCCCTTGGTTGTGGGTCGCGATGATTCCTTTTGCTATGAATGTTGTTGATTGTTTCTGTATTCCAAATCGTATACCCGGTGCAACGGAATATATCAGTATGTTATTATCTGTGTTTTCTACGGCAGGCTGGGAAGAAATGCTTTTCCGTTATGTAGGGCGGACAATGTTTGAACGAAACGGGAAATATAGCATTGAATCCATTGTTTTGCTCTCGTTGACTTTTGGGTGTTCGCATCTTGTCAACATTTTCTTTTATGAGACCGTATCGGTGCTGCTTCAAGTTCTGAGTGCTTGTTCATTCGGTGTTTTCTTGCTTGCGTTGTATCAGCATACGGGAAATATATGGATAGTGATTACTGCACATGGCTTTAACAATTTGGGCGCATCTTTCTTTGGCCTGTTTCCTGACTCAAAACCGATTCTGCCGATGTATATTACTTTTGTTATCTATGTGTTTACAGAGCTCGCAGTTGGCGTCTATATACTGATAAAATACGGATATATTGCAAGAAAATCAGAGATTCTCTCGAATCATCGCTAAATGGTCTGAAGAATGTAGGGATTGAGATTATCTCGATAACCTGCATTTAATGGTTAACGGGCGTGTTGTCGAAACGACAACACGCCCGTTGGATTTTATACAATGGAGAAATATGCGTCAGCCACGAACCGGTAGTCGAAGAACAGGTCTACTGCATATTCGCCGGTAGTTGTGGGCAGAGAGGGGATTTGCAGCTTGCAAGTGCCGTCCTGCCAGATTTCATTCCAAGCCATGGTAATGGATTCGGCATTGATAACGCTGCCGTCAGCATCACGAACGGAGAACGTTACGGTGACATTGCTGGTGGCGGTGCTATCCACCTGCTTGTAGTTGCAGTACAAATACACAGTATCTGTGGTGGCAACGGAGAATACGGGTTCCTGAGAATCGTTGACAACCAGTGAGAACGCAGAATCCTTTGCGCTAAAGCCGTTGCCGGAATAATAATTGTGCTTTTCCGAGGTGTAGGTATAGCTGATGGAATTGTACTTGACGTTATCGATGGGACGAACTTCGAAAACATAAACAGTGTCCGCGGCCATAACGATATTGGTGTAGTTTTCGGTACATTTGATTGTAACAGGAGCGCCTCCATTGGCGGTATAGGTCAGAATCCAACCGGAAGGTTTCGGCCCGGTGAAATTCCAACGCAGCTCCATATTCCAGGGGGCAACAATCAGGTAGGTGGTAAAGTTTGTGACGGTGAGAATTTCGCTGGGGTCATCGTTTCCACCGGGGTTGGGATTTACGGGGTCATCGTTTCCACCGGGGTTGGGGTCTACGGGGTCATCATTTCCGCCGGGGTTGGGGTCCACAGGGTCATTATTACCACCGGGGTTGGGGGGGACGGGGGTATTGCTGCCCGCATCCACTGGGGTCATGCCTTCGGTGGTGACGCTGGCGCTCTTGGAGGAGCCTTGGGCGGTAACAATGATGGTATAAACTGCATCGTCGCCGGGGAGACCGAAAACGTGAGAATTGCCGGTGGTTTCGATGGTTTGGTCGTAGATGGTGTTGCTGTAGCAACGGACAATCCAGACCACATCCGTTACACCATCAGGTGTATCCCAGGATACCTGAAGCAGTTTGGTGTAGTAATTCTCAGGAGAAATGGTCAGATTCTCTGCAATTACGGTACCAAGGACCTTATGGGTGATGCGGGTTTCGCCGCTTAAATACAGGTTGTCCTCGGGAATGAGGCGGAACGTGTAGGTCGCACCCAGATTTAAGCCGTTTAGCGTAACACTATGGCCGCTAAAGGATGCGGTCTTTGCAGGGATATTTGTAGCGGAATATTCAACTTTCCAATTCTGAGAATCGGGACCGGTTACATTGAAGGAAAGCTGAACAGAACCATCCTCATTTCCGGCAGTGGCAACAAAGTTGGTAATCGTACTCTGGGATTCTGTCGTGAAGGTGCCGGAGGTCTGACCGGTGAGCTTGTAGTTGCCGGAGATGGTGATTTCGATGGTGTACTGGGTGCTGGGCTTCATATCATTGAACAGCGCAACACCGGAGGTCAGGGGAGACTGAACCGAGTTGCCGTAGGCATCGGTGCAGACCACGGTGAGCTTGCTACTGTCGGCCTTGGTATCCACTCTGACAACAATCTGGTCCTGCACGCCAGTGATGGACAATGCGTCAATGGTCTGGATGTAAACGTTGTAATAGTAGTAAAGGCCCATTGCGCCGACTGCTACCAACAGCAACAAAACTGCTGCCAACCTGACAATTAAACTTGTGGAGATTTTTTTAGTTGCTTCTTTATCGGACATAATGACACTCTCCTCTTTATCCTCGGAATCCGGTGAAATGGGGGCCTCGACGGGCGCCTCCTCCGGAGAATCGATTGTTTCGGGGAAGTCCTGAGAGTCAGCAGGGGGCTCGGGAACCTCCTCTGGCTCCGGCTGCAGGGGTTGGGGAATGGGGACTTCAATAGGGTCCGGTGCCATAACCGGCTCCGGCAGTTCGTGATCAATCAGGTCATCTGCCTGTGCCAGCATCTGAGCAACCTCTGTGGTAACGCCTTCTTCGTTGCGCATGTCGGATTCAGCTGTTTCGTCGGGGGTGTCCACGGTTTCTTCCGTTACTTCCTCGACAGGAGGCGCTATCTCATCGGGAATCATCGCTAAAAGCTCAGCAAGCTCGGCGTCGTTTTCCTCATCGGACAGGAATTCTTCCGGCTCCTGAATTTCCAAAGGCAAGTCCACCGGAGGCGGAATAATAGGAACGTTATTGACCTCATTGCGCTGCATATAGGTCACCAAAGCCTCTCCCATTTGTGCGGGGCTCTGCCAACGGTCCTGCGGAAGGGGCGCGCAGGCCTTCAGGATAATTTCCGCCATTTCGTAATCCGCATAGTACGGAGGCGGCAGGGGTTGGTCGGGATAGGTATCCTCGAAGGGGAGCTGACCGTTGTTGTAAATCTGATACAGGGTCAGACCCAGGGCGAAAATATCAAGGGTTTCGTTCAATGGAGACATGGCATCCTGAATCTCCGGAGCGGTGTAGAGGCTGCGGTATTTTTCAGGGTAGGAGGCGAAGGACAGAGATTCCATTCGCATAAAGCCGAGGTCCCCAAGGCAGTAGCCCCGATTATCGGTAATAAAAATGTTGGAAGGCTTCAAATCCAGATACAGATATCCGATGCGACGGCAGGACGCCAGTGCTGCACACATATCAAGCCCCAGATTAACGGCAGCAAGATGGGTTAAGGGGGCATGACGCAACTGTTCTTCCAGAGAGTGCCGGAAGGGGGAGAGCAGATAGACCTGATAGCCTATTCCGTCCTGCATTTTTGCGATTTGCGTACCCAGACAGGGAAGGAAACCTTCCGTTTTGGAAACCTTGTCCAGCAGTTCGGTTTCCTGGACTACACCGGCTGCCTGCTTTTCGAAGTATTCCTGTGCCTTCAGTTCGTTGGCGAGGGCACCGGTCAAAAGCAGGGCATCCAGCTGTCTCTGCGAAGAGGGGATGGAGATGATTTTAACCGCAAAGCGTTCGCCGGTATCGGCGCGCAGCGCGGGATAACAGCAGATGCCGTGGCAATCCCGCATGGCTTCGCCCATCATAAGACCATCCAGCAGGGGAGATATGCAATTCGGTTCTGACACTTCCATCACCTCCTTATGGCAACTTATTATATCATACTCAATTTCCTATCAAATTGCAACAGCTTTTCTAAGAATTTACAGAGAAAGATTTTAGGGGATCCTTCTGAAAAATGTGAGAAATGTCGAACTGTGACGGGAGAAAAAACTGTCGAGAATTTTTTGTAAATTGTGAAAAGGAAAGGTTGTTTTCTTTGCGAACTGATGCTATAATAATCGGGAAGTATGGTGCGGGTTTTTCTGCGCCGGAATGGAGGACAAGTATGAGCAAGGTTATTTGTGATGTGTGCGGAACCGATTATTCGGAGACGGAACCTCGCTGTCCTATTTGTGATAGTGTTCGCTCTGATGGCGGTCAGACAGCCGCCGGAAATACGGAGGGGTATACATACGTCAAGGGTGGACGTTTTTCCAAGTCCAATGTCCGCAAGCGCTTGAAAGCACGCCAGCAGCCACAGAATGAAGCAGAAAATCTGATTCCTGTGCCGGTTTCTGACGAAAAGGTGTCTGATAACTATAATCCCGACCCTGAGGATGATTTCGACGAAGAGGAACTGGACGAAGTTTCCAATCGTGGATTGATTATGATTGTGATTTTGCTCCTTGTGGCGATTATCGCAGTGTCCAGCTATCTGGCGGTTGTGTTTCTGGGTGGTCGAGATGAGAAAGACTGGTCAAACTCCACCAACACTCCCGGTCAGCAGAGTTCCAGCTCGACGGAGAAGGAACCTGATAATTCCGGGAAGCCCTGCACGCAGCTGATTGTTTCCGAGGATTCCATGATTCTGGGTACTGTCGGTCAGACCAACGGCGTGAAGTTCTTCGTCGAGTGCGTGCCTGCGGACACTACCGATGCCTACGAATTCCGTTCCAACAACCCTGATGTTGCTACTGTGAACGAGAATGGTCTGGTTATGGCTGTAGGCCCCGGTGAAACCACCATTACCGTCAAGTGTGGCAGTATTGAGGCGTCTGTGGTTGTTAAGTGTACCTTTGAGGTTCAGGCTCCTGATGACGACCCCACTGATGATCCCGTGGATGACCCCACCGATGATCCTGTGGATGACCCCACTGATGATCCCGTTGAGGATTTGCTATTGGAGCTGCGTTATAATCCTGATGTAACTCTGGATGCCAATCTCCCCACGCTTCAACTGTATAACGGTGATATCCCTCGCGACCAGATTACCTGGACATCCTCCAAGGAAGATGTAGCCACCGTTAAGGACGGCCTGGTGACCCCCGTGGCTCTTGGTTGGACTGAAATTACCGCTACATACAAAGACCAGAAGGTCACCCGCATTATCCGTGTTTCTCAGGAAGCTCTGGATAAGCTGGGCATCGGGCAGACACCGGATGAGCCTGATGAGCCGGATGAGCCTGATGAGCCGGATGAGCCTGATGAGCCTGATGAGCCGGCTACCCCCAAGACTTACTCCCTGAAGCTCAATGGCAATACACCCAAATGGAAGATTGACGGCAGAGAGAATACTGCTGACGTCAGCCTGACTGTGGGCGGTACTGCTTCTGAGTCCAGCTGCCGTCTGACGGTGGTAGACAACGAGGGCAACAACGTAGATGTAGACTGGCACTTCAGCGATGTCGGCTATGTTGCGTTGGATGAAGAAAGCGGTAAATTCGTCGCAATAGACAAGGGTACTGTGACTCTGACTGCCAGTGTTGACGGTACCGACTTTGAAGTGAAGATTCGTGTTAAATAAGTACAATGAGCTGCCCCTGAATTTGGGGCAGCTCATTTTTTATACGTCGTCGCAGCCGCAGCGGCTTTTCCGGAACAGGAACGAGATGCACCATGCACCGGCAAGACCCACAAGGGTATAGACGATACGGCTCAGAAGGGCACCCTGCCCGCCAAAGAGCCATGCCACCAAATCAAACTGGAAAATGCCAATCAGTCCCCAGTTCAGGCAGCCTACGATGGAAAGAACCAGCGCGAGAGTATCAATCATTTGGATTTCCTCCTTTGTTTCATTGATCTGCAGATAGAATACCCAAAGCTGGCGAAAGTATACTTTCATCGTTGACGTGCCTGTACTTTTCCGCTATAATAACAAAAACAGCCGGTCAGATTACCGGTGTGGTTCTAACTGAAAGAAAGACGAGGTAACAATCGTGAATATTTTCAAATCTACGGATATTCTTCTGCCGCAGGGGGTTGAGATGGAGCGCTGGGCTGTCATCGCCTGCGACCAGTTTACATCGGATCCGGCTTACTGGCAGCGGGTTCGCGCCACGGCCGGAGATGCTCCTTCCACCATCCACTTGATTCTGCCCGAGGCAGAGCTGGGCAGTGCCAATGAGGCGCAAACGGTCCGGTCTATCAATGCGTCCATGGAGCAGTACCTGAAGGATAACGTGTTTGCGGTGTATCCCGACTCTTATGTGTATGTGGAGCGGACGCTGGCGGACGGCTCTGTTCGTCCCGGTCTGCTGGGTGCGGTGGATTTGGAGGGTTACGATTACCATGTTGGTTCTGATTCTCCCGTCCGTGCTACGGAAAAGACGGTTCTCGAGCGGATTCCGCCCCGTCAGCGGGTTCGTAAGGATGCCGCTATTGAGCTGCCCCATGTGCTGATGCTTTGCGATGATGACCAAAAGCAGCTGATTGAGCCCATTGCTCAGATTCGTGACACACTGCCTTTGCTGTATGACTTTGAACTGATGGAGCAGGGCGGACGGATTCGTGGCTGGCTGCTGCAGGGTGAGCCTGCCAAAGCCTTTGATGACCGGCTGACCGCCTTCGCCGCGTCCATTGACGAGAAATATGCCGACCTGTCCGGCGCGTCCGTGCTGTTGGCGGTGGGCGACGGCAATCATTCCCTTGCCACTGCCAAGAGCTGCTATGAAGCGCTGAAGGCTTCCAATCCGGATACGGATTTGTCCAATCATCCTGCCCGCTATTCTCTGGTGGAGTTGGAGAATATCCATGATCCTTCGCTGGTGTTCGCACCTATCCACCGCATCATTACCGGCGTAGATGCCGACAAACTGCTGGCGGATATGCATGAGATTTGCGCTGAGGACGGTTATGCTGTAGAGTGGGTCATTGGCGGAAAGTCCAGCGTGATTTCTCTGGACCGCAGCCGTGGCGAGCTGGCGGTGGCTGTGCTGCAGGAGTTTTTGGACAAGTGGCTGGCAGAGAATGCCGGCGAAATCGACTACATCCATGGCGATGACGAGGTCAAGGAGCTTGCACAGCAGGATAACGCCATTGGCTTCCTGCTGCCCGCGATGGAGAAGCACCAGCTGTTCCGTGGTGTCATCTCCGGCGGTGCGCTGCCCAGAAAGACCTTCTCCATGGGGCATGCCCGTGAAAAGAGATACTATCTGGAAGGACGTAAGATTAAATGACAACGATTGTTGAACCCGCATACGCCAAGGTGAATCTGACGCTGGATGTTCTGGGAAAGCGCCCTGACGGGTACCACGACCTGAAGAGTGTGATGCAGACCATCTCTCTGCGGGATGATATTGAGGTTGACATCGGCACCGGCAAGCCATGGGTGCTGCGCTGCGACAAGGAAGGGATTCCCTGCGATGAGCGGAATCTGGCATGGAAGGCAGCGAAGGTCTACTGCGATGCCATGGGCAAGGACCCTGACGGCTTGGAAATTCGCATTACCAAGCGGATTCCCAGCGAAGCCGGCCTTGGTGGTGGCAGCGCAGATGCGGCAGCGGTGCTTCGGGCGCTGAACCGTCATTATGACAATCCGCTGTCCATTCTGGCTCTGGCGGAGCTGGGTGCGCAGGTGGGCAGTGATGTGCCGTTCTGCGTGGTTGGCGGCACGGTGATGTGCGAGGGCAGAGGAGAACGGTTGCGCAAGCTGCCAGATATGCCCGACTGCATTTTTGTTGTGGTCAAGCCGGATTTCTCTATCTCTACGCCGGAACTGTACCGCAAGCTGGATGCAAAGACCATTGGGCAACGTCCCGACCATCAGGCTATGGAAAGTGCTCTGCTGGCAGGAGATTTGAGCAAGGTTGCCCAGAATCTGTGCAACGTTTTTGATCCTGTGGTCACTGAGGAACATCTGGAGCTGAATTACCTGAAATCCATTTTTTACAACTACGGCTCCATCGGTCACATCATGACCGGCTCCGGCTCTGCGGTATACTGTATGGTTTCGGAGTTTGAAATCGCTGCGGTAATCTGCAGCATGCTCCGTGATAACTATCCGCAGGTATTTATCGCTAAGCCTGTATAATTCTTCCGAAATCCGTCCATACTGGGAGTATTCCAGTATGGACGGTGTTTTTATGTTCAAATTAATCAAACAAGTTCTGATTGTGGCGCTGACGGTGGCTCTGGTGTACGGGATAACGGTTTGCGCAGACAAGTATGCCCTGCGGGAGGGAATGCTGCGGTTGCACGTTGTGGCGGATTCCGACAGTGAAGAGGATCAGGCAATCAAGCTGCAGGTCCGGGACGCGGTGATTCAGGCGTTGGAGGAAGATTTGGATCGTGTAGGCACAAAGGAACAGGCGCAGGCGTTGATTAGCTCCAGACTGGATGAGCTGGAGAAGGTTGCAAACAACGTACTGCGGAAGGCTGGCGTTGCAGACCGTGCCACGGTGACGCTGACACGGGAAGCCTATGATACCCGTGACTACGACACTTTCACTCTGCCGGCTGGTGTTTACGATTCTCTGCGGGTGACCATCGGCAGCGGTCAGGGACAAAACTGGTGGTGTGTAGTGTTCCCCAGCCTTTGCCTGCCGGCAGCATCTGAGGAAGTGGAGGACGTGGCAGCCGGAGCGGGCTTTTCTGATGGCCTCAGCGGTGCCATTACGGGCAGACAGGAGTACCGGGTCCGCTTTTTTCTGCTGGACTGGCTTGGAAGAGTCGAAAATTATTTCTCATAATTTGTAACATGTCCTGTTAATGGGACGCAATTTGTGATACAATGGGTTCATCACTTGAGAAAGGCGGTGGATCTGTGCTTGAATTGATTATCGGCAGGGATCGGACTGCAAATACGGATGAGATTCTGCGCCGTTTGGCGGAGGATGTGGCACAGCGGAGAAAGGGCAGAGTGCTGCTGATTCCGGAGTTAATCAGCCATGATATGGAGCGGCGGCTTTGTGCCACTGCTGGAGATTCGGCAAGCCGTTACGCAGAGGTTCTGTCGTTTACGCGGCTTGCCCGCCGTGTGGCGGAATGGGTAGGGAAGGGATTGCCTGCCTGTCTGGATAACGGCGGACGGGTGGTGGCAATGGCTGCTGCTGCCCGTCAGCTGCACAGTCGTCTGAAGGTCTATGCGGCCGTTGAGACGAAGCCGGAGTTTCTGAGCCAGATGGTGGATGCGGTGGACGAGTTTAAGCGCTGCTGCATTTCTGCCCGGGATCTGCAGGAAGCATCCCGTCAGACGGAGGGCGCTCTTGCCCAGAAGCTGGAAGAACTGTCGCTGCTGCTGGAGACCTATGACGCGCTGTGTCAGAGGGGCAAACGGGATCCCCGCGATCAGATGAACTGGGTGCTGGAACAGATGGAGGACAGCGATTTTGCTGCCGGTCACCGGTTCTACATAGACGGCTTTCCGGACTTTACCCGTCAGCATCTGGCAATTCTGGAGCATCTGATTCGTGAGTCGCAGGATGTGACAGTGAGTCTGGAGTGTGACTGCGTGGATTCTACTGCCCTTGCTTTTGAGAAGGCAGGTGCAACGGCAGCGGAACTGATTAAATGCGCCCGCCGTGCCGGAGTGGCGGTGAAAATTACGGAAATCGAAGATACCCGTCCGGCATTGTTGCCAGTTCGTAGCGGACTGTTTCAGGGCCCTGTTCAGTCATCGAAGGGCGTTCGTGTCCGTCAAACCGAGTCGGTGCATCAGGAGTGTACCGAGCTGGCGGCGGACATTCTGGAGCTGGTGCGCAGTGGCTGCCGGTATCGGGATATTGGCGTGGTTTGCTCCAGCATGGACACTTATCGCAGCGTGATGAGCCTGATTTTCAGGCGGCAGGGGATTCCGGTTTACCTGTCCGGCACAGAGGATGTGCTGTCCAAGGGTGCTGTTGCCACAGTACTGGCAGCGTTGGATGCGGCGTTGGACGGCTTCGAGCAGAAGGATATGCTCCGCTATCTGCGGTCCATGCTTTCACCGGTCAGCGCGGAAAGCTACGACCGGATTGAAAACTATGCGGTGATTTGGAACATCACCGGACAAAAGTGGAATCAGTCATGGAAGGAGCATCCCGACGGACTGAGCGGAAAATGGAACAGCCATATCGAAAACCGGCTGCAGTGGCTGGAGGAAAGTCGCCAGCAAATTATGGAACCGCTGGTGAAGCTGCAAAAAGGGTTCCGCTCCGCCGCCTGTCTGGCCAATCAGGTCATGGCGTTGTATACATTTCTGGAGGACATCCGTCTGGCCCGAAATCTGGACCGGTTGGCGAAAAGCTCTGAGCAGCGGACAGCGCAGATTCTGGACCAGCTGTGGGAGATTCTGATATCCGCATTGGAGCAGCTTTACGATACCCTGGGTGAGACGGTCTGGGACGCGGACTCCTTCCGCCGGCTGTTTACGCTGCTGCTGAGCCAGTATGATGTGGGTACCATTCCCACGGTGCTGGATTCCGTTACAGTGGGTCCGGTCAGCGCCATGCGCTGTCAGCGGCAGAAGCATTTGTTTGTGCTGGGTGCTGCCGAGGGCAGTCTGCCCGGCTACAGCGGCAGTCGGGGTCTGCTGACGGATCAGGAACGTGTGGCGCTGCGAAAGCTGGATGTTCAGCTGACTGGCGGTGCAATGGAGGGAATTCAGGCCAGCTTTGCAGAGGTTTACGGTGTGTTCTGTGGTGCGGAGGAGACGGTGACGGTATCCTGCTGCACCGGTCAGCCTTCCTTTGTATACCGGCGGCTGCGGGATATGGCCGGCGGTGAAACGCCTGTGCGCAGTGGCTTTGTTACCGCGGATGAATATGATGCTGCCTGCCACTTTGCCCGTTCCAACGACTACGAGAAAGCACTGCAACTGGGATTGGAGGAGCAGTATATGCAGGTTTGCCGGCGCAAAGAGCATGCGTTGGGCAGCCTTCAGAAAGAGCAGGTGGATGCGCTGTACGGCGACCGGCTGACCTTGTCCGCCTCTCAGGTGGACCGGCAGGCGGAGTGCCGCCTGTCCTACTTCCTGAAGTATGGCATTACGGTTCGGGAACGGAAGGAAGCCACCGTCGATCCGGCGGAATTCGGAACCTTTGTTCACGATGTACTGGAAAATACAGTGGCCGATGTAATGAAGCTGGGTGGCTTCCACACCGTAACGCTGGAGCAGACGATGGCGCTGGCAAAGACCCATACGGATGCTTATGCCGGGAGCCACTTCAGTGCGCTGGATTCCCAACGTGCCACTTACCTGCTGCGGCGGAATATTTCCGAGCTGGAGATGGTGGTACGGGAGCTGTGGGAGGAATTGAGCCAGAGCCTGTTTCAGCCTCTGGATGTGGAGCTGCATTTTGGTGAGGGTGGAGATTTACCACCCATTCAGATTCCCTCGCAATCTATGATGGCAGAGCTTCAGGGCTATGTGGATCGGGTGGACGGCTATCAGATAGCCGGTGCCAACTTCTTCCGGGTAGTGGACTACAAAACCGGAAAGAAGGATTGGGATTATTGCGATATTCTCAATGGAGTGGGTCTGCAGATGCTTCTGTACCTCTTTGCTCTGCGGCAGCAGGGAGAGGGGGTAGTGGGCAAAAACCCGATTCCTGCCGGTGTACAGTATTTTCCGGCACGGGTGACCTATCTGTCCATAGATGGCGCGCTGGAGGATGAGAGCAAAGACCGTCAGGCGGCTTGGAAACGGCGGGGACTGCTGTTGGCGGATGATTTGTCTCTGGCGGCTATGGATCCGCAAGACGGAATGCCCCGTCTGTCCTGTAAACGGAAAAAGGACGGTACGCTGAGCGGCAATATTGCAACACGGGAGGACATGAAGAATCTGGAGAAATATGTATTTCAAGTTCTGGGACGAATGGTGGACGACATCGCCGCCGGAAAGGTCGATTCTAATCCCTATACCCGCGGCACCAGTCATGATGCTTGCAAATACTGTCCCTACGGGGCGATATGTCACAAGGACGATGTGGAGGGACGACGTAATTATCAGGCCGTAGCGGCCTCTGACTTCTGGGCACAAATCGAAAAGGAGGTGGGTAATCATGGCTGAACAACTGACCGAACAGCAAAGACAGGCGGTTGAAAACCGTGGAGGAAAGCTGCTGGTGTCGGCTGCCGCCGGTTCCGGCAAGACTAAGGTTCTGGTTGACCGGCTGATGCGTTACCTGTGCGACAGCACGGATCCTGCTAATATCGACGAATTCCTGATTATTACCTTCACACAGGCGGCGGCTGCGGAGCTGCGTGCAAAAATTGCGGCGAAGCTGTCAGAAAAAATAGCGGAGAATCCGGAAAACCGCCATTTGCAGCAGCAATTCCAGCGGTTATACATGACGCAGATTTCCACCGTCCATGCCTTTTGCGGCAATATTCTGCGGCAGTTTGCCTATCAGCTGAATCTGAGTGCGGATTTTCGCATGGAGGCGGAGAGTGAATGTGAGCAGCTGCGGATGGAGTCGGTTCAGCAGGTGTTGGAAGAGGCATATGTCCATATCCACGAGGAGCCGGAAGTGGCGGCTTTCATAGATACCTTGGGCGTAGGTCGGACGGATTACAAGGTTCCGGAGCTGTTGCTTAAAGTCTACGACAGCTCCCGTTGCCATCTGGACCCCGACGGCTGGCTGGATGGCTGCCTTCAGGCTGTGGAAACGGATGATATTACCGATACGGCTCAGACTCGCTGGGGTCAGTGCCTGATTGCGGAACTGAAATCTGCGCTGGAGCTGTACATCCAATCCCTGACCCTCTGCGCTAATCTGGCAGAGGGGGATAAGGGTGGACAGCAGGCTTCCAATTTGCTTCGTGATACGGTGGTTCAGCTTCAGCGGCTGTATGACTGCCGGACATGGGATGAAATCCATCGCAACTACGCAATACAATACGGTTCAATGCAGACCAAAAAGATGGAAGACCGGGAACTGGCGGATATGATGATCACCGTCCGCGATGCCTGCAAGGAAGAAATTGCAGGACTGACCAAGTGCTTCACAGATCCGTCGGAGCAGATTCTTTCGGATTTGCGCAGCTCGGCCGATGCGGTTCGAGGTATGGTTGAGCTGGTACGCCGATTTGCCAAGGTATACGGAGCTGCGAAGGAACGCCGCAGAATTCTGGATTTTTCGGATTTGGAACACCGGACTCTGGATCTTCTGTTTGGCAAAAAACGCACCGGCATCACGGCTGCGGCACGGGAAATCGGCGGACGATTCCGTGAGGTCATGGTCGATGAGTATCAGGACTCCAATGCGGTGCAGGATGCTATTTATTCTGCGTTGACAGATCAGCGGCAAAACTGCTTTATGGTGGGCGATGTGAAGCAGTCCATCTATCAATTCCGTCTGGCAGACCCCGGGATTTTTCTTGAGAAATATGCCACCTATCTGCCCGCCGTTGAGGCCGTGGATGGGCAGGGACGGAAGGTTATGCTCAGTAAGAATTTCCGTTCCGGCGGAGCGGTGCTGTCGGCGGCAAACTGTGTGTTTGAAACCTGCATGTCGCCGGAGGTGGGCGGTCTGTGGTACGGACCGGATGAGGCGCTGTATGAGGGCATTGCCCATGAACCTCTGGGCGAGCCGGAGGTGGAGCTGTATTGCATCCGTGGTGACAGCGATACCTATGACACGGAAACCACCTTCGTGGCACGAAGAATTCGGGAACTGCTGGATGAAGGGCATCTGATTCGTGGAAAGGACGGACTGCGCCCCATCCGACCGGAGGATATTGCGATTTTGCTCCGTTCCCCGGGATCTGTCGGACAGCAGTACCGTGCGGCTTTGGAACGTGCAGGCGTCCGCTGCACCACCGGTGGCGGAACAGACCTTCTGCGCACCCGCGAAATCAGCCTTTTGCGGTCTTTGTTGCAGACAATCCACAATCCTCAGCTGGATATTCCGCTGGTGGCGGTGCTGGTCAGTCCGGTGTTTGGCTTTACCGCTGACGAGCTGGCTAAGATTCGTAGCGGCAGTCGCTATGCTACGGTTTACGACTCCCTGCGTCGCAGTGAGGATCCCAAGGTGAAGGAATTCCTCGAAACACTGACACGGCTGCGACATACGGCACGAATGGAGGGCTTGACCCGCCTGATTGAGGAAATCTACACCACCACCCGACTGGACAGCCTGTTTGCCGCCATGGATGACGGTGAGCTGCGCAGTGCCAATTTGCAGGCGTTTTTCCAGCTGGCAGCCCAGCAGGAGAGCGGTCAGCAGGATTTGGGACGGTTTCTGGAATATCTGGATATGGCAGAAGAGGAAGGACTTAAAACGGAAGGTGATTCCGCCGAGGGGGCTGTGTCCATCGTCAGTATCCATAAGTCCAAAGGTCTGGAGTATCCCGTGGTGTTCCTCTGCGGTTTAAGCCGGCGGTTCAACTATAAGAGTCTTGCTGCCGATGTGCTGACCCACAAGGAGCTTGGCATCGGTATCAGCGCAGCTGATAACAATCGTAGGGTCAAGTTTCCTACGGTGGCACGGCGGGCAATCCGGTCCCGCATTAAGGTGGACAGCTTGTCTGAGGAGATGCGCATCCTGTATGTAGCCATGACCCGTGCCAGAGACCGGATGATTATGACCTACACCGATAATAAGCTGGATGAAGAGCTGAAGAAGCTGGCGGCATGGAGCCGGCTGGGACAGCGGCAGCTGGCAATCCGGCAGGTGGACTGCATTGGTAAGTGGGTGCTGCTGGCGGCGCTGACCAGGACGGAGGCGGGAGCGTTATTTGCTATCGGTGGTTCTGCCGGTGAAACGAAGGTTTCCGAACACCCCTGGAAAATCCGGGTGCTGGATCCGGTGGAGCCGGTTTCCTGCATGGGAGAAAAGTATACCGATGCTGTTGGGGATGGTATGGAACAGCTGCGTGCAGGACTGACCTTCCGTTATCCTCATCCTGCAGCCACCACGGCTCCTTCTAAGCAGACTGCGACCCAGCGTAAGGGTCGGGAGAAGGATCAGGAGGTTGCCGAGGACGCACCGTCACCTGCACCCTGCATCAGCAGCTGGCGGAAACCTTCCTTTGTGGATTCCAAGGTGGACGCAACCGCTTACGGCAGTGCGGTCCATACGGTGATGCAGCATATCCACTACAAAAAAGGTATGGATGTGGCGGAGAGAATTCAGGAAATGGTGGCGGACGGATTGCTGACTGAGGCACAGGCGAGTCTGATTCAGCCGGAGCCAATCGTCGCGTTCTTTGATACAGAACTTGGACAGCGGACTTTGAAGAAGGATACCCTTTGGGAGTTCAAGTTCTCCATTCTGGATGATGGTGTTGCCTTTGATCCGGAGCTGAGAGGAGAGAAGATTCTCCTGCAAGGCGTTGTGGATTGTGCGGTGATTGAGCCGGATGGCATAACGGTTCTGGATTTTAAGACGGATAAGGTTGATGAGGCATCCCTGGAGGAAACGGCACGGCGCTATAAATCTCAAGTCAGAGCCTATGCCGAGGCGCTGGAACGGATTTACAAGCTGCCAATCAAACGGGCATGTCTGTACTTCTTCCGCATTGGACGATTTGCGGATGTGTAAGAGCGCGAATATTGGTTTATAAAGATTACGGGCGTCACCGACAGGTGACGCCCGTATTGGTTCAGCGGCAGTTCTTGTTCTGGTTGCTGTTCTTGTTCTGGTTGCTGTTCTGGTTCTGGTTGCTGTTCTTGTTCTGGTTGCTGTTCTGGTTCTGGTTGTTGTTCTGGTTCTGATTGCTGTTCTGGTTCTTGTTCTGATTCTGGTTCTGGTTGCTGTTACGGTTCTGATTCTGGTTGTTCATGGATACGTCCTCCGTATTATATATATTCGGCTGAGCCGTAAGAGTAGTTTGCCCCGAAACTCAGGATCTATCCTTTGCTTTGAAAATCAGGCTGACAATCAAGCCGGACAGGATGGCGGCGGTGATACCGCCGGCGGAAGCCTTTAATCCGCCGGTGAGGATGCCGATGAAACCTTCCGCGTCCACAGCATCCCGAACCCCTTTGGCCAGATTGTGTCCAAAGCCGGTCAGCGGTACCGTTGCGCCTGCTTGAGCGAAGTCCACCAGATGCTGGTAGAATCCGATTCCGCTGAGAAAAACGCCGATGACAACATAGCTGACCAGTATCCGAGCCGGTGTGAGCTTAGTCTTATCAATCAGAATTTGACCAATCAGGCACAGCAAACCACCAACCAGAAATGCCTTCCAATAATCCATATTAATCCCCTCCGCAATAAATAGACACTGCATGACAAACGCCCGGAATGGGCAGACCCTGTTGGGTGGAGGTAGGAGAGAGCAGCGCACCGGTGCCACAAAACAAGATTCGCTCCAGCTTTCCGGCGACCATCTGGTTCAGAAGAAAGCCACAAAGCGCCACTGCGCTGCAGCCGCAGCCAGATCCGCCGGCGTGCACATCCTGTTTTGTGTTGTCAAAAACCAGAGTGCCGCAGTCGGTGAGTTTTCCAACAAGAGAAGTACCGTCCTGCTGCGCAAGCTCCATCAAAGCCTCTTTGCCGATTTGCCCCAAGTCACCGGTTACAATCAAATCGTAATCCTCCGGTGCCATGCCCATGTCGTTGAAATGGGCACGGATGGTATCGTAGGCTGCCGGCGCCATTGCGGCGCCCATATTGTTGGCGTCCTTGATGCCCATATCCTTGACGGTTCCTATGGTGCAGCCGTCAATCCTGGGACCCGAGCCTTTGCTTTGTACCAGCGCGGCGCCGGAACCGGTAACGGTCCATTGTGCGGTGGGGGTCCGTTGACCGCCATAGCCCAATGGAAAACGGTATTGCCGCTCCGAAGAAGCAAAATGGGAGGAAGTCATGGCTACCACCTTGTCCGCAAAGCCACCGCTAACAGTCATAGCGGCCATCAGCAGGCTTTCTGCCATGGTTGAGCAGGCTCCGTAAAGCCCCAGATGGGGGATTCCGGTGTTGCGCAGGCTGAAGGACGAGCCGATGCATTGATTCAGTAAGTCACCGGAAAGCACCAGATCCGGTTCCTTGATTCCGGATTTGTTCATCAGCGTTTCCAGTGTCATTTGCTGAAGCCGTTTCTCTGCCTGCTCCCATGTGGTTTCCCCAAAGTAGGAATCCTGGGATGTAGCATCGAACCATTTTTGCAGAGGACCTTCGGATTCTTTTTTTCCTGCGATGGACGCCCAGTGGGTGATTACCGGTGCCTCGGGAAGAATGAAGCTTTGTTTCCCGCGTTTGAATTTTGCCATCAGATAGCCTCCTTTTACAGGATAGGATACCCGAAAACAAAAAGAATCATGCCGACCGTTTTCGGTCGGCATGATTGAGATTGCTTACATTCCGCCACCGATGCTGGGGACCGGCAGGGGACGGGCTTTGTCGAAGACCTCATCCACATCAAACAGGTCCGAGAGCTTCTCGGGGTTGTGGAACATCCGGTAGCCGTCCAGATTACGACGGCCGCCACGGAAGTAGTTGGAGCCAAGCTGGTTCCAGTAGGTGTTGCCGTCAACGTTGAAGAAATAGCGGAAACCATCTTCGTACAGAGCGGCGAATTTTGCGTTATCGAAGTTGTATTTGCGCCAGTTGTGGATGTCGGAGCCGTGGGGATAGAGGATAACATCCGTCTCACCAATGATGGATTCGACGGTGGACTCCCATTTGTCGGAGTCTTCTTCCACGCGCTGGGCGGTCAGGTTGCCGTAGGCGGGGTGACCGTAGGAATGGCTGGCCAGAATCCAACCATGGTCACGCAGACACTGAGCCACGTCCTTTGCCATCTGGACTTCTTCGTCATAGGTGTAAGGATACTTGCCGGCGGCGTGCATGGCGTTGAGCTCGGTTTTGTAGCCGGGTTTGGTCCGGTAGCCGAATACACCTTCATAGCCGGTCATGCCGAGAATGGCACGGGCACCGTGATAGGAGAAGTCCGGATGCTGCTGAATGAAGGTTTCCAGAACGGGAACCAGATCGTAGTCGCCGTAGTGAACCTTGCCATCGGCGTCCACGTATTCGCAGACAGGATAGCCAGTCTCCTTGTCGATGACGATACGGCTGGCAAAACCATCGTTGGTGGAATCGTTGAATACGGGGGTTTCGTTCTTGCCGTTGCCGGCACCAATCATATAGCTGTAATAATTCACATCGTCCTGACTCATCAGGAAGGGGGTCTTGCCGGCAGGAATCCGGATGTTACCATATTTGAAGGTAGTGGTGCCATCGGCATTGGTGACCTCATGAGCCAGATCGTAGGGAGAAATCAGCACAAAGCCTTTGGCGTACATCTGCTCAAGGATACCAATGAACTCATCGATGGTGGTCATATACATGTTGTAGCCATCCTGCTCGAAGTCACCGTCGAAGGCGCGGTCGGTATCCACAATCAGAGAGTGGAAGAAGATATGGGTGACTGTTTCAGGGCGTGCATAGGTGACCAGCTTGCTGTCAAGCTCGGTGTATTCCGCAACCTTTTGTTTCAGCGACGGGGTTTCGTCAAACTTAGGATGAGCCTTGAGCATTTCAATGGCCTTCTGGTAGTCGTAACCGGCGGCGATGAAGTCAGTCTTTTTAATCAGCTCTTCAACATCTTCAGGCTCGGGTTCAGGCTCGGGGTCGGGAGTTGTGGTAGTGGATTGGGAATTAAAGGTGATTTTGTTGCCATCCAGCTTTTGCCCGTCGGAATCCTGCTTGGGGATACTGCTCATAACGGCAACGATGGCGACGGTAATCGTTGCGACACAGATTACTGCCAACGAAATCATAATAACCGTTGGGATGTAATATTGCCATCTGCGCTTGCGACGTCTGCGGGAGCCATCATTCATAAATATCATTCCTTTCTCTGTGTAGCTACTATGTCGACATTTCGACATTCTATGCACATATTATATACCATTGCGTTTGGGATATCAAGACCAAAATCCGGGATTGAAAAATATAGGATGGTTCATGAGAAAACAGACGATAATGTGGTATTTTGCCAAATATACCCTTGATTTTTGGGGTGCTATATAGTAAAATTTACTTAATGAATAACATGTAGGAGGATATTCTGATGAGAATAAATGGAAAACGGATTCTTTCGGTGGCGCTGGCGTTGAGCCTGCTGTTGGCGCTGATGCCAATCTACCAGACGGAGGTTCAGGCAGCTGTGGATGTCAGTGGTTTGACCTGCACCGGCTTTATCTCCAACGTTACGGCCCAGACCTACATTGACACCATGATGAAGTATTACATCAACAGTAACTCCAACCTTCAATCCACGCTGACCGGCGGTAAGTCCGTGGTCTTTATGTTTGAGGGTGGCTCGGATAACTACTGGAACGGCAGTGTCTATAATGACGTCACCGGTGATGTCCGTAATCAGGCGGTAGTGATTGTGGTGCAGTTGGATTCCTCCGGTTCACCCTACATCGCCTACTATTGCGAAAACTGCTCATCCATTCCTGATGACCCCACTCTCTGCACTTATGGTGTGGGCTATTCCGGTGCGACGACGGTGATGGACGGTATTTACTCCTTCTACACCACCAACCACACCGGACCCTACGGTGCGTTCCAGCTGAATCTGGGTACCGGGTACTATACCCCCACCAGCGCACCCAACGGCTACAGCCTTGGCGCCAGTGGTCTGAATATCCACACCCGCTCCGGCAACACCTGCGGCGGTCACAGTGCCGGTTGGTCCTGGTCGCTGGGCTGCCAGCTGATTGGCTCCGGCTCTTATTCCGGCAATGAGTTCAACCAGTTTATGAAAACCGTCGCCGGAATCAGCTACAATGTCTGGTTGGACTACTACAATAAGTCTTTTAATACTATTACCACCGGCGTCACCAAGGGTTATTACGTTCTGGACCGCCAGCTGGCGAAGATGAGCACCAATGGAACCGAGTTTGGAAGCGGCTCTTTGATTGAACTGTACAACTCCACCGCTCTGAACAACATCACCGCCAGTTCTACCACTGCGCGAAACAATGCCGGACTGAAACTGAGCTATATTGATCAATGTGTCCGTTATCCTGCGCACAGTACATTGGAAATCACCTATCCGGATTGTCAGGTACGTGGCGCGCCTTGCAGTGCAGGCTCCCATGCCGATTCCACTCTGATTACCAATGTTCAGCCCGGCGATATTGTGACCGCAGTCGGTATCTACAAAAACCACTACGGAAACTACTGGTACGAAATCCTCACCTCTGATGGCAAACTGGGATATATTTATTCCGAGAATGCCAAATTCATCTCTGAAATCACCTCCGATATTACCCTGACCGGTGCTGTCGCACCCAACGGTCACGGGAAGGGAAGCGCCTTCAACCTTACCGGCACCATCGAATCTCAATATAATGATTTGACTGCGGTATCCTGTCAGGTATACGGCGGTCTGACCGCCTCCGGCACGGCAGTTACCGGCACCGGTGATACCCCTAAGGAAAACGAATACAATTTGTCCGGCAGTACCGTGGCCGGAGGTACCGCCATTTCCAATCTGGCACTGGGCAACTATACTTATGTGATTAATGCCTCCTATCAGAGCTATCACTGCACCAACGCTACCACACTCCAGTCCCATACGGGCACGGTGACTTTGATGGAGGAGGTCTTTGCGGTTGTTCCTGCGAAGGTGAATCAAAGTACCTGTGTCCACACGGAAGAAACCCATGTAATCACGGCTTCCAGCTGCACCAGTGCCGGTACCAGTCTGCGAATCTGCACCACCTGCGGTCTGGTCACGGAATTTGAAACGGATGACGGTCATCCTTATGGAGACTGGATCACCAATTCGGTCGCTACTTGTACCACCGACGGCAGTCGCAGCCGTAGCTGTATGTCCTGCGGCCATGTCCAGACCCAGACGATCAGTGCCACAGGTCACAAGTACAACACCATTACTTATTCTGCTACCTGTCAGCAGTATGCTCAAATCAAATATGTCTGCTCTGCGTGCAATGATACCTACACTGTTGGCGCTGACGAGCTGATGACCCAGTGGTCTGAAACCGTTCCGGAGGGGATTGCCCCTGATAAGCTGGAAACGAAGGTGCAGTATTCCTACAGCGACTACCACACGATTACCTCCGGTTCTCCCACCATGGACGGCTATACGCAAATCAGCAAGACATGGCAGCAAACCGCATCCGGCAGTAAGCAGTTCGTAGAGCAGTGGCCCGAGGGGTTCCTGACCTCCAATGCTTTGTATAGCAAATACGACGGCTCCGGCCTGACTGCCTCCGAAACTGATACCCTCAAGCGGGAACTGGGAACAAAGAAGCTGATTGGCTATGTCTATTATCACTGGTGCTATGGCTCCTATTTGTATGGCCCGGTAAACCGTACCACTTCCAAGACCAACGACGGCAAGCACACCACTTTCCATGCCTTTGCGGAAGTGCCTGCGGTTATCGATCCCACAACACGGACGCCTGCTTCTGATACCAGCATCACCTATCCCATGGCTGATCACTGCACGGACAGCCACTGGTGGTACCACATCCCTGTCTACGAACAGAGCTATACCGAGTACGAAGCAGTCTATACCCACGGCTACTGGTCGGAGTACAGCGAATGGAGCGATACGCCTGTAACCGCATCGGACACACGCATGATTAAAACCCGTACCCTTTACCGCTATACCGATGCGCAACTGGGTGACCACAATATGCACAACGGCAGCTGCACCATTTGCGGCACGCCCTGCAACCACAGCTATTCCAACAGCATCTGCTCCATCTGCGGTGCGGCATGCAGCCACAAATACGCCAACGGTCTTTGCAGCATTTGCGGCTATGCCTGCGTTCACAGCTACAAGGATGGCGCTTGCAGTATTTGCGGTGCGCCTTGCGTTCACAAGTATGTGTCCGGTGTCTGCGTCAACTGCAATCGTAGTTGCGGCCATAACTACTCCAACGGTATTTGTACTGTCTGCGGCGAGCCGGAGCCTATCAAGGATTTCTTCCTCTGCGGTTTCATCGATGGTGCAAACTACGGCTGCGAGGAGGACTATGCAAATCTGGGAAGGTATCTGTTCGTGGATGGAAAGCTGGTCACCACATTCAAGCAGAGCAGCTATGTTGCAGTCAAAACCAGCGACAATCTGCATTGGTATATGACCAAAGGCTGGCAGGGCGAGGATGCCACTTCTGCGGTTCTGTATGAATCTACCACCATCCAAAATGCAGATAAGCTGTTTGTACCCGGCGGTGTGGAGGTTACCTTTACTCTGACCGTCAATAAAGATGGCACCGTGACTCTGTCCTACGAGGCGGATATTCCTGTCAAGCCCACGCTGACCTTGAGTTATCCCACGCTGGCGTTCAGGGATCAGATTCAGTACAACATCTACTTCAACGCGACCAATACGGACAACGTGGTGGAGATGGGGCTGCTTACCTTCGCTTCCAGATTGGAAAACGGCACCGTTGCCGATGCGCTGGAAATCATTCCCGGCTATACCGCCAGCGGCAGCAGCTACTTCACCACCTCCAACGGTATCCCTGCCAAGAATCTGGCGGATACCCTGTATTTCAAGGTCTACGCCAAGCTGTCCGACGGCAGCTATGTGTACAGCTCCATAGCCGGCTACCATGCGGTGGCCTACGCCAAAACTGTGCTGAACAGC
>JAZSEN010000054.1:0-13731 GCA_045531675.1 Faecousia sp.
TCGGATAACCTCCATTGATGTTGTCGTAAGCGGTTGGCGAACCTTCTTACCACTCTATCATTGGAGGTTTTTCTTTTCTAGGCATAAGTAGAACTTTTTATATACTCCCCGGCATAGCCGGGGGCTTCTCTTAACAGCAAAGGACACGCCGTGAATGGCGTGTCCCCGTTTATTATTTAATGTAGGTCATGCTGACCCAGCCACGGTCGATTCTTGCCCAGGTGGTGCCGTTGACCGTTTTCTTCTCCAGTATCACAACGGTATCCCCCTCATAAAGCACTCCAACCACATCATAGTTGGTGCCGGCATCCGCGCGGACATTCAGCGCAGAGGCCGTAACGGTACCCAGCTGTCCGTTTTCCAGTCGTGCGTAAGCTTGAATATAAATCCATCCCTTTGAGCAGCGTCCCCACAGACCGCCCTTAACCGTTCTCTGCTCCAGAATCTCCACACACTCGCCACCCTTCAGAGTACCTACAATGGTCCCGTTGGGGGTCATGCGCACATTCAGTCTGGTGGTATTGATAATGGTAGCATACGTCTTGGTGCCGGTTTCAGGCGCTGCATAGTTCGGATCCTTTGCGTCGCAGCGGGTACACAGACCATCTTCACCATACGCATGTCCCAGAGGGCTGCCGATAGGCAGCTTGCAGTCTGCACACCTTCCGGGAGCGGTACAGGTGGCCGCGCCAAAGGCATGCGGTCTGGTGGCTACCGTTTCCACATAACTGCTATTGCAATCGCGGCAAGTGTAGGTAATGCTTCCTTGGGCTGTACAAGTGGCTTCCTTTCTGGAAGTAATGCCGTAGTTATGGCTACAAGGTTTGGTGATGATTTGGTTGTAGTTGGTATACTTCAGGGCAATCCAGCCTCTTTCGGATTTTCCCCAGAGATAGCCATCCTTTTGCTGCGTTTGGGTGATGACCAGTTTCACACCAAAGTTGACTCTTCCAATTGTCTTATAACTCAGACCGGCACCGCTGCGCAGATTGACACCATTGCCGGTGACGGTAACGGTTGGTCCTTTATAGTCGGGATTTCTGATTCCACAGCGGACGCAGCGTCCATCAGCTCCATAGCTGTGTGCCTTCATCTTTATTATGTCGGTATAGCTATCCGCACAGTTCTGGCAGGTATATTTAATGTATCCCTGCACACCGCAGGCAGCTTCCTTCTTTTCGGTGACCTCATAGTTATGATTGCAGGGTTTGGCCGGAATCTGATCGTAATCGGTATATTTCAGCGCTATCCAGCCCTTTTCAAAGGCACCCCAGAGGTAACCATTGGCGAAATGCGTATCGGTGATAACCATCCGGTCACCGGCGGTGACGGTCCCCACCACCCGATAGTTCAGTCCTGCGCCTTCACGGATGTTCACATTTGTACCGGTGACCGTGACGGTTGGACCCTTATATTCGGGGTCCTTCTGTCCGCAGCCGGTGCAAAGACCGTCATTGCCGTAGGAATGATCCAAAGGCTCTCCGGTGGTCACATTGCACCGGGTACAGGTTTTTGCCACGGTGCAGGTGGCCGCTGAATAGTTATGGCCCAGCGGCGCGCCGGTGGTTTTTCCGCATCGGGTACAGGTTGCGGCAACGGTACAGGTGGCCTCGCCGTAAGCATGCCCCGGAGCGGTATCGGCTGCAATTCCACACATTTTGCAGGTTCCAGGCTCTGTGCAGCTTTCGCCGGCATAGTCATGTCCGGTGGCAGGCAGGTTTTTACTGTAAGAATCGCCGCAAACTGTGCAAGCATAGACAGCAATGCCCTTTTCGGTGCAGGTGGGGGCTTTCTCGGAAAGGACAATGTAATTGTGTTCACAGGGAGCCGGCGCATTTTCAAAATAATCCGTATATTCCAGCGCAATCCAGCCCTTTTCAAAGGCCCCCCAGGTGTAGCCATCGTTATCCAGGACCTCGGTAATGGTCAGTTGTTCTCCTTTTTGGGCCTTTACCACAATACCGTAGCCCAGACCGGGGCCGCTGCGGACATTAACTTCATCGCCGGTGACGGTGACGACTCTTGGATTGGTCTCTCCGTTCCCCGGATTGTCAGGGTCAAAGCCCTCCAGAGGTTCCCATCGGGCAAACAAAGTCAGATTTCTGGTGGTGGCATCCAATACCGTTACCGGCTCCTCAGAAGTCGGATCGGCAAACCAGCCCTTGAAGGTATATCCGGTACGAGTGGCAACAACCACAGGCTCTGCCGTTAATTCGGTATCATAGCCCTGTACATTGTAGCTGCTGACTTCGCCACCCCGTCCGTCATAAATCACATAGGCAAAATTGTCCGGCAGAGTACGGCTGTACACCCCATTGAGGTACACATTCGCCTCGGACAGACGGCGTTTGATATGACCCACGCTCCGGTTGCCACCGGACAGAGAGTAAATCACAAAGGCATAAATCAACTCATTACCGGTCGCTCCACTTACCAAAGCATTGATGAGCGTCGTACCTTTCGTCAGCCAGTTGGGACCTACGTTATACACCAGAGAAACAATCGCATCAAATTGCTGCTGAGAGAATTCTACCCCGTGCCGGTCGATAAACGCATTGACCGCCTTTTCGTATGTAACGATTTCTTTGCGGAGTTCTTCCTCTGCCTGCTCTGTGGTCATGGGATTCTCGTTATAATAGTCTACCAATTCCGCCGGACAACGAGTACCATAACCGATGGTGAAATGTCCGTCGGTATCTCGATAGGGCGTTTCCGAAAAACCCTCAAACGCCTTTATCAGGTTCAGGCAGTCATCACTGGCCGTCATCTCCGAAGCCGCAGCCGCCGGTGTGAATATTAGCAATCCGGTGACCATAGACAGCACCAGACACAAGCATATCAGCCTCTTCTTCATGGGCTTATTTCTCCTTATTTCTGATTTTTCACGGCTGTTATTGTATCATAAAATCTGCTTTTTTTCAAGC
This sequence comes from Faecousia sp., assembly GCA_045531675.1. Classification (GTDB taxonomy): domain Bacteria; phylum Bacillota; class Clostridia; order Oscillospirales; family Oscillospiraceae; genus Faecousia. Next base: position 2,925 of record JAZSEN010000054.1, read on the forward strand.
ACGTTCCGGTTAACCATAACTCGACGTATTCACCATTCTTTCGCGGCATATCTTGTGAAAACTGTCTAATTCCCTGCTATTTCCTTCCTATTTTGGAAATATTAGCCAAGGTGTTGCCAACAGAGGGCGGTTATGGTAAAATGGTTGAAAATCACTATTGGAGGCCGACTATGACAGAAGCTCCCCGTGCCCTGATTGCCATGAGCGGCGGCGTTGACAGCTCCGTAGCAGCATATCTGACAGTCCGCGAAGGCTGCGACTGCATGGGTGCCACCATGCGCCTTTTTACCAACGAAATACTTCCGCAGGATCAGGAAAGCTCCTGCTGCAGTCTGGATGATGTGGAGGATGCCCGCGCGGTGGCCTTCCGGCTGGGCATGCCCTTTCATGTGTTCAATTTCGGGCAGCGGTTTCGCTCTGATGTGATGGACCGGTTCGTTCATGCCTATGAGCAGGGCTTGACACCCAATCCCTGCATCGACTGCAACCGCTGTTTGAAATTCGATGCGCTGCTGCAAAGGGCGTTGACACTGGGCTGCGATTTTATCGTTACCGGTCACTACGCCCGTATCCGTCAGGGGCAGCGGCATCTATTGTACAAAGCCGCCGATTTAAGCAAGGATCAAACCTATTTCCTCTACGGCTTAACCCAGGAGCAGCTGGCGCACACCCGCTTTCCTCTTGGAGAACTGACCAAGGAGCAGGTTCGGCAGATTGCGCAGGAGCAAGGCTTCCTGAACGCCAGAAAGCGGGACAGTCAGGACATTTGCTTCGTGCCGGACGGTGATTATGTGGAATTTCTGAAGCGTTACACCGGCAAGGATTACCCCGATGGCGATTTTCTGGATTTGGAAAATCATGTGGTGGGACGGCATCAGGGCGCAATCGCCTACACCCTCGGTCAACGCAAGGGACTGGGGCTGGCCATGGGTGCGCCGGTGTACGTCTGTGCCAAAGACATGGAGCGCAACACCGTGACAGTCGGCCCCAATGAGGCTCTGTTTCACCGCAGCCTGCGTGCGGCAGACTGGAACTGGATTGCCATTGAAGATTTGACGGAGCCGTTGCGGGCAAAGGCAAAGGCACGCTCTCGCATGGTGGAACAGTCCTGCACCGTCTACCCCGAAGGAAACGGACTGGCACGGGTGGAATTTGACGAACCCCAGCGCGCCATCACCCCCGGACAGGCCGTAGTCCTCTACGATGGGGATCTGGTTCTCGGCGGCGGTACGATTACAGAAGTGCTATGAACCAAAACGGATCTGCCGAAGCAGATCCGTTTTTCTTATGTTACAGCCAGCCGGCGTCTTCCTGCTCGGAGCGCTTCTGGCGTCCCAGCAGTTCACGAACCGCATCTCTGGCACTCATGCCTTCGTACAGACAGCGGTAGGCAGCGGTGATAATGGGCATCTCCACGCCCTGCCGCTGGCACAGCTCATAGGCAGAGGCGGCGGCATAGTAGCCTTCCACCACAGCGCCCACTTCCTTCATGGCCTCGTCCACGGACTTGCCCTGACCAATCAGGATACCGGCACGACGGTTACGGGAGTGCATGGAAGTACAGGTAACAATCAAATCACCCACACCCGCCAGTCCGGCGAAGGTATCCTTACTTGCACCCATGGAAATGCCCAGACGGGCCATTTCTGTCAGACCACGGGTCATGAGCATGGCTTTGGTATTGTCGCCGCAACCCAAACCGTCGGTGACACCGGCGCACAGAGCAATGACATTTTTCAGCGCCGCGCCCAGCTCCGCGCCAACCGCATCGGGACTGGTATAAACCCGGAAGGTTTCGGACATGAAGGCATCCTGAACGAACTCAGCACGCTCCTTATCCGAACAAGCGGACAGGCAGCCCGTGGGAACATCCAGCGCCACTTCCTCCGCATGGCTGGGACCGGTGAGAACCACCACCTGCTTACCGGTTTCCTGCGCCACCACCTCGGACATCCGCATCTGGGTGCCCTGCTCGATGCCCTTAGTGACGGAAACCACCACGGCGTTTTCATCGATGTAGGGTGCAATACCACGGCTGACACTACGAATCGGGAAGGAAGGCGCTGCCACAACCACCATTTCACAGCCGCTGACGCACGCATAATCCGGAGAAATCTTCAACTCCTCCGGCAGCTTCACACCGGGCAGGCGAATATTGATGCGCTCATTCTCCATCTGGGGAATGAGTTCTTTTTCGAAGGTCCACATGGTCACATCGTGACCGTTCTTACACAGGCGGATCGCCAGAGCAGTGCCCCATGCGCCGCTGCCAACCACAGCAACTCTCATTTCTTCGTTCCTTTCTTGAACAGATTGGTCTTGCGTTCCTCACCCTTGACCAGCCGGACGATATTGCCACGATGCATGAACACCGCAAGAGCGCCCATCGTCAGACCGCAGAGCATGACCACAAGATTATCGTGATGGAAGATGGCGAAGCCTGCGCCAAAAGTGGCAGAGGCAATCACAGAGCCAAGGGAAACATAGCCGGTAATCAGATAAATCAGAGCGAAAATACCCAGAATCAGCGCACCGATGCGCCAGTCGATGGTAAAGGCAATCAGGCAGCCGCTGAGGATGCCCTTGCCGCCCTTGAAACCAAGGAAAGCAGGAAAATCATGTCCTGTCATCAGAGCCAAACCGCCAATCGCCATACCCTCCGGCTGCATACTGTAGGGGGCGAGCATCAGTCCGCCTGCCAGACAGGCAAGCACTGCCTTGCCGCCATCCACCAGAATGACGCCCAGAGAGCCAATGCCGCCATAGTTTCTGGCGAAATTGGTCAGACCCGCGTTGCCGCTGCCGTGGCTGCGGACATCCTCATGGGCCATCAGGTTGGACATCAGCACCGCACCGTTCAGATTACCCAGCAGGTAACCCACCAGCACGGTTATCAAAATCGGATACCACATATTACTCCTCCTTATCGCCCTTCTGGCGGATAGTGATGCGGACCGGCGTTCCCTTCAAGCCAAACACATCGCGGATCTGGTTCTCCAGATACCGCTGGTAAGAGAAGTGGAACAAACGGGCATCGTTGCAGAAAATAACAAAGTGAGGAGGCTTGGTGCCGGCCTGAGTCATATAGTAAATCTTCAGACGGCGACCCTTATCGGAGGGAGGCTGGACCCGGGCGGTGGCTTCTGCCAGAATACTGTTCAGGGCGCCGGTGGTGATACGGCTGGTATTCTGGCGGTAGACCTCCTGAATCATGGGAAACAGCTTATCCACACGGGAGCCGGTCAGCGCCGACAGGAACATGACAGGGGCATAGGTCATATAGCTCAGTCCCTCACGAACGTCCTGCTCCATGTCACGCATGGTATTGGTTTCCTTATCCTCCACCGCATCCCACTTATTGACCACGATGATGGCGGCCTTACCTGCCTCGTGGACCAGTCCGGCGATTTTGGTATCCTGCTCGGTGACGCCCTCATTGGCATCAATAAGAATCAGGCACACATCCGCACGCTCAATGGCGCTGATGGAGCGCATATTGGAATACTTTTCAATTAAGTCGTCCACCTTGCTCTTACGGCGCATACCGGCGGTATCAATCAGGCAATACTTGCCGGTTTCGTTCTCATAGTAAGAGTCGATGGCATCACGGGTGGTACCTGCCACATTGGACACGATGACCCGCTCCTCACCCAGAATCTGATTCAGCAGACTGGATTTGCCCACGTTGGGCTTGCCAACGATGGCAACGTTGATGATTTCACTTTCCTCATCGGTGCTGTCGCCCTCGGGGATGTTCTCCAGCACCCAATCCAGCATATCACCGGTACCGTGGCCGTGGATGGCAGAGGTTTCAAAGAGATCGCCGATGCCCAGTCCGTAGAACTCAAACACATCGGGATTGACCGTGCCAATAGAATCGCACTTATTCACCGCAAGGCACACCGGCTTACGGGATTTGCGAAGCATGGTCGCCACATCCTGATCGGCAGCGGTAACGCCGGAGCGGACATCCACCACCATAATGATTGCGTCCGCCAGCTCAATGCCGATTTCCGCCTGACGGCGCATGAATTTCAGCATATCGTTCTCGGTGCCCGGCTCGATACCGCCAGTATCCACCAGACTGAACTGCCGTCCGCACCACTCGCAGTCGCCGTAGATGCGGTCACGGGTCACACCGGGAGTATCCTCCACAATGGAGGTCCGGTGACCGGTCAGTTTATTGAACAGCATGGATTTACCCACGTTGGGCCGTCCGACGATGGCAACAAGGGGTTTCGCCATGGGAATCACTCCTTTCAAAGGGGAAACGTTTGGATTTGACTTTTTATTACATCGGCATAGTCCACATACAGCCGAGTGATTTCGGATTCATCGACGAAGCCTTCCGCTCCGCCGCTGGTGCAGATTTTCGCAGAGGCGAACAGCTCCGCGCGAATCAGCGCTTCAACAGGGGTAAGTCCCTGTGCATAAAAATGATTAAAGGAAATAAACAGCGCATCACCGGCTCCCACGGTGTTGACAATCTGTCCCACCTGAACCGCGGGAAGCTGATAAATCTGCCCCTCACAAATCAAAGCCGCACCCTTACTGCCCCGTCCCAGGACGATGATACGGTTGCGGTAGGTGCTGTGCAGAGCCCGCAGGAAGTCCTGATAGTTCTCGCCGATGCCCTCATCGCTGAGGAACAGGATATCCGCCGCTGTCATGAAATCCCGATTGTAGTCGTCGTGAATGTTGGACAGGACATGGACATCGGTGGCGATGGTCTTGCCGGCGGCTTTCGCGCAGGCGAGCAAGGGGCGGTTGAAATTGATATTGCAGGCAACTACCAGATCAACATCTTCCAGCATCTGATTATCGACGGGATAAGGAGTTTCCTGAATGTCCTTCAGGTCACAGTAAATCTGCCGGCGACCGGTATCGTCGTAGAGCACCACAGAGGTGGGGGTCTGCCGCAGGCAGGGTAGCACGCCATCCGTGCAAATTCCACGGGTTGTGAGGGTATCTTTAATATAGGATGCCTCAAAATCCGTGCCGGTCATGGAATGGAGCCGGATCTGATCCCCCAACGTGCCGGCAGCCTTCGCCAGATTGAACGCCACGCCGGATACACCAGAACGGACACCAAAGAAAGGATAATCGATGGGATAGTAGTCAATGGGGAATTTGCGCACCTTTACAGTGGTTTCCACATTCACCAGACCGGATATCAGCAGTCGGGACATACAATCAGCACCCTTCTATAATATATCCTTTACATTATGCCACATTTTCATCTGAAATGCAATCCTGTAAATAATCGTTTCAGGGGTTGCCCGGACAAGGAAAAAGAGGAAGGCTATCAGCCTTCCTCTGCGTTTCCGCTTTTCCTGCCTTAGTCAGCCTTGGCGGCCAGGACCTGACGGCCATTGTAGGAGCCGCAAGCCTTGCAAGCTCTGTGGGGCATGACGGGCTCGCCGCACTTGGGGCAAACAGCCACGCTGGGAGCAGACAGCTTCCAGTTGGAGCCACGGCGCTTATCGCGACGGGCCTTGGACACTTTACACTTAGGGACAGCCATGGTGACACCTCCTTGGTCGAACTGCTTTTAACAGCTTTTTGTATTGGTTTACTTCTCAAGAAGCTGCTTCAAAGCAGCAAATCGGGGATCCAGCTCCTTCTGGCAATTGCAAGGTCCATGGTTCAGGTCCTTGCCGCAACGGCAGCACAGTCCCTGACAATCTTCCCTGCACAGCAGCTTGGAGCCAAGATTCAGGACGAATACCGTCCGGACAATGTCCTCCAAGTCGGCGCTGTCTCCCTCCAGAGGGAATACCCATTCATCTTCGTTCTCTTCGTTGGCAAGCTCTGTGACCAATACCACATCGATGGGGATATCCACTTCCCGGTCGAATTCGTTGGCGCAGCGGTCGCAGATGCCGTGGATTGTTGTCCGGACGGAACCGGTCATCACCAGCACACCGGCGGTATTGCGCACCTGTCCCTCAGCCACCACAGGCTCGGTTACAGGATAGCTATCGCCGTAGCGAAGATCACTCAGGTCTACACTGGTGGAAAAAGATACGGACGCGCCGGGACTGTCGATTATCTTGGAAAGTCCTAAGAGCATAGTACGCCCTCCTTTTCGCAGTCGTGCTTACATATTATATAGGCTTCAGTCCCATTTGTCAAACATTATTTTTACGAAATTTCTGATTTTTTCGGTTACTGTTCTATTTTCTTTACTGCGGACATACCTTGCAGTAAACCATGGCAGGAGCGGACCTCCTGCCGGATCAGGAGGCTGCGCTATGGAAAACATTTATCAGGACATCGCTGCCCGTACCGGCGGCAATATTTACATCGGTGTGGTAGGACCGGTGCGAACCGGAAAGTCTACTCTCATCAAGCGAATCATGGAGGAGCTGGTGATTCCCTGCATCGATGACCCTTACCGAAAAGAGCGGGCCCGTGATGAGCTGCCCCAAAGCGGCTCCGGCAAAACCATCATGACCTCCGAGCCGAAATTCGTACCGGAGGAGGCAGTGGAGATTTCTCCCGACGGCACCGCACGGCTGCGGGTCCGGATGATTGATTCCGTGGGCTACATGGTGGACGGTGCGGTGGGCGCGCAGGAGGATGGCGTGCCGCGGATGGTCACCACCCCCTGGTTTGACTACGAGATTCCCATGACCGATGCGGCGGAAATCGGCACGAAGAAGGTCATGGAGGAGCATTGCTCCATCGGTATCGTGGTCACCACTGACGGCACCGTCACTGACATTCCACGCGCCGATTACATCACCGCCGAAGGGCGGGCCATTCGGGATATGCAGGCAACCGGCAAGCCATATCTCGTTATCATCAACTCCCGCAACCCCTCCGGCGACAATGCCGCCAATGTAAAAGCCGCCCTGAAAGCGGAATATGGCGTGGATGCGGCAATTGCGGACTGTCAGGCATTGGACGGAAACGGAATTGCCCGACTGCTGCAGGAGCTGCTGTACGCCTTCCCCATGAAAGAGCTGCGGGTGTACCTCCCCCGTTGGATGGACGCACTGGAGCCGGAGCATCCGGTGAAGGCGGCGCTGTATGAAGCCCTGCTTCAGCGAGCCGGAGAAATCTCTACTCTTGGGCAGGCAGCACCCAGCCTTTCCGCTCTGAAAGAGCTGGAGCAGGTGCTGGATTTCTCGATTCGCAGTGTGGATCTGGCCACAGGAACGGTTTCCTGCGCACTGGGATTCCCTGAAAGCCTGTTCTACGAGATTCTCAGCAACAAAGCCGGCGTTCAGGTAGAGAACGATGCACAGCTGGTATCGCTGCTGGAAGAGCTTTCCGGCATCAAGCGGGAGTACGATAAAATCGCCGATGCTCTTTCCGCAGTCAAGGCTACCGGCTACGGCGTTGTGATGCCCGCCACCGGCGACATGGAGCTGAGTGCGCCGGAACTGATGCGCAAAGGCGGTTCCTTTGGGGTGAAGCTGAAAGCAGGCGCACCCTCCATTCACATGATTCGGGTGGATATGGACACGGAAATCACGCCCATGGTCGGCGACGAAAAGCAGGCACAGGACCTGATGGACCGGCTCAGCGGTGCAGATGCGGAACAGCTGTGGCAGAGCAACATCTTCGGGCGCTCGGTATCGGAGCTGATTGGCGACGGCATGACCGCCAAGGTGACCGGCCTTCAGGACGATGTACGCAACAAATTTCGTGGCAGTCTGACCAGAATCGTCAACGATGGTGCAAACGGTCTGATTTGTCTGATTTTGTAAGGTATACTAAACTACAGCTAATCCATTTTAGACCTTAATAACAGACTCGCTGCCGGATTGGGGAGTTTTCCCATCCGACAGCGAGTTTTTTCTTTACTTCCGCCAATTTCGTGATACAATATTACAGACTATATTTTCGGAGGCTTCATATGAAAGTCAAATCTCCCCTTCTGAACAGGCTTTCCAAAGCAAATCCACTGCCCTTTGCTTTCCTGATTCCCTTTATCGGAATGCTGATTGTGATGCTCGTGCAGCAATGCGAGCCCTTTGGCAATTCTTACGCATTCCTGTACTCCGATGAATACCATCAGTACTACCCTTTCTTTCTCGAGTTCCGCAGAGCCCTGCTTCGCGGCGATTCCCTGCTGTACAGCTGGAATGTGGGTATGGGCATGGACTATCTGGGCCTGATAAGCTACTACCTCGGTTCCCCTCTGAATCTGCTCAGTGTTTTCGTACCGGAAAGTCTGGTACTCGAATATTTCGCCCTCCTTTCCCCTATCAAGCTGGGACTGGCAGGACTGTTCTTTGCCATCTTCCTAAAGAAGATTTTTGGCAAGAAAGATCCCTCCATCGCTCTGTTCGGCAGTTTCTACGCCTTGTGCTCCTGGGCGCTGGGTTATCAATGGAACATCATGTGGCTGGATACCTTCGCCCTGCTGCCTCTGGTAGCGCTGGGCACCGTTTCTTTGCTGCGTGATAAGAAATTCATCCTCTACACCGTTACCCTGACCCTTTCCATCCTTGCCAATTACTATATTGGTTTCTTCACCTGCATCTTTGTGCTGCTGCTGTTCATCTGCTATCAAATATGCCGGTGCAACAGTATCAAGGCTCTGGCGCTGGATTTTGGTCGCATCGCCCTGTTTACCATTCTGGCCATTGGCATGACCGCTTTTCTGGAACTGCCTGCCCTTGCCGCTCTTCAAAACACCAACTCCAGCATCAACCAATTCCCCACCGATTTCTCCCTGAACATCGTTTCCAACAATCAGCTTGCCGGCGCTCAGGCCGCATGGTCCGCCTTTGATGCCGCCAAAGCTGCTGATGCAGGGGTGTTCACTCTGATTAAAAAATGGTTCGTGGCAGTTTTAAAGTCCTTCCCTCCTGTGCTGCTGGGCATGGCGCAGGTCGCCGGCAACATGAGCGGTGAACTGAGCCCCACCCACATGGAAGGTCTTCCCAATATCGCAAGCGGCGTGGGCCCCATGCTGATGGCCTTTCTGTTCCTCACCGCCAAAGACGTCAAGCTGCGGGAAAAACTGTGCTGCGTCGGATTGCTGGTATTCTTTATTCTGAGCTTCCTGATCCGTCAGCTGGACTATATCTGGCACGGCTTCCATTTTACCAACATGATTCCCTACCGGTTCAGTTTCCTGTACAGCTTTGTCATCCTGTATATGGCGTACCGGACCTGGCTCCTGCGTGATACCTTCGGCCCCTGGAAACTGACCATCGCTTTTGCCCTTTCTGCCGTGGTAGTCATCTGCAGTGAAAAAGCAAACGACTTGATTTTCATTGCATACAATGTGGCGTTTCTTTTATTGTATGCCGGTGCGTTTATGCTCTCCATTGCTGAACGTCTCTTTAACAAAATCAGCGACGCGGAGCCCGATTACGAGGAACGTCTGGTCAAACGCAGACTGCTGTTCCGCAGAATCAAGGCATTATCTCTATGCGCCCTGTTTTGTCTGGAGTTGCCGCTGATTCTTGTGAAATTCGGTCTATCCTTCAATCGCACCAGCATCTCCACCTATCCTGAAGGTACAGAATACTCCGCGTCCATCTTCCGCTATATCAAAGAACGGGAGAAGTACTCTGACTTCTACCGCGTCGAAACCACCCACGCACAGATTCTCAATGACGGCGCTCTGAATGATTACAACGGTATCTCCACCTTTACCAGCTCCGCCAATGTACGGGTCACTGCCTTTACAAAGGAACTGGGACTTGCATCCTACGAGCCCTACAATCGCTACTGCTACGAGGAAACCTCTCCAGTGACCAACCTGTTCCTGAACCTGAAATATCTGGTAGAACGCAACGCCATCCCCCAGAAGAATCCTTACTTTGAGCAAATCCACACCTACGGTGGCGTCTATCTGATGCAGAATAATTTTTACCTGCCTCTGGGTTTCCTTGCTGAGAGTTCCCTCGCTGATGCCACCCTGGAGCGCATCCTCGAAAGCGAGGACGGTGGCGAAGAGGAAAACGAGTTCTTCAAGCAAAACACCCTCTTCTCACTCGCCACCGGTATCGACGAAGATGTGTGGACCATGGTTTCCGGCAAGCAGGCGAATATCACAGGTTACGACGTAATTCTGGACAAGAAAATCAAAAACAGCGAAACCGCCTACGTCAAGTACCACACCGACAACCGCAGTGGTAAAATCCATTACAACTATGTCATCACCGACCCCGGCTACCTGTGCATGGAGATGAATATGTCCAAGGAGAATAAATACAGAGTTTATCTCAACAATCAGGAGCTGTTCAAAGAAGAAACCAGTCTGCCCCAGATGCTGGCCATCGCTCAGGTAAAAGAAGGTGACGAGGTTATCGTGGAAATCATTTGTCCCAACGGTGTCACCGAGGATAGTCCCGGCGTAATCAATATCCGGGCCGCCCTTTTGAATGACGAGGTGTTCACGCAGGGTTACGAGGTTCTTGCTGCCTCTACTCTGGATTTGACCAGGTTCTCCAACACAGAAGTCGCAGGAAGCATCAACTGCAACCGGGACGGTCTACTCTACACCTCTATCCCCTTCGACGACAATTGGATTGCTGAGGTAGATGGCGAGGAAGCCGAAATCGTTCTGGTCGGCGATGCCATGATAGCTCTGAAGCTCACCGAGGGTACACACTCCATCACCTTCCGCTACAAAAACAAAGCATTTACCATTGGCGCAGCAGTTTCCGCCGTATGTCTGGTATCGTTCCTGTGTATCGTTTTTATTCCCGTTGTCGCAGGAAAACGCAAGAAAAAAGTCGCTGACAGTTAACCCCCTACCCCGTTGTTCTTTTGGACAACGGGGTAGGTTTTGTTAAGCCAAAAGACATTCAATAACGAAGCCGGCTCTGTTACCAGA
>JAZSEN010000032.1:0-10668 GCA_045531675.1 Faecousia sp.
ATGGAAACGGGAGGCAGAACGCCGAATGCGTCAGCAGACAGGAAGATCACGTTCTTGGCTGCGGGAGCAGCAGAAACGGGCTTCACGATGTTCTGGATGTGCTGAATGGGGTAGGAAACACGGGTGTTCTCGGTGACGGAGCCGTCAGCGAAGTCGCACTTGCCGTTTTCGTCCACAGTCACGTTCTCCAGCAGGGCGTTGCGCTTGATGGCGTTGTAGATGTCGGGCTCGGACTCGGGATCCAGGTTGATAACCTTTGCGTAGCAGCCGCCCTCGAAGTTGAACACGCCGTTGTCGTCCCAGCCGTGCTCGTCATCGCCGATAAGCAGACGCTTGGGATCGGTGGACAGGGTGGTTTTACCGGTGCCGGACAGGCCGAAGAACAGAGCGGTGTTTTCGCCGTTCATGTCGGTGTTGGCGGAGCAGTGCATGGAAGCAATGCCCTTCAGGGGCAGGTAGTAGTTCATCATGGAGAACATGCCCTTCTTCATTTCGCCGCCGTACCAAGTGTTCAGGATGACCTGCTCACGGGAGGTGATGTTGAAGGCAACACAGGTGCTGGAGTTCAGCCCCAGCTCCTTGTAGTTCTCGACGGCAGCCTTGGAAGCGTTGTAAACAACGAAGTCGGGCTCGAAGTTAGCCAGCTCCTCAGCGGTAGGCTGGATGAACATATTGGTGACGAAGTGAGCCTGCCATGCCACTTCCATGATGAAGCGGACGGCCATACGGGTGTCGGCATTGGCGCCGCAGAAGGCGTCGACAACGTACAGCTTCTTGCCGCACAGCTGCTTCATAGCCAGATCCTTAACGGTGGACCAGACTTCCTCGCTCATGGGGTGGTTGTCGTTCTTGAACTCATCGGAGGTCCACCACACGGTGTTCTTGGAGTTCTCGTCCATGACGATGTACTTGTCTTTGGGGGAGCGGCCGGTGTAGACGCCGGTCATGACGTTGACGGTGCCCAGCTCAGTCAGCTGGCCCTTCTCGTAGCCTTCCAGGGAGGGATCCATCTCTGCCTCGAACAGAGCCTCGTAGGAGGGGTTGTGGATAATTTCGGTAGCGCCGGTGATACCGTACTTGCTCAGATCAATCTGTGCCATAGTTGTTACCTCTTTCATAAATTAAGTTGCGATGCCTCTCTGGGCATCCCATTCTTTGCAATCATATCATACTATATCCCAAACTGAAAATCAATATAGGAATGTATACAAAAATGAAAGTTTTCCAACATTCTTTTCTGTTACGGCTATAGAAATGTTAAATTATCGTTTAGCGGTTTAATCCGGATTATATTGTAGGGGAGGGTCTTGACCCTCCCCTACAAAAGGTGCGGTTGTAATCGGAACGCTAAACAATCATTTATCGCAGAAAAAAAACGCAGGGAACGGCTTGCGCCGTTCCCTTAAAACGATTTACCAGTCTTCCTCCATCCAGTAGGATTCGCTTTCGATATAGAGTTCGAAAATCGCATCAAAGGTGTCGAAAAGGTTCTCAGGCACACTATATAGCGCGATTGTCTCAACGTCGAAAACCACGATGTAATACTTGTCGTTGAGCAGACACAAATCCACTGTATCGGTCATAAACAGCTTATCCTCCGGGCAGATCATCAGGTCAATCAGATAATCGTAATCCAACGTTGCCGCCTCCGGAAGCTCCTCCGGTGTCTGGGTGGCGCAAATCTCATCGATTGCGTCAGACTGTTCCTCCGTCAACGTATAAGAGCCGAAGGTTTCTTCTTCGAAATCGTAGTACCAGTAGACGTACACCCCGTCCGTAATGCCGTTATTGAGGCTGTCCAGCACCTTGTCGTAGTAATCGGAGCGGCAATAATAAATATTGGAATCTTCGGTGTAAAACTCCAGAAATACGCCGTTATCGCTCATTGTGTACACATTTTCGGAGAAAATAGTCAGCAGCAGGGGGAGGTCCTCCTCCACCAGATGCACCATCTTATATTCGTTAAAGATGGGCAGCAGACCCTCACATTCGGGCAAAGGCAGATACTCGGTGCCGTCATAGAATTTGATGGTGCCGTCAGCCGTCATGGTTGCCCGGCTCTGACGCAAATCGTCCAGCATACCGCAGCCACTCAGGGTGCAGCAGATTGCAAAAACCATTAGCAGGGACAGTAATCTAAAGGATTTTTTCATAATACTCCCCTCCATTACTCAAGATTCAGCTTTTTGGTGATGATTGCCCGAATCACACTAAAGAAAATCAAAACAAACACCGCGTTCAGAAGCATCGATCCGCACAGAATGGTATGGGCGGTGGCAAGGGGATGAAGCGCCACAAACCGGCCAATCTTTTCGGACACATCAAGAGGCAAAAGCATCGAGAAAGAGATACTGAACACAGAGGAAACGACCTGCGAAATGATGTAGTAAACAAAATACGCGCCCACAGCCGCCAGAATACGGTTCTTTTTGAACAGCTGGCCGATGGAAATGAAGGTGTAGTACAGCAGCATGCTGCACAGCGCCGCTACAAGAATCGCCGCCAGCGCTTCCACTACAAACAGTACGGTATGGAAGCCGGCAAACGCGTACAGCTTATCAAAAATGTAGGCAAGAGCGAGGTAGATTTCCTTCAGCATTTCGCCGGAAGTGATAATGCAGAGGGAAAGAATCATCACAATCCAGGTGATGACCTCGAAGCACAGCGCGGTCAGAGACTTGACCCAGATATGCTGGGAGGAGGTCACCGGCAGGGTGAAGGAAAGATAGCCCTCAGCTGTAAACAGATTCCTGTAAAATCTGACAACCGCAAAGGCAAAGCTGAAGATGGCTGCCGCAACCAGAGAAAAGCCGTAGGTGATAAAGGAAAGGGTACTGACAATCGAATAGGGTATGCTGTCGTTTTCAAAGAACTGAATGACTCTGCCCGCCGTTGCCACGGTCAGCAGAATAACCAAAATGACACTCATAATCCGCGCATAGGCGAGAAATTCGTGCTTAAACAGCTTCTTTACCATTTGAACACCTCCCTGAACAGCTCGTCGACACTTTTTTCATGCTCCGTACGGATCTCGTCAACGGTCTTATGCAGTACGATATTGCCGTTTTTGAGGAAAATTACCTCATCGAGAACCTGCTCGATATCCGCAATCAGATGGGTCGAGATAATCACGGTGGACTGGGGATTGTAGTTGTTGATAATCGTTGAAATGACATAGTCCCGGGCGGCAGGATCCACGCCCGCAATGGGTTCGTCCAGCACATAAAGCAGGGCGTTCCGGCTCATGACCAGAATGAGGCAGACCTTTTCCTTGTTGCCCTTGGAAAGGGTTTTCAGTTTTCTTTCCGGAGCAATGTCCAAGCGCTTCAGCATCTCATAGGCAACCTCCGGACGGAAATCCTCATAAAAATCCGCGAAGTAATCTACGATTTGCTTCACCGTCATCCAGGAATTGAGGTAGCTGTTGTCGGGCAGATAGGCTACCACCTTCTTGGTTTCCACGCCAATGGACTGTCCGTTGATGGTCACCGTTCCGGAGGTAGGGGTGAGCAGTCCGTTCAATATTTTGATCAATGTGGTCTTGCCGGAGCCGTTGGGTCCCAAAAGACCTACAATTTTTCCGCTTTCGAGGGAGAAATTGATGCTGTTAAGGGCCACAAGACTGCCGTAGTCCTTAACCAGATTTGTACAACTAACGATTTCACTCATGGTTTCCACTCCTTTACATACTGTTTTACTGCGTCCGAATCCATACCCAGATGGTACATGGATTCAAAATAGTCGGCGGTTTTTCGTGCCAGAATGTCCTTCAGAATATCTCTCGCCAGAGAGGTATCCTCACCAACGAACCAGCCGGAGCCTCGCACTGAATAGAGAATGTCTTTGCTCTCCAACTCCTCCAGGGAGCGCTGTACGGTATTGGGGTTGACCCCTGCCGCAACGGCAATTTCCCTGACGGAGAGCAGCTTCTCGTGGGGCGCAAACGCGCCATTGGCAATTCTGAGGCAAAGCTGTTCGCAGATCTGGGGACAAATCGGCCGGTTTCTGTCAATAAACCAATCCATTGGATTCCTCCTTTACAACTGTACTACCTCACTAGTACAATAGTACACCATCTCGCAAAATTTGTCAATACCTTTTTTAAAACTCCTTGTGCCGTAAATTATCGTTTAGCAGTGCAAATTTACTCCGCTAAACAATCCTTTATCCCAACGGGCTGTCCGCTGTGAAATTGTGCTGAAAGTTTTCCTTTCTCAGGCGAAAAATGGGTTTACATTTTATTTATAATGTGTTAGACTGTACTTGGTGAAGATTGGACTTCATCGGAATATATCAAAAATCCATATACGGAGGTTATATACATAATGGCAAGAAAAGTCCAGTTTGTGGAGACCGTTCTGCGTGACGCGAACCAGTCTCTGATCGCAACCCGTCTGCCCTACGACAAGTTCGAGCCCATGCTCGAGACCATCGACAAGGCCGGCTACTACGCCGCTGAGTGCTGGGGCGGTGCCACCTTCGACGTGTGCCTGCGCTACCTCAACGAAGATCCCTGGGAGCGTCTGCGCAAGATCCGCGCCAAGATGCCCAACACCAAGCTCCAGATGCTTCTGCGTGGCCAGAACGTTCTGGGCTACTCCCACTACCCCGATGATTTCGTGAAGATGTTCGTCCAGAAGGCTGTCGAGAACGGCATGGATGTCATCCGCATCTTCGATGCCCTCAACGACGTGACCAACATGAAGACTGCCATGGAAGCCACCGTCAAGGCCGGCGCCATCGCTTCCGGCACCATCTCCTACACCACCTCCCCCGTCCACACCCACAAGAAGTACGTGGAGATGGTCAAGGAGCTGAAGGAAATGGGCGCTGCCACCATCTGCATCAAGGATATGGCCGGCATCATGGGTCCCCAGGAGGCTTACGACATGGTCTCCGCCATTAAGGACGCCGTGGACCTGCCCATCGACCTGCACACCCACTCCACCACCGGCCTCGCCTTCATGACCTACCTGAAGGCCGTGGAAGCCGGCGTGGATATCATCGATACCGCCATCTCTCCCTTCTCCGGCGGCACCAGCCAGCCCGCCACCGAGACCATGGCTTACGCTCTGCGTCAGCTGGGCTATCAGGTGGATCTGGACGACAAGTGCACCAAGAAGATCGCCGACTACTTCAAGGGCGTTCGTGACGAGTTCCTGGCCGACGGCACTCTGATGCCCAAGTCCATGGCTACCGATACCCAGTGCCTGACCTATCAGATTCCCGGCGGCATGCTCAGCAACCTGCTCAGCCAGCTGAAGCAGATGAATGCTCTGGATAAGTTCGACGAGGCTCTGATCGAGACTCCCAAGGTCCGTAAGGATCTGGGCTATCCCCCTCTGGTCACCCCCACCAGCCAGATGGTCGGCGTTCAGGCCGTGACCAACGTGCTGCAGGGTGAGCGCTACAAGAAGGTCTCCAAGGAAGTCAAGGCTTACTGCCGCGGCGAGTACGGCAAGACTCCCGCTCCCATCGACCCCGCCATCCAGAAGATGATTCTGGGCGACGAGAAGCCCCTGACCGGTCGCTATGCCGACACTCTGGAGCCCGTCGTGGACAAGACCCGCAAGCAGCTGGAGGGCATCGCCCGCAGCGACGAGGATGTCCTGTCCTACATCGCCTTCCCCAATCTGGCCGAAAAGTTCTTCGAGGAGCGGAAGGCCAAGGAAGAAAACGAAGTCACCTACACCATCGTCGAAGCATAAGGAGGCAGCATTATGATGTTTCTCGCTTCTGATATGGCGGAAATCGGCAAGGTAGATGCCGCCATCGTGGCTCTTCTGGGCTACGGTGTGGTGTTCCTCGGACTGATTGCCCTGATGGTTGTTGTCATCCTCATCGGTAAGTTTTTCGTGGCCGCCGCCAACAAGAAAAATGCCGCTGAAGCCCCCGCTGAGCCCGGTCCGTCCAATGGCGCCGCTGTTGCGGCTCCCGCCAAGCAGGCCGATGTTCCTGTGGCTCCCGGTTCCGCCGGCGCTCTGAAACTCCATGACGTGGAGCCCAAAACCGCTGCCATGCTGATGGCTATCGTGGCGGACAAGATGGGCAAGCCCCTGAACGAGCTGCGGTTCCTGTCTATCAAGGAGGTTAAGTGAGCATGAAATATAATGTGACTCTTAACGGACGCACCTACGAGGTCGAGGTAGAGCTGGCAAATCCCCTGCCTCTGTCCGACTTCCAGGCACTGGCTCCCGCCGCTCCCGCGGCTGCGCCTGCTGCCCCCGTTGCCGCTCCCGCGGCTGCACCTGCCGCAGCACCTGCTGCGCCTGCTATCACCGGCGCCGGCGAGGCGGTCAACGCCCCCATGCCCGGTAACATCCTCAAGGTCAACGTCACCGCCGGTCAGGCTGTGAAATCCGGCACCGTTCTGGTGGTGCTGGAGGCCATGAAGATGGAAAACGAAATCATGGCCCCCAAGGATGGCACCGTAACTCAGGTGCTGGTCCAGAAGGGCGCTACCGTCGACACCGGCGCACCTCTGGTCGTCATCAGCTAAGGAGGGTCGCCTGTGGAGATCCTGTATCAAAACCTGCTGAACATCGAACTGCAGCATGTCATCATGTGGATCATCGGCGGCATCCTCATCTATCTGGCAATTGCCAAGGAGATGGAACCCACCCTGCTGATGCCCATGGGCTTTGGCGCAATTCTGGTCAATCTGCCTCTGGAGCAGGCCCGGACCGGCGTACAGCATGTCATCGGCACCCTGTTCAACATCGGTATCGAGGGAGCGGAATTGTTCCCCCTGCTGCTGTTCATCGGCATCGGCGCGATGATTGACTTCGAACCGCTGCTGACCAATCCGAAAATGATGATTTTCGGCGCGGCGGCGCAGTTCGGCATCTTCTTCACGTTGTTTATGGCATCCCTGTTCGGCTTCGAGCTGAAGGACGCGGCTTCCATCGCCATCATCGGCGCAGCAGACGGCCCCACCTCCATCTTCGTTGCAAAGGAGTTGGGCTCTTCCTACATGGGCGCCATTTCCGTTGCGGCATACTCCTATATGGCACTGGTCCCTCTGGTGCAGCCGCCCATCATCAAGCTGTGCACCACCAAAAAGGAACGGCTGATCAAGATGGAGTACAAGGGCAAAAAGGTATCCAAGCTGACCAAAATCCTGTTCCCCATCGTGGTAACGGTGATTGTGGCTCTGGTCGCCCCCGACGCGGTGGCACTGATTGGCTTCCTGATGTTTGGCAACCTGCTGCGTGAGTGCGGCGTGACCAACTCCCTGTCCGAAACCGCTCAGAATGTGCTGGCAAACCTGATTACCATTCTGCTGGGCTTGACCATCGCCAACTGCATGAAGGCTGAGGAATTCCTGAAATTCGAAACTCTGCTGATTATGGGTCTGGGTCTGGTGGCCTTCATCGTGGATACCTTCGGCGGCATCATGTTGGCGAAGCTCATGAACCTGTTCACCAAGAAGAAAATTAACCCCATGATTGGTGCCGCAGGCATTTCCGCTTTCCCCATGTCCGCCCGTGTGGTCCACAAGATGGGTCTGGAGGAGGACAACTCCAACTTCCTGCTGATGCACTCCATCGGCGTCAATGTGTCCGGTCAGATTGCCTCGGTTATCGCCGGCGGATTGATCCTTGCTCTGGTCAAGGGCATGCTGGGACTGTAAGGAGGATACCATGCACGAATTTATTATGAATATCGGCTATGCCGTTTTGGAGTTCTTCTACTCCATCGATGTCGGCAACCTGAAGAATTCGCTGTCCATTATGGGCATCGGAATGCTGGGCATCTTCATCGTCACCGGTGTAATCATCCTGACGATTACGCTGCTGGACAAGCTGTTCAGTAAGTAACAAGGAGGAAACTACGAATGAAATATAAAGTGACCCTGAGCGGTCGCACCTACGAGGTAGAGGTGGAGGCCGGCAAGGCAATCCTGCTGGACGAGTATGAGGCTACGGCACCTGTCGCTGCCCCTGCTGCTCCTGCCGCTGCTGCTCCTGCTGCCGCCGCTCCTGCCGCTCCTGCCGCTCCCGCGGCTCCTGTTGTCACCGGTTCCGGCGAGGCAGTCAATGCCCCCATGCCCGGCAACATTCTGAAGGTCAACGTCGCCGCCGGTCAGGCTGTGAAGTCCGGCACCGTTCTGGTGGTGCTGGAGGCCATGAAGATGGAAAACGAAATCATGGCTCCCAAGGACGGCACCGTAACGCAGGTGCTGGTCCAGAAGGGCTCCACCGTGGACACCGGCGCGCCTCTGGTCGTTATCGGCTAAGGAGGTCAGCCAATGAAAATAAATATTGGTGAAATCCTGCTGGATTTGTGGAACAAGTCCGGCTTTGCCCAGATGTCCAACGGGTTTATAGATGGTGGCTGGCAGAATCTTGCGATGCTTGTGATTGCCTGTTTTCTGCTGTATTTGGCCATCGTCAAGAAGTTCGAGCCGCTGCTGCTGGTGGGCATCGCCTTCGGCTGCCTGCTGAGCAACCTGCCCGGTGCCGGCCTGTACCATCAGGAACTGTGGACCAAGTTCATGAACCATGAAATCGGCTACGGTGCTATCCTGCTGGAGGGCGGCCTGCTGGACTACTTCTACATCGGCGTTAAAACATCCATCTACCCCTGCCTGATTTTCATGGGCGTAGGTGCTATGTCTGACTTCGGTCCTCTGCTGTCTAATCCCAAGAGCCTGCTGCTGGGCGCAGCTGCCCAGTTGGGCGTGTTCGCTGCCTTCCTTGGCGCGATTCTGTTGGGCTTCAACGGTCTGGAGGCGGCTTCTATCGGCATCATTGGCGGTGCTGACGGTCCTACTGCCATCTTCCTGACCTCCCGTCTGGCGCCCCATTTGCTGGGTGCCATCGCTGTGGCAGCCTACTCCTACATGGCGCTGATTCCCATGATTCAGCCGCCCTTTATGCGTCTGCTGACCACTTCCAAGCAGCGTCAGATTAAGATGATTCAGACCCGTACCGTGTCCAAGACCGAGAAGATTATCTTCCCTATCGTGGTCACCCTGTTTGTGGCTCTGCTGCTGCCCGATACCGCGCCTCTGATTGGCTGCCTGATGCTGGGCAACCTGCTCAAGGAGTGCGGCGTCACCGACCGTCTGTCCGACACTGTGCAGAATGCGCTGATGAATATGGTCACCATCCTGCTGTCCACTGCTGTGGGCGCCACCATGGTCGGCTCCAACTTCCTGACCTATGAGACTATGAAGATTGTGGTTCTGGGTGTCTGTGCATTTATCCTGTCCACCATCGGTGGTCTGCTGGGCGGTCAGGTCATGTGCTGGGCCACCAAGGGCAAGGTCAATCCCCTCATTGGTTCTGCCGGTGTTTCCGCCGTTCCCATGGCGGCCCGTGTGTCTAATCTGGAGGGTCAGAAGGCCAATCCTTCCAACTTCCTGCTGATGCATGCCCTGGGCCCCAATGTGGCTGGTGTTAGCGGCTCTGCCATCGCCGCCGGCTTCCTGCTGAGCGTATTTGGTTGATAGTTTTACAAGCCACCGGCAATGCCGGTGGCTTGTTCTTTTGCAAAAAACGCTCCGGAACATTCGTTCCGGAGCGTTGAAGTATGCCATTAGTCAGCAACGTAGGGCAGCAGAGCAATCTGACGGGCGCGCTTGATAGCGGTGGTCAGGTCACGCTGGTGAGCGGCGCAGGTACCGGTGGTACGGCGGGGCAGAATCTTGCCACGCTCGGACAGGTAACGGCGGAGCTTCGCAGTGTCCTTGTAATCGATGCTGGTCACCTTATCCACGCAGAATGCGCAAACCTTCTTGCGCTTGCGGGGGCGAACACGCTGTTCGTTAGCCATGGTCTTGTCCTCCTTGTAAGTTTAGTAGAAAAGTTCAGCTTTTAGAAGGGCAGCTGGGCGTCATCGTCATCCAGCATCGCGAAATCGGATGCGGGAGCCGCGGGAGCGGAGTAGGCACCGTAGTTGGGGCCGGCCGGAGCGGAATAGTTGTTACCGCTGTAGCTGTTGCCGCCGTAGTTGTTACCACCAAAGCCGTTGCCGGCATTGAAGGAACCACCCTCGGTGTCCCGTCTGCTGTCGCCGAAGTAGACATTGTCTGCCACGACCTCAGCGGTGCGACGCTTGTTGCCATCCTTGTCGGTCCAGCCGCGAATCTGCAGCCGACCGGAGACCGCCACCATACGACCCTTGGTGGCATACTTGGAGACGAACTCCGCAGTATTGCGCCATGCAACGCAGTCGATGAAATCGGTCTCTTTCTCGCCGTTCTCGTTCTTGCCGAAGTCGCGGTCCACAGCCACAGTAAAGCTGGCGACAGCAACGCCGGTGCCGGTACGGCGGAGCTCGGGATCACGGGTCAGGCGACCCATGATGGTGATGTGGTTGAGCATAATATTACTCCTCCACAGCGGTGGTCAGGCAGCGCATGACACCTTCGGTGATCTTCATAACGCGCTCCATCTCAGCGGGGAACTCGGGCTTGGTCTCGATGTTCATCAGGACGTAGTAGCCCTCGGGCAGATCGTTGATGGGGTATGCCAGACGACGCTTGCCCCACTCATCGATGTTGAGCAGAGTACCCTCCGCCTCCACCATTGCCTTGAACTTCTCCACAAGTGCGGCGATGCCCTCCTCGCCCTGAGCGGGGTCGATGATGTAGAGCACCTCGTACTTACCGGTGATCTTAGCCATGTTGTTTGCACCTCCTTTTGGACTTTTAGGCCCACG
>JAZSEN010000106.1:0-8389 GCA_045531675.1 Faecousia sp.
TCCAACGCCACCGGCTGTTCCTCCATCTGGGGCGGTCCCGCTGCTACCTCTCCCTACTGCGTCAACGAGAACGGCCACGGTCCTGCCTGGGCCAACTCCCTGTTCGAGGACAACGCTGAGCACGGTCTGGGTATGTACACCGCTCAGGCTGTCATTCGTGAATCTCTGGCGAACAAGGTCCGCAAGGTCATGGAGACCACCGTCTGCGAGGAGCGCAAGGCCGCTTGCCAGGCTTGGTTGGACACCTACAACGATGGCGAGGCCAACAAGGCTGCCACCAAGGCTCTGATTGCCAATCTGGAAGCCAAGGTCTGCTGCGACACTGTGGCTGACATTTTGTCCAAGAAGGAATACCTGTCCAAGAAGTCCGTCTGGATTTTCGGTGGTGACGGCTGGGCATACGACATCGGCTTCGGTGGTGTTGACCATGTTCTGGCTTCCAACAAGGACGTGAACATCTTCGTCTTCGATACCGAGGTATACTCCAACACCGGTGGTCAGGCTTCCAAGGCTTCCAACATCGGTCAGGTTGCTCAGTTCGCAGCCTCCGGTAAGGAGACCAAGAAGAAGTCTCTGGCTGAAATCGCCATGAGCTACGGCTACGTTTACGTCGCTCAGATTGCCATGGGCGCCAACCAGGCACAGACCATCAAGGCTATCTGTGAGGCTGAAGCCTACAATGGTCCTTCTCTGATTATCGGCTACGCTCCCTGTGAGATGCACTCCATCAAGGGTGGCATGACCAACTGCCAGGCTGAGATGAAGAAGGCTGTGGATTGCGGCTACTGGAATCTGTTCCGTTTCGATCCCTCCAAGGAGACCGGCAAGTTCCAGCTGGACAGCAAGGATCCCAAGGATGGCTATCAGGAGTTCCTGATGAACGAGGCTCGTTACAGCCGTCTGACCCGCGAGTTCCCCGACCGTGCCGCCGACCTGTTCGCCAAGAACGAGGCCGCTGCCAAGGAGCGTTGGGAGCACCTGAAGAAGCTGGTCGAGATGTACAAGGACTAATCCCCGCATAGCATGATAATCCCGCCCCCGGTGACGGGGGCGGTTTTCATAAGGAGGTTAAACCATTGAAAGTATTGATGCTCAACGGCAGTCCCAGAGCCAACGGCAACACCGCCATTGCACTGCAGGAGATGGAAAAGGAATTCCTGAACGCCGGTGTTGATGTGGAGATTATTCATGTCGGCAACCAGAACATTCGCGGCTGCATTGCCTGTACGTCCTGCAAAAAGAAGGGAATATGCGTTTTCGATGATTTGGTAAACGAAATCGCCCCTAAATTTGAGGCTGCAGACGGTCTGGTGGTGGCAAGTCCTGTGTACTATGCCTCTGCCAACGCCACACTGATTGCCTGCCTTGACCGGCTGTTCTACAGCACATCTTTTGATAAACGGTTCAAGGTCGGTGCCAGTGTTGCAGTTGCCCGCCGAGGCGGCTGTTCCGCTACCTTTGATGAACTGAACAAATACTTCACCATCTGCGAAATGCCCATCGCCTCCGGTCTGTACTGGAACAGCGTCCACGGCGGTGCTCCCGGCGATGCATTGCAGGATGCCGAGGGTCTGAAGGTCATGCGCTCTCTTGCAAAAAACATGGCATTCCTGATGAAGTCCATTGCGCTTGGTAAAGAAGCATACGGCCTTCCCGATAAGGAAGCCCCGGTGTTCACTAATTTCATTCGCTGAGAGGTATTGCTATGATTTGTACCATCATCGATATCCGTGGTGACTACGCCTACGTCAAGTATGACGATACCGGCGTAGTATCCGAGGTTGCCATTGCCTTGCTTCCCTTTGGTGCGGACATCGGCGACCGGCTGAAATTTGAGGATTTCGAGTTCACTTCAATATAAAAAACTGCCCCGCTGAGCGGGGCAGTTTTTTATGTGGCATCTTCAGAATCATCTTTTGGGGGTTGTATTTTCTTTTTCTTCTTACTTTTCCGCTTCGTATAATCTTCTTCGTTAGAAGAAAGCTTCTCAGGATTAATTCCTCGTTTATCAATGCGGTAATTGGTGACTTCACGCAAAAGAGTATAAATCACGGATACCACCGGAATCATCAGCAGCATGCCCATCACACCCATCAGAGCACCGCCAACGGTAACAGATACCAGCACCCACATTCCGGGCAAGCCGACAGATTTACCGACAACTTTGGGATAGATTACATTGTTCTCAATTTGCTGAATAATCAGGAACATGACCACAAACCATACAGCCTTCATAGGGTCAGTAACAAGGATGAAAAACGCACCGAGACCACATCCAATAAATGCGCCTACAATGGGAATCAACGCCGTGATACCAATCAAAACACTAATAAGCGCGACGTAAGGCATTTGGAAAATGGTCATTGCAATGGCAAACAAGCAGCCCAGTATGCACGCTTCGATGCACTGACCGGAAATAAAATTGGAGAAAGTGGAATTCGTCAGGCTCAAAACATGAACGGCAGTATCGCAGACTTTTTCAGGCAGGAAGGCGTAAGCAAGTCTTTTACTCTGGTGTGCAAGAATATCCTTGCGTGCCAGGCAATAGATTGAAAATACAATCGCAATCACCGCATTAAAAATACCGGTATACACACTTCCGATGGCAGACATGGCCCCATTGAGGATTGAAGGAATACCATCGCTATAGTTATTTACCGCCTGATTAAACAGAGAATACCAATCAATTTTATTATCGCCTTCACTTAGCTTGAGCCACTTCAGCAATTGTGGATGCTCCTCAAGAAGCACGCTGATTCTTTCTATCAAGCCGCCAATTGTGTCAATAACCTGGGGTATCAGGAGTAAAAAGACTACCATCAAAACCAGAAGGATGAAAATAAAAGTCAGTGTCAAAGCAACTGCGCGGCGAACAGCCTTATGCCCGATAACACCCAGTTTGTTTTCAATGCCACGCATTGGGACATTTATGATAAAAGCAAGAATCGCACCTGCGATAAATGGTGAAAGCATATCCTTGAAGAACACAAAAACAGCCCGTACCCGCTCCGTTTCATGAAGCAGCCAGAACAGCAGAATACATGCCGCAATGCCAAGAAAAATACGCTGTAATGTTTTTTTATCAATTGACAATGGGAAACACCCCTTTCAGATAACACATCAATTATAACCCATACACAAGCAAAAATCTATACATAATTGATTGTTTTTCCGACAATTTTATTACATGCATAACAGCCGGCCACCGGTCATAGATTATCCCAGACAGAACACAGCATCGGGGGGGATATCATGTCAGACACCATCGAGGACCGAGTCTGCCGGCTGGCTGTGTACATCATCGAAAACAAGGCCACGGTCCGTGCCGCGGCGAACCATTTCGGGATATCAAAATCTACGGTCCATAAGGATTTGCAGCAACGGCTGCCCCAATGCAACCGATTATTGTATCTTCAGGTGCGCCAAGTGCTTGAAGTGAATAAAAGTGAACGCCACATTCGCGGAGGATTGGCTACCCGCGAAAAATATAAAAACAAACCATAAGCAAGCCCCCAACCATCCGGTTGGGGGCTTTTATCAAAGGTCATCCACGTCCTGAACCGGCTCCTCCATATCAAGAGGAAGTCCTGTATAGCTGCCGAAGGGGTCCGTATACACCGGAAAAGTATTGACTTGGGGCAACGGCGGAATCACCGTGTGCTTCTCTTTTTTGTTGTCCATTTTGCCACCTCCTTCGCTATTTGTAGGATGCCACAAGGACAACTGTCCATTCTATGCGGAAAATTTACCAATTCGCCAATTGCTTTGGTATGCAAAATGTTGTATAATTTAATAAAACGTTTACAAAAAGGAGTGTTCCCAAATGTATGATCGCAGCTATAATTTTTCTGCGGGTCCTGCTACCATGCCTGTCGCAGTATTGGAGGAGATCCGCGATGAGATGATGAACTACCGTGGCACCGGTATGTGCGTCATGGAGATGTCTCACCGTTCCAAGGCTTTTCAGGAGATTTACGACAATGCTGAGGCAGACCTTCGTAAGCTGATGAGCATCCCCGACAACTATAAGGTCCTGTTCATTCAGGGCGGCGCCACTCTGCAGTTCTCTATGATTCCCATGAATCTGATGAAGAACGGCAAGGCTGACTACATTGTAACCGGCGCATGGAGTAAGAAGGCCTTCAGCGAGGCCAAGAAGTTTGGTGATGTCAAGTGTGTTGCCACCTCCGAGGACCGGAACTACGCCTACATTCCCGATTGCTCCGACCTGCCCATTCGTGAAGATGCGGACTATGTTTATATCTGCGAGAACGAAACCATCCACGGTACCACCTTCCAGACCCTGCCCAATACCAAGGGTAAGATTCTGGTTTCCGACCAGTCCTCCATGTTCCTGTCCAAGCCCTGCAATGTGGCGGACTACGGTGTGATTTACGGTGGCGTTCAGAAGAACATCGGTCCTGCCGGTCTGGCAATCGTCATCATCCGTGAGGACCTGATTCGTGAGGATTTGGATCCCAAGACTCCCGTTTATATGCGCTACGACACCCATGCCGGTGCCGGCTCCATGTACAACACCCCCAACTGCTGGGCAATTTACTGCTGCGGCAAGGTGTTCCGTTACTTGCTGGATAACGGCGGTCTGGAAGCTATTCAGAAGGTCAACGAAGATAAGGCCGCTGTGCTGTACGATTATCTGGACAACTCCAAGCTGTTCAACGGCACCGTTGACAAGGAAGTCCGCTCCGTCATGAACGTTCCCTTTGTCACCGGCTCCAAGGAGCTGGACGCAGAAGTGGTTGCCTACACCAAGGCTGCCGGCTTCGACAATCTGAAGGGACACAAGTCCGTTGGTGGTCTGCGTGCCTCCATCTACAATGCAATGCCCAAGGAGGGTGTTGTGGCTCTGGTGGACTGCCTGAAGCAGTTCGAGGCCGAACACGCCTGATGTTCAATATCACCCTCATCACCATGGGCAAGCTGAAGGAGAAGTTCTACCTCTCCGCAGCTGACGAGTACACCAAGCGGCTGGGTGCCTATTGCCAATTTCGGTTGATTGAGCTGCCAGAGCAGCGCCTGCCTGAAAATCCCTCTCCTGCTGAAATATCGGCGGGACTGGAGAAAGAGGCGGAGCTGATTCTGTCGAAGCTTCCCAAAGGCACTTGGCTGTGTGTGTTCACCCCGGAGGGAAAGGAGCTGAGCAGTGAAGCATTTGCGCAAAAGCTGTCGGAGGTAAAAATCTCCGGTAAGAGCAGTGCGTGTTTCCTGATTGGCTCCTCCTTCGGGATGTCACAGCGAATCAAGGATAAGGCCGATTTTCGCCTTTCGATGGGAAAAATGACCTTCCCCCACCATCTTGCACGCATCATGGTGCTGGAGCAGCTCTACCGGGCCGAGGCCATTCAGGCTGGCTCTAAATATCATAAATGAAATTGCCCGTCCACTCTGCAGGAGCGGACGGGCATACTTTATACCTATTCCTTTGGTGCGGTGATTACACGCAATGCGTAGGGGATGATAAAAAACCACGCAACCACACAAAACGCACAATTGGTCCAGATGAGTAACGGCAGAACCGCACTGAGCCGAGTCAGCTTACCGGCAGGCCTTTTGCGAATCGCCGCCGTCAACCAAAGCGCCCAGTGACCAATCAGCAAAACTGCAGCCGCAATCATACCGATAATCATGTAACCCATGGGCAGCGGAATCAGCATACCAGAGGGTATCATACAGGCCACAGCCGTCAGGGCACCGAAAATAATCTCTGGAATATGCTCCCGACCAATTTCCGGTCTTACACGGAGGCAGTACACAAAAACCGGCACGGCCACCGCCAATAGAAACAGTCCATATAGCAGAAACACATCCATAAGCTACCTCCTGTATGACGGCTTATTTCAAGCCAATATCCATATATTTCCTATAGGTAAATCATATCATATAGCAAACAAATCGTCAACAGGCTTTCAGTGTCTCTTCACAAATATTCACAATTCTTGCACGCTTCTTTTATCAAAACTCACCAACGTGGTACATCACAGCAGACAGGGCACACAGCGGAGCGGTTTCGCAACGAAGGATACGTTTTCCTAATGTGCAGATATCCAATCCCGCCTGACGGGCCTTTTCCACCTCTGCGCTCTCCAAACCGCCCTCCGGCCCGGTTAGCAGGCTGACCGTTTGGTAATCTCCCGTCTGTAAACTCATTTTCAGGGTAACGGCCTGCTCATTTTCATAGAACAAAATCGCCTTATCCGCCTGAGCCGCCCGTATCAGAGCCTCGCCATAGCTCGGCACAACCACTACCTGCGGAATCACACCCCGACCGGACTGCTCCGCCGCCGACTGGGCAATCTTCTGCCAACGCTCCAGCTTCTTTTTCAGGCTTTTCTCGTCAGGCCGGGAAACGCACCGTGCCGAGGGAAAGGCCACAATTTCGTAAGCACCAAGCTCCGTCGCCTTCTGGATAACGTGCTCCAGCTTATCTCCCTTGGAAAACGCCATGTACACGCTAACCTGCACCTTCGCTTCGGATTCACTGGTCCGCTGATGCTTCACCACCAGCGAAATCTGTCCGTCGCTGACATCGCTGATGCTGCAATGGCACTCTCTTCCCTGCCCGTCACACACCAGCACTTCCTCGCCGGCCTTCAGCCGCAGCACCTTGGCATGGGCAGCATTCTCACTGGTCAGCACCATAAAATCCGGCTGCAATTCCTCTGGCGAAACAAAAAACCTGGTCATACGCATCTCTCCCATCTGTTTTAATCAGTATATCACAGTTCTTCGCCGCATGCAACCGGCATATTTGTGTTGAGAAATTTGTCTGTTTATGATATCATATCGTTAACCGACCGCAAGGAGGACTGTATGAATAAAACTATTTGTGAATTATTCGCCGGCGTAGGCGGTTTTCGTCTGGGTTTCGACCGACTGGAATCCGGCTGGAATACCGTTTGGTTTTCCCAATGGGAACCCGGCGCCAAGATTCAGTGGGCGCATGAGTGCTACCTGCGCCACTTTGGTGATTCTGAGGATATGAATGGCGAACTGCACACCTGCGAGGACATCGCTTCCGTGGATAAAAACGCCATTCCCGACCACACCTTGCTGGTTGGTGGCTTTCCCTGTCAGGATTACAGCGTTGCCCATAGTCTGGCTTCCTCCAAGGGAATCGAGGGAAAGAAAGGTGTCCTGTGGTGGCAGATTCGCGACACCCTTATCGCCAAGCGCCCTCCCTTCTGCATTCTCGAAAATGTGGATCGTTTGCTGAAATCCCCTGCCAAACAACGGGGCCGTGATTTTGGTGTTATTCTTGCTTGCTTTGCGGAGCTGGGTTATAGTGTGCAATGGCGGGTTATCAACGCCGCTCAGTATGGAGCTGCCCAACGCCGGCGCAGAATATTCATTTTCGCCTATCGCAACGATACGGTCTACGGCATCAAAATGTCCATGCGCTCACCTGCCGATGTGATTACAAAAGATGGTCTGATGCCGCAGGCATTTCCTATCACACAGACGGGCGACATTACAGAAACAGCATTAGAAAGTGATATTGTTTCTGTCAGCGATAATTTCAAATTTGCCTTTGAAAACGCAGGCTATATGCACAATCACCTCATTTACACAGCAAAAGTTACCGAAGCCGAGGAATCCCCCATTCTGCTTGGGCAAATACTGCAAGCCTTTGCCGATGAAAAGCACTATATCACCAGCGAAAAAATGCCGAAATGGGTGTACCTGAAGGGCGCTAAGAAGATTGCCCGCACCGCAGCCACCGGTCATGAGTATGTGTTCTCCGAAGGTCCTGTTGCCTTTCCCGATCCATGGGACCGCCCCGGTCGCACCATGTTGACCAGCGAATCCTCTCTCAACCGATCCACCCATGTG
Source organism: Faecousia sp. (assembly GCA_045531675.1). Classification (GTDB taxonomy): domain Bacteria; phylum Bacillota; class Clostridia; order Oscillospirales; family Oscillospiraceae; genus Faecousia. The sequence continues at coordinate 7,852 of JAZSEN010000106.1, forward strand.
GTGTGCGACCCCGGCACCGGCAGACTTCGCCTGTTGACTCCAGTGGAAACAGAGCGATTGCAGGGTTTTGACGATGAATGGACCAACACCGGAATGTCCGACCACATGCGATACTTCTGTATGGGTAATGCACTGGTAGTGCCCATGATTACAAGAATGGGCAAGGTGCTTGATGCTATCATTGCCGAAGAGTAATAACAGAGCGCATCCCTGTTGGATGCGCTCTGTTCCTATTAATACGACAGTCTCTCGCACCAAAAAAGAATACCACCCGATGGGTGGTGATTAACCTGCATTCGTAATTGAACAGTTTCATTTCACATCCCCTTGGGGATGCGCTCTGAAACTGTTGGACTCTCCCACGGGCTAAAAAGTGTCCACAGGACACTTTTTACACCAGTCTACGGACTGGTGCCGCCCTTTCGAGTCCGATATCTCTCGCACCAAAAAAGAACACCACCCGATGGGTGGTGATTAACCTGCATTCGTAATTGAACAGTTTCATTTCACATCCCCTTGGGGATGAAGTCGGATCGTA
>JAZSEN010000082.1:0-13266 GCA_045531675.1 Faecousia sp.
TACATCAAGCTGAATACCAACGAATCTCCTTTTCCGCCTTCTCCTATGGCCCAAAGACGAGCCAAAGAGGAAGCCGGACGGCTGGAGCTGTACTCCGATCCCACCTGCGCCGCTTTGACCGCCAAGGCCGCAGAGGTGCTGGGCATCGAAGAGGACGAAATCATCTTCTCCAACGGCTCCGATGAGGTGCTGAACTTCGCCTTTATGGCATTCTGTGACGAAAGCCATCCGGCGATTTTCCCCGATATTACATACGGCTTCTACAAGGTTTTCGCCCGACTCAACGGCATCCCCTACGAGGAAATTCCTCTAAAAGAGGATTTCTCCATCGATGTTCAGGATTATGTAAACCGCAAGGGCACCATTTTCATAGCCAACCCTAATGCCCCCACCGGTCTGTACCTGACCCCTGACCAAATCGAAACCATCGTCCGTTCCAATCCGGACCGGATTGTGGTCATCGATGAGGCGTACATCGACTTCGGCGGCGAAACCTCCATTCCCCTGACCAAAAAATACGACAATCTGCTGGTGGTTCAGACCTTCTCCAAGTCCCGCTCCATGGCAGGCGCCCGACTTGGCTTTGCCGCAGGCTGCAAGAGTCTGATTCAGGACCTGAACACCATCAAGTACTCCGTCAACCCCTACAACGTCAACCGCATGACCATGGCGGCTGGTCTGGGCGCACTGGAGGACGGCGACTACTTCCGGACCAACTGCCGCCAAATCATGGACAACCGGACATGGACTGTGACCGCCCTTGCCGGGCTTGGTTTCACCACGCTGAATTCCATGACCAACTTCGTCTTTACCAAATCCGATGCCATCTCCGGCAAGGCACTGTACCTGAAGCTGAAGGAAAACGGCATCCTTGTCCGCCACTTCGACACCCCCCGTCTGACGGACTTTATCCGTGTCACCGTGGGCAGTGCTGAGCAGATGGCAGTCTTCATCGACACCACAAGAAAAATTCTGGAGGGAACGCTATGAGAACCGCTGAAATCAAGCGCACCACCGCTGAAACCGATATTTCTCTGACACTGAATCTGGACGGCACCGGTGCCTCCGATATCCAGACCGGCTGCGGCTTTCTGGATCACATGCTGACTTTGTTTGCCCGTCACGGACGGTTTGACCTGAACGTCACCTGTCAGGGTGACACCTATGTGGATGACCACCACACCGTGGAGGACATCGGCATTGCGCTGGGTCAGGCCTTCTCCATGGCTCTGGGCGACAAAAAGGGCATTAAGCGCTACGGCGACACCATTTTGCCCATGGACGAAAGCCTGATTCTCACCGCTGTGGATTTGTCCGGCAGAGGATATCTGGGTTACGCCCTCCAGATTCCCACCGAAAAGGTAGGCACCTTCGACACCGAGCTGGTGGAGGAGTTCTGGCTGGGCTTCATCCGTAACGCCGCCTGCACCCTCCACATCCGTCAGCTGGCGGGCACCAACGCCCACCACATCATCGAAGGCGCTTTCAAGTCCGCCGGACGGAGTCTGAAGGAAGCAGTCGCCATCGATACCGCCTTTGCCGATGAGATTCCGTCCACCAAGGGGGTCCTGTAATGGTAGCAATCGTTGACTACGGCGTGGGCAATCTCTTTTCGCTGGAGTGTTCCCTGAACGCCATCGGCGCGGAGGTCACCGTCACCGCCGACCCTGAAATCCTGAAATCTGCCGACCAGATTATCCTCCCCGGTGTGGGTGCCTTCGAGGACGCGGCCAAAAAGCTCCGCGCCACCGGACTGGATGCGGTACTGAAAGAGCTGGCGGCCTCCGGCAAACCTCTGCTGGGCATTTGCCTTGGCATGCAGATGCTGTTCGACAAAAGCTACGAGTACGGCGAGCATCAGGGTCTGGGATTGATTCCCGGTGAGGTGGTACCCATGGAGGGTGTCATTCCCGCCGACCTGAAAATCCCCCACATCGGCTGGAACGCCCTGAAATTCACCAAAACCAATCCCCTGTTTGCCCAAATTCAAGACGGGGACTGTGTATACTTCGTCCATTCCTACTATGCCACCAACTGCGATGCCGATGTCATCGCCACTGCTGAATATGGCGCGGAGCTGACCGCCGCCGTTGCCAAAGGCAATGTGTTCGGCTGCCAGTTCCACCCGGAAAAAAGCGGCACTGTGGGTCTGAACATTCTCAGAGCCTTTACTCAACTGAAGGAGGCGGATTTATGCTGATTTATCCTGCCATCGACCTGTACGGCGGCAAAGCTGTCCGTCTGTACAAGGGCGACTACGCCCAGATGACTATATATAATGACAACCCCGTGGCGGTGGCGGAGGACTTCCTTCGCAGCGGTGCCACACGGATTCATCTGGTGGATCTGGAGGGTGCCAAAAGCGGCACCACCCCCAACTTCCACACCGTCAAAGCCATCAAAGACGCCACCGGACTGTTCTGCGAAATTGGCGGTGGCATCCGCAGTATGGATACCATCCACCGTTACCTGTCTGCCGGCATCGACAGAGTCATTCTCGGCACCGCCGCCGTCACCGAGCCCGGCTTCGTGGAAGCTGCCGTTGCCGCCTATGGCGAGAAAATCGCCGTGGGCATCGACATCAAGGACGGCTTCGTTGCCATCAAGGGCTGGACGGAGAAATCCGAAGAAAACGCCTTTGATTTCACCGAAAAAATGCAAAAAATCGGTGTTAAGACCATGATTTGCACCGACATTTCCAAGGACGGCGCCATGCAGGGTGCCAACCATACCCTGTATCAGGAGCTGGCAGAGCGGTTCGACATGGACATCATCGCCTCCGGCGGCGTTTCCTCCATGGAGGATGTGGAGCGGCTCACCGCGCTGAACATCCATGGTGCCATCGTGGGCAAAGCCTACTACACCGGAGCCATCGATTTGAAGAAAGCAATCGAGGTGGCGAAATGATTACAAAACGTATCATCCCCTGTCTGGATGTGAAAGACGGACGGGTGGTCAAGGGCGTGAATTTCGAGGGACTGCAGGATGTGTCCTCCCCCGTCGCTCTTGCCAAATATTACAGCCAATGCGGTGCCGATGAGCTGGTGTTCTACGATATCACCGCCTCCTCTGACGGGCGCAAGCTCTTCACCGATATTCTGGTGGAAACCGCCAAAAGCGTGTTCATCCCCCTGACTGTGGGCGGCGGCATCAACACCGTGGCAGATTTCGACCGGGTGCTGAAATGCGGTGCCGACAAGGTCAGCGTCAACTCCGGCGCCATCCGCAATCCGGATCTGGTCTATGAGGCCGCCAAGCTCTATGGTGACCAATGTGTGGTTCTCTCCGCCGATATTAAGCGGGTGGACGGTGTATTCCGTGTATTCGCCAAGGGCGGACGGGAAAACACCGGCATGGAAGCCATCGAATGGATTCGCCGCTGTGTAGGCAACGGTGCAGGCGAAATCGTGGTCAACTCCATCGACACCGACGGTGTCAAGGGCGGCTTTGACCTTGAAATGCTGGACGCGGTCTGCAATGCCGTCAACGTGCCTGTCATCGCCTCCGGCGGTGCCGGCAACATCGACCACTTCCTCCAGCTGTTCCATACCCTTCCCAAGGTGGATGCCGGCCTTGCCGCCTCCATCTTCCACTTCGGCGAGGTGGCCATCAAGGACCTGAAAGCCGAAATGTCAAAAGCCAACATTCCAACCAGACTGTAAGGAGAAATAAAAATGATCAACATTGACGAACTGAAATTTGACGAAAAGGGTCTGATTCCCGCCATTGTGGTGGACTCCATCACCAAGAAGGTGCTGACTCTGGCATACATGAACAGAGAGAGCCTGCAGATTTCCATGGACAAGGAGCTGACCTGCTTCTGGAGCCGTTCCCGCAACGAGCTGTGGCTCAAGGGCGAGACCAGTGGCAACTATCAGCACATTGTGTCCATCACCGCCGACTGCGACAAAGACGCGCTGGTAATCGTGGTGGAGCCGGAAGGTCCTGCCTGCCATCTGGGCACCGCCTCCTGCTTCGAGAACCCTGTGTTCCAGAGCGACGAGCGTCACGAGTTTTCCTATCAGGGTCTGATGGACCTGCTGATTGGCAGAAAAATCGAGAAGAAGGAAGGCTCCTACACCACCTACCTCTTCGAAAAGGGTCTGGACAAGATTCTCAAAAAGGTGGGCGAGGAGTGTACCGAGGTCATCATCGCCGCCAAGGACGACGACAAGGCCGAAACCATCTACGAGGTGGCAGACCTGTGCTACCACGTTATGGTCATGATGATTCAAATGGGTATCAGCCTTGAGGATATCCACAAAGAGCTGGCCTCCCGCCATGTCATCGACCACAAGGTAAAGCAGGAAAAAATGACAAAATAATCCAGTTTTTTACCGCGGCAGTCCCCTTCTGCCGCGGTGATTTTTCTACGCAAAACACTTGTTCTCTTCAACAAAAGTGCTTTACAAAATAATTTGCTTATGGTATAATCTGCATAGTATGACACGCCCGTGTCAAATAAATTTATAGAATCGGAAGGAGAAAACATGAAAAAGCGTATTTTCGGCATTCTGATGGCGATTCTCATGGTTGCCACTCTGGTCATGGGCGCTATCCCTGCCATGGCAGACGAGAACGAAATCACTGTCAGATTCCACTACCATCGTGAAGATGGCGATTACGAAGGCTGGGAAATGTGGCTGTGGGACATGGATGGTATTACCACCCTGGAGCCCCCCTACGAACTGGTCGTCGACGAGGCTAACGGCGATGCTGTTTGCGAATTCACCGTAAAGACCGGTACCTGCAAGATCGGTTACATCGTTCGTAAGAACGGCTGGGAGCAGAAGGACGTTGCTCACGACCAGCACATCAACATCACCGGCGTTCTGTCCGGTACCGTTGATTTCTATGTCGAGGCCGGTGTCCCCACCCAGCCTAGTGCTACCCCTATCCCCAGCCGTAAGGATCTGGAGGCTAAGGGCAACCTGAAGCTGGGCAATGACGTTACCACCGGTATCGTTGTCACCTCCGCTCAGTACAAGATTAGCTACGAAGGCAACCCCGAGCTGGACGTTTCCATGTCCGACATGCCTGCGTACGACATCACCACCGACACCTTCAAGATTAGCAACAGAGACGGCGAAATCCCCGTTGTCAGCACCCGTAAGGCCGGTCAGCACATCTACCTGGTCCTGGGCGAGACTCTGGATGTCTGCCGTGGCTACAACGTAGTCTTTGAGGGTCGTGAGTATGATGTCACCATCCCCAACCGCTACAGCCAGGAAGAGTTCACCAAGGCCTTCACCTACACCGGTGATGATTTGGGTGCTACTTACTCCAAGGACAAGACCACTCTGCGTGTCTGGGCTCCTCTGGCTCTGGAAATGAAGGTCAACCTGTACAAGAACGGTAATCCCACCGAGGAAGGCATGAAGTTCGAGGACGAGATTCCCTACGAAGTCGTTTCCATGACCAAGGACGTCAATGGCACCTGGGTCGCTACTCTGGAAGGCGACATGAACGGTGTCTACTACACCTACGCTGTCACCACCGATAACGACACCGATGTTCAGGCTTGCGACCCCTACGCCCGTACCACCGGCGTCAACGGCAAGCGTGCCATGATCATCGATTTGGCCGCCACCAACCCCGAGGGCTGGGACAAAGACACCAACCCCCACAAGGGTCAGAACTTCACCGATGCTATCATCTACGAGCTCCATGTTCGTGATATCTCCACCGATGCCAGCTCCGGTATCAGCGACAAGAACGTCGGCAAGTTCCTGGGCGTCATCGAGTCCGGCACCAAGACCGAAGGCGGCAAGGCCACCGGTCTGGACCACATTGTTGACCTGGGCGTGACCCATGTCCACCTGCTGCCCGTTTACGACTTCGGCTCCGTATACGAGGATAAGCTGACCGATCCCGACTACAACTGCTTCAACTGGGGCTACGATCCCATGAACTACAACGTTCCCGAGGGCTCCTACTCCAGCGATCCCTACAACGGCGCTGTCCGTGTTATCGAGATGAAGCAGATGGTCAAGGGCCTGCACGATGCCGGTCTGAGTGTCATCATGGACGTTGTTTACAACCACGTTTACGATTCCGGCGCTTTCTGCTTCAACAAGATTGTCCCCGGCTACTTCAGCCGTCCTGACTCCAACGGCTCCGGCTGTGGTAACGATACCGCTTCCGAGCTGCCCATGGTCAGCAAGTACATCATCGATTCCGTCAACTACTGGTCCACTGAGTACCACATCGACGGCTTCCGTTTCGACCTGGTTGGTCTGATTGACGTTGATACCATCAACGGTCTGATGAACAAGGTCAAGGAGACCCGTGACGATGTCGTGTTCTACGGCGAAGGCTGGACCATGGGTACCAACACCAAGGCTACCCTCTGCACCCAGACCAACTCCGCCAAGGTTCCCGGCTTCGCTTTCTTCAGCGATACCATCCGTAACCTGATCAAGGGCGGCACCTTCGGTGGCGTGAACGCCGGCTTCATCTCCGGTGGCGGCGCTTCTACTGCTGAGCTGCTGGCTTGCTTCAAGGGCATGCCCGCATGGTGCAAGACTCCCTCTCAGTCCATCAACTACATCTCCTGCCACGATAACAACACCCTGTACGACCACATCAACATGGTCACAGGTTCCAAGGTTACCTCCGAGCAGAAGGTTGCTATGAACAAGCTGGGTGCTGCGTTCTATATGACCGCACAGGGCATCCCCTTCTTCCAGGCTGGTGAGGAAATCCTCCGTTCCAAGCCCAACGGCAAGTACGTTACCGACGAAGCTACCGGCAAGACCTCCTATGTTCTGGACGGCACCTTCAACGAGAACAGCTACAACGCTTCCGATGAGATTAACTCCATCAAGTGGAGCGATCTGGACGATCCCGCTTATCAGGCTGTCTATCAGTACTACAAGGGTCTGATTGCCTTCCGTAAGGCTCATCCCGCTCTGCGTCTGACCACCGGCGAGGCTGTCAATTCCAACGTCTCCGAGTGGGCCACTCAGACTCCCAACGTCGTTGCCTATCAGGTCAAGGGCGGCATGGAAGGCGAGTCTGCCGATAATCTGTTCATGGTCTTCAACGCCAACCAGACCGCTTCCACCGTTTCCCTGCCCGCAGGTAACTGGAAGATTTACATCAACGGCGAATATGCCGGCACCAACGTGCTGGGTACTGCCAGCGGCTCTGTTAAGGTTGACGCTCTGAGCGCTATGGTTCTGGTTCAGGAAGCCGGCGATACCCTGCCTCCTGTCAAAGAGCCCAGCAACGCTTGGCTGATTGCCTGCATCGTTGTCGCTACTCTGTCCGTCGCCACCATCGTTGTTACCGTGGTGATTGTCGCTAAGAAGAAAAAGTAATTTCCTTCTGTTTTAACTTTGGCGTGCCGCATTTGCGGCACGCCTTTTTTTCACAGCAATGTAGAATCATAATTCTGCAGATCAAACTCCCGCTCTGTTTTCCAAAAAGGTATGGACACTTCGGGATGTTTTGTCCGCCCATAATGGGCTTTTGTTTATATTTAATAAGAAGGGATCCTTACAGCATTTCGATTTCGTAAGGATCCCCTCTTGATTTTTCGGCGCTTTTTCGCCATAATATTAGAGGCTGAAAATGCTTAGATTTTCCGGCAGCTTTGGGCGGTCGGAGGAATGAGGTCTATCATGGAAAGAAAAATCGGAACCACCTCCCGGGGCATCCGTTGCCCGATTATCCGTGAAGGTGACGATCTTTGCAAAATTGTTGTAGACAGTGTGCTGGAAGCCGCCGAGAGCGAAAATATCCAGCTCAATGACCGTGATGTTGTGGCAATGACCGAGTCCATTGTGGCCCGGGCACAGGGCAACTACGCCACTGTGGATGCCATCGCCAAGGATGTTAAGAACAAGCTGGGCGGCGAAACTGTGGGCGTCATCTTCCCCATCCTGTCCAGAAACCGTTTCGCTATCTGCCTGCGCGGCATCGCCATGGGCGCCAAGAAAATCGTGCTGATGCTCAGCTATCCCTCCGACGAAGTGGGCAACGAGCTGGTGTCCTTCGACCAGCTGGATGCCGCCAAGGTCAACCCCTTCTCCGATGTGCTTTCTCTGGAGAAGTATCGGGAGCTGTTCGGCTCCAACCCCCACCCCTTCACTGGCGTGGACTATGTGCAGTACTACGGCGACCTGATTCGCCAGTGCGGTGCCGAGTGCGAAATCATCTTTGCCAACGACCCCCGCGCCATTCTCCCCTACACCAAAACCGTCCTCACCTGCGACATTCATACCCGTGTCCGTACCAAGCGGCTGCTGATGGCTGCCGGTGCTGAGAAGGTCTGCGGTCTGGACGATATCCTCACCGAGTCCATCGACGGCAACGGTTACAATGCCGCCTATGGTCTGCTGGGCTCCAACAAGTCCACCGAGGACAAGGTCAAGCTGTTCCCCCGGGAATGCAAGGACCTTGTTATGGCAATCCAGCGCAGTTTCCTGAATCGGACCGGCAAACACATCGAGGTCATGGTTTACGGCGACGGTGCTTTCAAGGATCCTGCCGGCAAGATTTGGGAGCTGGCTGACCCTGTGGTTTCCCCTGCCTATACCCCCGGCCTGGAGGGTACTCCCAATGAACTGAAGCTGAAGTATCTGGCGGACAACGATTTCGCCAACCTGTCCGGCGCCGAGCTGAAGGCAGCCATCGAAAACGCCATCCGTGAAAAGGGTAGCGATTTGGTGGGCAATATGGCTTCTCAGGGCACCACCCCGCGCCGCCTGACAGATTTGATTGGTTCCCTCTGTGACCTGACCTCCGGTTCCGGCGACAAGGGCACTCCTGTCATTCTGGTTCAGGGTTACTTCGATAACTATACCAATTAATGAAATCCTGGATGGGAGGGGCAATGCCCCTCCCATCCAAGCAGAATGATTCCGCTCAGTCCGCAGCCTGTTCATCATTGACAAGGACTGCGCTGTATGATATAATACTCAGAGGGTCAAGCGACCCTACCGACTTTCATAAAGGAGAACACCATCATGGTACAGAACAAGACTGTTATCCATACCCCTGCTTGTGACTCTGATTTTCGTGTTCGTGTTTCCAATTTCCTCGAAAAGGTCGGCATTGGTGTTTCCAATTTTGAATACGATGTTTTTCCCGGCTTTTGTGATGTGCATGTGCATTTCAGAGAGCCGGGATTTTCCTATAAAGAGACCGTTGCCACCGGCTGCGCCAGCGCCGCACGGGGTGGCTATACCGCGGTCTGCACCATGCCAAATCTGAATCCCACGCCGGATTCTCTGGAGCATCTGAACCTCCAGCGCCGCATCATTGAAAACGACGCCTGCATCCACGTCTACCCCTACGGCACCATCACCGTGGGCGAGGTTGGAGAGCAGTTGGCGGAGCTGGATGCCATGGCGCCCTATGTCTGCGGCTTTTCCGACGACGGACGGGGCGTTCAGAACGATGACATGATGCGTTCCGCCATGGAAAAAGCAAAAAAACTGGGCAAACTGATTGTAGCCCACTGCGAGGTCAACGACCTGCTTCGGGGCGGCTACATCCACGACGGCGAATATGCAAAGTCCCACGGTCATCGGGGCATCTGCTCCGAAAGCGAATGGGTGCAAATCGCCCGGGATTTGGAGCTGGTAAAGGAAATCGGCTGTGGCTACCACGTCTGCCACATTTCCACCAAGGAAAGTGTGGATATCATCCGCAAAGCGAAAGCCGAGGGTGTGGATGTGACCTGCGAGACCGGTCCTCACTACCTGATTCTGGACGACAGTGACCTGCAGGAGGACGGCAGATTCAAAATGAATCCCCCTCTGCGAAGCAAAGCCGACCGGCTGGCGTTGATTGAGGGCATCGTGGATGGCACCATCGACATGATTGCCACCGACCACGCCCCCCACTCCGCCGAGGAAAAATCCAGAGGTCTGGAAAAGTCCGCCTTTGGCGTGGTGGGTCTGGAGACCGCTTTTGCGGCAATGTACACCCATCTGGTCAAGACCGGCATCATCACCATGGAACGACTGACAGAGCTGCTGGTGGACAATCCCCGAAAGCGATTCCATATCCCCCTTGGTCTGGACTTCAGCCTGTGGGATTTGAACCAAAAATATACCGTAGACCCTGCCGAGTTCCAATCCATGGGCAAGGCAACCCCCTTCACCGGCATGGAACTCTACGGTCGCTGCCTGCTTACGGTCTGCGACGGCAAAATCGTCTGGCAGGAAAATACTTGATAAAACACAATTGTTGATATATTACGGAGGATTCTTATGGCTAAGCGTAAAGATTTGAAGAAGATTATGATTATCGGCTCCGGTCCCATCGTTATCGGACAGGCCGCCGAGTTTGACTACGCCGGCACACAGGCCTGCCTTGCTCTGAAGGAGGAAGGCTATGAGGTAGTTCTGGTCAACTCCAACCCCGCTACTATCATGACCGACACCACCATCGCTGACAAGGTCTACATGGAGCCCCTGACGCTGGAATATGTGGCAAAAATTATCCGTTACGAGCGCCCCGACGCCATTCTTCCCGGCATTGGCGGTCAGACCGGTCTGAATCTGGCTATGCAGCTGGAGAAGAAGGGCATCCTCGCCGAATGTCAGGTGGAGCTGCTGGGTACCTCCAGCGAGTCCATCGAGCGAGCAGAGGATCGGGAGCTGTTTAAGGAGCTGTGCCAGTCCATCGGCGAGCCGGTTATTCCTTCCGAAATCACCTACTCCATCGAGGAAGCGAAAGAGGCCGCTGCCCGCATTGGCTACCCCGTGGTTCTGCGTCCTGCCTTCACTCTGGGTGGTACCGGCGGCGGCTTTGCCTACAACGAGGAGGAGCTTATCGAAATCGGCCTGAATGCCTTCAAGCTCTCCCCCGTCCATCAGGTTCTGATTGAGAAGTCCGTCAAGGGCTACAAGGAAATCGAGTTCGAGGTCATGCGCGACGGCGCCGGTCATGCCATCACCATCTGCGGCATGGAAAACATCGATCCCGTAGGTGTCCACACCGGCGACAGTCTGGTGGTTGCCCCCATCATGACCCTCAACGACCACGACTTGAAGATGCTCAACAACTCCGCCATCAAGCTGATTAAGGAGCTGAAAATCGAGGGCGGCTGCAACGTTCAGTTTGCTCTGAATCCCACCTCCTCTGAGTATTACCTCATCGAGGTCAATCCCCGTGTGTCCCGTTCCTCCGCTCTGGCCTCCAAGGCATCCGGCTACCCCATCGCACGGGTCACCGCCAAGATTGCCGTGGGCATGACTCTGGACGAAATCAAAATTGCCAACACCAACGCCGCTTTTGAGCCCCAGCTGGACTATGTGATTGCCAAGCTGCCCCGTTTCCCCTTCGACAAGTTCACCTCCGCCCCCAACACGCTGGGCACCCAGATGAAGGCCACAGGCGAGGTCATGGGCATCGGCTCCACTCTGGAGGAGTGCCTGCTGAAGGGCATCCGCAGTCTGGAAACCGGCGCCAATCATATCTATCACCCCAAGTTCGATAACATGTCCGTTGCGGAACTGCTGGACTACATCAAGGTGTTCCGCTCCGATAATCTCTTTGCCATCGCGGAGCTGTTCTATCACGGTGTGGGTCTTGAGCAGATTCACGAAATCACCCAGATTACTCCCTACTTCCTGGAAGCCATCAAGCGTATTGTGGACATGGAGGAGACCCTGAAGGTCAATGTCAATGACCTTGCCACCCTCACCGCCGCCAAGAAGATGGGCTTCAGCGACAAGTACGTTGCCCGTATGTGGAAGTGCAGCGAGCTGGATGTGTACAACTTCCGCAAGGAGCATAACCTGTTCCCCGTGTTCCGCATGGTGGACACCTGCCACACCGGCGCCTATATCCCCTACTTCTACTCCAGCTACACCGGCGAGAACGCCTCTGTCCTGACCAACAAGAAGAAAATCATCGTGCTGGGTGCCGGTCCCATCCGTATCGGACAGGGTGTTGAGTTCGACTACTCCACCGTCCATGCGGTCATGACCATCAAAAACGCCGGCTACGAGGCCATTATCATCAACAACAACCCCGAGACCGTTTCCACCGACTACACCACCGCCGACAAGCTGTACTTTGAGCCTCTGACCCCCGAGGATGTAATGAACATCATCGAGTTCGAAAAGCCTGAGGGTGTTATCGCCTCTCTGGGCGGTCAGACCGCCATCAATCTGGCCCAACCTCTGACAGACCGTGGCGTTAAGATTATCGGCACCGACTGTGCTGCCATCGACAAGGCAGAGGACCGGAACGCCTTTGAAAATCTGCTGAATGAGCTGAACATCCCCCGTGCCAAGGGTCAGGCCGTGACCAAGCTGGAGGACGGCATTGCCGCCGCCGCTGAAATCGGCTATCCCGTGCTGGTGCGCCCCTCCTTTGTGCTGGGCGGTCGCGCCATGCAGATTGTCGCCAACGAGGAGCAGCTGCGCCACTACCTGCGTACCGCCGTTGAAATCGACGAGGACAAGCCGGTTCTGGTTGACAAGTATATTCAGGGTCGTGAGGTGGAGATTGACGCCATCTGCGACGGTCGGGATGTGTTCGTCCCCGGCATCATGGAGCTGGTTGAGCGTACCGGCGTCCACTCCGGTGACTCCATCTCCGTCTATCCTCCCTTCTCCATCAGCAACAAGGTCAAGGGCATCATCCTGCAGTACGCCAAGAAGCTGGGTCTTGCCATCGGCATTGTGGGTCTTTACAACATCCAGTTCATCGTGGACAAGGACGACAACGTGTTTATCATCGAGGTCAACCCCCGTTCTTCCCGTACCGTTCCCTTCCTGAGCAAGGCAACCGGCTATTCTCTGGCAGATATCGCCACCGAGGTCATTCTGGGCAAGAGCCTTAAGGAGCTGGGTCTGTTCGACATTTACCCCGACGAGAAGGAGCGCTGGTACGTCAAGGCTCCCGTGTTCTCCTTCAATAAAATTCGCGGTCTGGATGCCTACCTGTCTCCCGAAATGAAGTCCACCGGCGAAGCCATCGGCTACGATAAGACTATGAACCGTGCACTGTATAAGGCGCTGCAGGCATCCGGCATGAAGCTGCAGAACTACGGCACTGTGCTGGCTACCATTGCGGACCGGGACAAGGAGGAGGCCCTGCCTCTGATCCGCCGATTCTACAACCTGGGCTTCAATATCCAGGCTACCTCCGGCACCGCCAAGTTCCTGAAGGCAAACGGCATCCGCACCCATGCTGTGGAAAAGATCAGCAACGGCAGCGACGAGATCCCCAACGCACTGCGCCAGGGCCATATCGCTTACGTGATCAACACCAGAGATCCCGGTGCGGACATGAACGATG
>JAZSEN010000014.1:0-54073 GCA_045531675.1 Faecousia sp.
GAAAGTGTAAACTGACCTGTACAACGTATTCGGGGAGCACCAAAATCGGTGATGCTCAAACAACTGAGTTCACTGTCACTGCAGCTGAGTCTTCCTGTAAACCTACGGTGTCTGGTACAATTGTGGATAGCAATGAAACAACCAAGGCACTTACCGGGGATGAATCCAAGCTTGTCAAGTATTTTTCGGATGCTCTTTGTACCATTGAGGCAACTGCAAAGAACAGTGCCACAATTGAAACCAAGAAAATCGGCGGTACAACCGTGTCTGGGGATACTCGCACAATCTCGGATGTTGAGACCGGATCAATTGCATTCGCTGCAACTGACAGCCGAGGGTATTCAACCTCAGTTACGGTCAAAGCTACGCTGATCAACTACATTAAGCTGACTGTGAATGCTCAGCTGCATAGAGTTGATCCCACTAGCGGCAAAGCTGTATTAACCGTTAAGGGCAACTATTTCAACGGTTCTTTTGGAGCGGTTAGCAATACTTTGACTGTGCAGTATAGAATAGCAAAGTCTGGTGAATCTTACGGTGATTGGATTACTGCTACTGCGACCAAGAGTGGAAATGCTTATAGCCTGACGGTTGATTTGACTGATCTTGACTATCTGTATTCTTATTCAGCTCAGGTCAAGTGCGTAGATGAGCTCATGTCCAAAACTGTTGTAGTCACAGTGAGTCAAGGTATTCCTGTTGTTGATTGGGGCAAGAGCGATTTCAGATTCAATGTACCGTTCTTGATTCCTACATCTATGTATGGCCCTACGCTTCCCACGAATGGAAAGAAGGGACAAGTATTTTTCCTGGAAGGTTCTGACGGAACCTATACGATCAGGATCCATGATGGTACATCCTGGTGAATGTAATGCAAAGGAGGGAGTTGTTGTGAGCATCATGGAGCAGCAACCTTTATTCATGGTTCGTGGAACAACGTATCCCATTTCTGTTGTTCTCACGAACGAAATTGATGGGAGTCGCCCTCTGGTAGAAGGCGAGCTCCTTCGCTTCGGCATAAAGAAACGTCGTGAAGACGAACAGTGCGTAGTGACGAAGGAACTGGACAGTACAAGCGTAAATGAGGGTACTGAAAGCGAGTATATCTTTGTTTTGTCCCCTATTGATACGAAGGAGCTTCCGGCTGGTCGTTACTACTATGATATTGGCCTGCAGAATGGTGGAGAGTACATCAACGTTGTTCCTTGCAGTGAGTTCCATATCATGCACAACATCACCTCGCATACGGAGGTGAGTGCGTAATGGCTACAGTCAAAGGAACGGTTACATCTTACGGTGTGACTAACGGAACGGTTCAAACTGGTGGCGCCGTGTATGGTACTGCACGGCAGTTGAATGGTGGCAATCTCGGTAATCATGCTTTGTTATTGAATAGGGATGCCCTCGATCAACACCCGATTAGATCTATTACGGATCTTCCCGAGATCTTGAGCGAAATTGATACATCTCTCGCAAAGATGATCGATGACTGGAGTATGGACGACAGTGGCTACCTCTATTTGCTGGCTAACGGCAAGGTTGTAATTGGCCCTATTGGCCCGTTCCAAGCTTCTGGTAGTGGCGGTACTGGTGGCGGCGGTGGTTACACCTACACTATTACGATTACCAATTTACTGGAGTCTCGCGTCATCACTGTGCCGGAAGGTGACAGAGTCGTGTTGAAGTTCAACTATTCTTCTGTCGATGAAGAGGGTGTGGACGACGGTCCAGGCATTGGACAAGTCCTCGTAGGTGGTGTAGTTAAACAGTCCTTCTCTGCGACACAAGGCGAGAACGAAGTTGATGTCACGAGCTACCTTGCTTCTGGCGTCAATAATGCGTATGTTCGGATTACTAACTCTGAAGGTGCAAGCAAGCAGTTGGCCTATACTGTAACAGTTGCGGCTGTTTATTTGGCATCTTCTTTTGACGCATCTGTGCCGCAAACTGGTGCGTTTAGTTTCCCCTATACGCCCACTGGCATTGCCGAGAAGGTCATGCATTTCGAATTGGACGGTGTAGAGATTGGCACAGTCACTGTGACCACCTCGGGCCGGCAACAGAGTTTTAATGTCCCTGAGCAGAATCACGGATCTCACATTCTGAGAGTGTGGTTCACTTGCAATATCAACGGTGCTGTTGTTTCGTCCAATGTGCTTTACTATAGCATCATTTGCTATACCATTGGCGACAGTACACCTATCATTGCAGTGACATCTCCCCCTTTGAGTGGCGTGGAGCAGTTCAGCAATATTGTCAAGAAATATCGGGTGTATAGTCCGAACAGTTTGACTTCTGCAATTACGTTGGAAGTCGGCGACGAGGTGGTTGCCAATTTGACCGTCGATAGAACGGAGCAGACTTGGACGTATCGCGCTGACGTTGTAGGCGAGATTACGCAGACCATCCGCTGTGGGGAGGCGTCGGTTAGCTGGACCCAGAATGTTACTGAAAGCAGCATCAAAGTAGAGGCGGAAACCGAAGCATTGGCGTTGTATCTGGACAGTTACGGCAGAAGCAATAATGAGAGCAACCCCAGCGTCTGGGAATCGGAAGCTGTGTCGTGTGAATTTGTCAACTTCAATCACGTATCCGATGGTTGGGTACAAGATGATGAAGATAACACGGTGCTTCGGTTGACTGGCGATGCTCGTTTGCACATCCCTTATAAAATGTTTGCGTACGATTTCCGGACCACTGGCAAAACGCTAGAATTTGAGTTTGCTACTCGTGACGTATTGAATTACGATGCTACAGTTCTTTCTTGTTACAGTGGCAATAGAGGCTTTACTATCACCGCACGACAGCTTAGCCTCATTTCCGAACAGTCTGCTTTGGGTACCAATTACAAGGACAGTGAACACGTTCGAGTAACGTTTGTCGTTCAGAAGAAGTCTGAGAACAGGCTGATTTTGTGTTACATCAATGGTATCATGTCCGGTGCCGTTCAGTATCCTGAGGACGATGATTTCTCGCAGGCGGAGCCTGTGGGCATCACTGTAGGATCCAACGAGTGCACTATCGATCTGTACGTCATTCGTGCTTATGATAATAGTTTGACGCGTTATCAAGCTTTGTACAACTGGATTGCAGACACTCGCAATACTCAGGAACGCCTTGCACGGTTTAAGAGAAATGACGTATATGACGACTACAGTAGAATCGTCGTCTCTAAGTTGCCGCAAGATCTGTGTTATCTGGTCTTACAGTGTGACGAGTTACCTCAGTTTAAGGGAGATAAGAAGAAGTGCAGTGGTTACTTCGTTGACCTGCTCCACCCTGAACGCAACTTCAGCTTCGTGGATGCTGAAATCGATGTACAGGGTACTTCTTCTCAGTACTACTGGGTGAAGAATTTCAAGATCAAGGGCAAGAATGGCTTTATCCTTTTTGATGGCACCACTGTTGCGGTATATGCCATGAATGATGACGCCGTTCCTACAAGTGTGTTCACCATGAAGGCTGACGTGGCATCCTCTGAGGGTTACTACAACGTCGTCACTGCTAAGCTGTTCAATCAGTATCATCCTTTCAAGATGCCTGCGCAAGAGGCAGATCCTCGCGTGCGTTATTCCATTGATGGATTCCCCATCGTTATCTTCTGGGATAATGGTACTGAGACCAAGTTCATAGGTAAATATAATTTCAATAACGACAAAGGCACTTCCGAACCCTTTGGTTTGTCCGAAGGCGACGAGCGTTGGGAGGTCCTGGAAAATGGTAACCCTTTGAGTAGCTTCCTCAGCGCAGACTTTGTCAATAACGACTGGACAAAAGCCTTCGAAGGTAACTATCCCGAAGATAATGCTGACACTACTAATTTGAGGGCTATGTGCGAATGGGTAGTATCCACTGCTGTAGATCAAGCGACAGGAGCTGCCCTCGCAGAGAGTGTCACCTACAATGGGGTAGAGTATACTTCAGATACTCGGGAGTATCGGTTGGCGAAGTTTGACGCCGAGCTGGGTGATCACTTTATCGAGAGTGCAATCATCTACTATTACGTGTTCACTGAAGTGTTCCTGTGCATGGACCAGCGAGAGAAGAATGTTCTGTGGCGGTATATCGGCGCCTTGATGAAATGGTTGGCCGACTACTACGATGCCGACTCCATTATCGGTTTCAATAATCAGGCTCAGCCCGTGTTTGATTACTGGATGGAGGACATTGATTATACTGCTTCTGGCGATCCTGTGTACAATGGCCAGAATTCTACCTTCTGGAAAAATATTCGAACGACCAGAGCTGAGGCTATCAAGGCCGAGTGGCACAGACTCCGGGATGCGGGGTTTAGCTACGAGTCTGTCATGGCTGCTTTTGCTGAACATAAGAGCAAGTGGCCTGAGGCTATCTATAACGAGGATATGCAGCGCAAGTGCTTGGATGCTCTGGAGCAGAATGGTGACGGTACTTATCTGAGCTTCCTATATGGCGACAAATGGGCTTGGACTCAGTGGTTCATGTACAACCGTTTCCGCTATCTGGATTCTAAGTACGAGTATGGTACTTCTGTCGAGAACCGCGCCACCATTCGTACCAACAAATTGGCTAACCTTAGCTTGACCTATTACATGAAGATGTATGGTCATGTGTACTACAACGCCGAGCATGTCGTGGAGCGAGTAGAAAAGGATGTTGAGTACGAATTTGTTTCTGCAGCCGTTAGTGTCGAAGACCGAGTTATCGGTATCAACGATGCTGATATGATCACGAGCCTTGGCGATCTGGCTCCTCATGATGTTGAGCTAATTGACCTGTCTAAGATGACCCACTTGAAGATTCTGAAGATTGGTGATGGTGCAGAGGACTACGTGAACTATTCCCTAACTTCTGTAACCTTCGGCAATAACATCTTGTTACGGAGTATCGATCTCCGTAACTGTAGTGCACTGGAGACTCCTCCTGACGTGTCTGGTTGTACCAATATCGAAGAGATTTTGTGCGAAGGATCCAGCATCACTGGTATTAAACTGCCTAACGGTGGTGTGCTGAAAACCCTGCATCTGCCCGAAACTGTGGTTTCTCTGCAGATCATCAACCAGCCCCAGCTTGCCGATTTTACCATTCCTTCTTACGACCAGATCACTACTTTGCGTCTGGAGAATGCCGGCGTCGCTAGTGATGTTGCCCTGGATATTCTGGAAGCTATGCCTGAGAACAGCCGTGTACGAATTCTTGGTGTGAGTAAGAACTTCGAGACCAGCGCAGAACTAGACGCATTCATTGCAAAGCTCGAATCCATGCGTGGTCTGGACGAGAACGGCAACAACGTGGAGAATGCTCAGGTTAGTGGCTCCGTTTACACTCCCGTTATTTCTTATGTGTTATCTACGAAGCTCAAGGAACTCAGTGAAAAATACCCAAGCCTGCACATCACATACGACGAAGTGGCACCTAGTCTCACGCATCAGCTGATTGCCCGTACTCTCAGCGGAGATTATGAGAACGATAGGGTAACGACGGTAGTTTCTTTCAGGGAACAGAGGAATGTTACAGGCATTAGCTTCACCGAAGCATTAACAATTGGTGAAAAGGCATTTGAAAATAATGTTTCGCTGGTCTCGGTTAATTTGCCGAAGGCAGAAACCATCGCCAATAGTGCTTTTACCGGTTGCCCTTCGCTGGTTTCTATTTGTTTCCCCGCTGCCAAGACGGTAGGAGGAGCTGTGTTCTATCACGGCGGTACTTTGGCATGTGTTAAACTCACGACCGTTGACCTCCCTGTCGTTGAGGCGATAGCACACTGTAATTTTGTCAGAAGGTGTGACTCCTTAAAATCACTTATTATAAGAAATACTGAGAGGGTTTGCTCGCTTAATGGTTTCTATGCAACTGACTCGAGTCTATCTGTCAACGGTGGACCGCCTTGGATTTATGTCCCCGCTGCACTGAAGGACTCCTATATGTCTGCAACAAACTGGTCAAATTATGCTGCCAGTTTCAGATCCCTGGAGGACTATACAGTAGACGGCACCACCACTGGCGCGCTGGACGAGACCAAAATCTAAGGAGGTGATTGTTATGTCTGAATTTGTTAATACAATCGAGTTACTCGGTGATGAAGCTGTTATGGATAGCATAATTGAATGTACAATCACTGAGTTTAGGGACAACATGCTTACAGAAATCGGAAATTATGCATTCTCTGGTTGCACTGCGCTTACCGACGTAGAGCTTCCAAATGCGGTGACGCTTGGGAATTACTCTTTTGCCAGTTGCACTGCGTTGGAACGTATCAATATACCCAAAGTCACATCTTTGCCAGGTAGAGCATTCCAACATTGCACGGCACTTGCCGAATTTGATTTCTCAAACGTTACAGTACTTAGTACAGCAGCATTTCAGGGTTCAGGTTTAACTAGAGCTGTTATTCCGTTGGTAGAATATCTTTCTACAGACTTATTTCGAGAATGCAAAAATTTGACTTATGTTGACCTCCATAAGGCGGTACAGTTGGGCGCAAGTGTATTTTTAAGCGCAACGTCCATGAAAACGCTCATAGTTAGAACCGACACGGTGTGCTCTCTTGGGTTATATTGCACCAACTCAAATATGTGCGCCTACGTCCCCAGGGCATTGGTGGAGGACTACAAAGCTGCTACGAATTGGAGTGTAATAGCCGATAGAATTTATGCCCTGGAGGATTATACTGTCGACGGCACAATCATGGGTGAGTTCGACGAAACTAAAATCTAAGGAGGTAAAGCCATGATTGTCAAAGAATACTACAAGACCAGAAGCGATGGCGTGAAGCTGTTTCATATCTACTCTGATGCAGGTAAAAATATCATCCAGAACCAGACTGGCGTCGTTTACCCTGCAGCCATTGATGTCGAAGATGCTCCCTACACCTACACCGAGAGCAACGATGATATTGAGCTGACTGCTGAAGAAGCATTGGCTATCATCGTGGGAGGTGAAGTCGTATGACAAAAGCAGATGCTCTCAAGTATCGTAAGCATATTGAGACTGCTGTGCAGGGTCTTGATGCTGACGTAGCAATTGAGGTTAAGAGCCTCTATCCTAAATGGCAGGAAGGTGTTGCATACGCCGTAGGCTTCCGGGTTGCTCGCGATGACAAGCTGTATGAGTGCATAAGTGCTCATACCAGTCAGTCTGACTGGAATCCCGAAGTTACGCCCAGCTTGTGGACTATGCTCGATGAGTCTCACGCTGGCACAGAGGAGGACCCGATCCCTTACGAGGGCAATATGGCTTTGGAGAACGGTAAGTACTACAGTCAGGACGGAGTAGTGTATCAGTGTGTTCGTGACACTATCAATCCTGTGTACCACGCTCTGAAGGACCTGCTGGGACTTTACCTGATCCTGGCGTAATTAAATTCAAGTTCCTAGATGGGCTAAATTCTCGATAAGGAGGCACGCAATGGAAGAAGCACTTGCAGCAGCGCCTGCACCTGTAGGATCTCTCATTCTTGCATTTATCGTAGCGATGGGTATCCCCTCTGCAATCACCGGCCTTGCTGTGTGGTGGTTCAAAAAGCAGATGGATAAGCGTGATGCGAGAAGTGAAGAAAGAGAGAGAAATACAGAGCAGCTGATCTTGCTTATCGCTCAGAATAGCAGAGCGACGTATACGGTCGCTGAGGCTACCGCCAAGGCTGTGCAGCGTATCCCCGAAGCGCATTGCAATGGTGATATGACTAACGCTTTGGCAAAAGCGAAAAAGCTTCAGATGGAGGAACAACAGTTCCTGATTGACCAAGGTATTAAGAGGATCTTTGGCGAATAACAAGTGTAGAGCCGCTGGATGCTGAGTCTGGCGGCTCTTTTGCTGCATAAAATAATTTGAAAAAAAGTTAAAATAGGGGGTTTACAAATGGAAATCCTTGTGATATAATATCATCAAGGTAAAGGAAACCACCCTTACCAATATGAGTGTTCGGAGGAACGAAAAAATGAAGGTTTACGTTGCAGTTGGTTATTTCAAGGATGAGACCAAGAGAATGAGAATCATTGCGATGCAGGATTCCACCAAGGCTAACTTCTACAAGAATTGCCAGGGCAACGCATTCGCTGCATGTGCCGTGATGACCGAAAAGAAAGTCCGCGAGATCCTGGCTGCTGATGAGCTTGATCGTTGGGAAATGATTAAGAAGCTCACCAACAACTATAGAAAATGGATGGACCTGGACGATCTGTTCGAACAGTGCGGTGACATCTTCCTCAACAAAATCGAAGAGGCTAAGGCCAATTAAGTGCTTAGGAGGGCATACAAATGATGTACATTAAGAGAAACGAAAGATTCGTTAAAGCAGCCAATTTCACCAAACCTATCCGGGACAACGGTGGCAAAGTCAAAGAGATTGCCGAGTACGCAAAATGGCATAACATTAATGAGCACGACAAGGTGCAGGTCGGCTTCATTATCTTGGAAGTTGCCGTTAACGGAAATAAAGCATACATCCTCAAGGATAACTTTGGTATGATGGCTTCCTACCCTACCCAGGATCTGGACGAGCTGAAGACATTTCTGGTCGAAAAGGGATTCAAACCTATTAAGGATTGGTACCTGCAGGATTGTGGAATGTCCGAGGAAACCTGGAAAGAGTGGAACAGCTGTAATGATTAAAATAAGGGGGTGTACAAACACACCCCTATATGATATAATAGAATCACACCAAATAAGGAGGAAAATTAAAATGATCAAATTAAAAATTGAGTTTGTGCTCAAAGAAACGGGTGAGTGTGTAATCCATGAGACCACGCTCGAAGAGATGAAGCCGTTTGGCAATTTCGTGTACATTGTGAATCCCGTCAATGATGATGAGGAAGAATACTTCGTGTATGCAATCGGCGGTGTTAAGGTTTGGAGACCTGAGGGTAACGTGATTTGTGCCCACGAGGTTGAGCTTCTGTCCTTGAAGACCGAGTTTGAATTTATGTAAGTAAAAGCCGGGGCCTCATGATTCCCTGGCTGAGGCATGGTGCACACGGCGGGTTGGGGTGTGTATCGATAAAAATAAATAATTAAAAGTGAGGTACTCGCAAGTGGAATGGGTAATTGCAGGCATCATTATTATCATGATTATTTCTCGAGCCGAGAATGAAAAGTATGATGCGTTTACAATTTCTTGTAAACATTGTGGAAGCAACGATGTTGATGTAATTGAATGCGATCGGTATGAAGCATCTATTCAGTGCAGAAGCTGCGGAAGAAAAGGCATCCACAGAAATTATTGACAAGTACTGGGGTGTTGCCAAGTGGTAAGGCACCAGACTTTGACTCTGGTATTCGTAGGTTCGAATCCTGCCACCCCAGCCATATATGAAGCAGTAGCTCAGGCGGTAGAGCTTATCGGGTGAAACATGGTCCCCGACGCGCCCAAAATTTCCATGGTCATTGGTTCGATTCCAATCTGCTTCAAATCTTTCCTGAAGGGAGTTGCAACTACATGCTTAATTTCATAATTATCAATGTGGCATTGCGGCTTCCTTGGGCGCAATTGCCACGACATCCCCGCATAGTGATTACCCCTAAAATGCATGTTCGCCTGATCCAATGGTATACTTCAGGATTCCTGTAGATGCCTCAAATTCGGGGATATGCATGAACATCAGTTTGGTAAACACCCTGATGAGTCGCTGGAAATTGCGACGAAAGGTTTTGGCTGGGACACAAGCCAGATTAAATGGATCCCTACCGTTGACGTATACCGGATCCGGCCTCGGTGGTGCCAAGCCACTAAATATAGATAGAGATTGGAGATATAGATATGTCCAAAGAAAATTTGCAGGGCAAGTCTTGCAAGGAGCTCAGAGAGCGTGCAAGGGAGCTGAACATCGTTGGTCGTTGGGATATGACTAAGGAGCAGCTGATTGAAGCAATCTTAGGAGTGGAGAATGCTATGGATAGCGAAAACAAGACCGAAAAGGTTAATGCGATCTTTATTCACGGTGGGCTGTCTCGCAGAGATCAGGTCATTCGTGTTGGTGATCAGAGTGCTAATGATGAATGTAAGGTTGACAATCCTGTGGCTGCAGCGAGCGTAGTGGCTGAAGTTAAAGTTGAGAATGAATCGGCCGGCGCAAAGACCAGCGATCAGAAGATGTCCTACGTTGAGGGCGTCGAAATCGGTACCATCGTTGCCTTCCGTCTTTCCAACGGTAAGGTTAAGTCTGCCAAGGTGGTAAAGAAATCTACCAAGAATCGTAAGCTCAAGCTTGAGACCGATTATCATGCCGAGTACATCGTATCTTACGATGACATCGTGTGGGTTCGCACCGGTAAGCGGTGGCCCCGCGGAGTTTACAATCTTCTGAAAGGTCTGGTAGACGATGGAAAGGAACAGATCAAGGCTTAACTTAAAAGGGTGTAAGCGATCTGTTCTGGAATTCTTTCAAGAGAAACAGCTCTTTGATCAGGCTCAATCTAAGTTCGCAGATGTGAAGGAAAGGTTCTATAGCGATATGGAAGACTATTTCAAGCATAATAGTGTTGATGCTGATGGCAAGCTGCGCATTGGCGTTGATGATATGCCGAATATAAAAACTTTGGTTGTAAACAGGGTTCAGAGCACAAAATTGGAATTTGACCTTGTTAAGCTTGAAAAAGCACTTGGCAAAGAACTTTCCAAGGCTGTCATTACAAAACGCTATGAGATCATTGATATTGATGGCCTGGTTGCATACTTGAAAGAGTGTGGTGTTGATCCCAAAATCTTCAAGAGTTTCCTGTCGGTTTCAAGAGGCCTGAATGCTTCTGAGCTCGATAGGCTTGCTGATATTGGTAAGATTACACAAGACCAAATTGAAGGTTGCTATACCATTAAAAAGCAGAAGCCTTATTTCACCGTTAACGTTGGAAGAGGGCAGAGCGATGAAGAAGGAAAATGAAGCAGGTACAAATCTTGCCAAGGTGCTTTGGTATTATAACCTGATTCCTGGAGCTGAATCGCTAAGCCAAAAAATCGTTTGTCCGTTTCATGAGGACATCAATCCAAGTATGATAGTGAATCTGGAAGATGGTTCATGGTTCTGTTTTGGATGTGGATTGACTGGTGATGCGGTTAAGTTTGTAAAACTCATGGAAGCTAAGCATAATGGCTTAAATGATTTGCAAGCATACAAGAAATATCTTCAGATTCTCAAGTCAAACAAGTGCAGTGATATTTTAATAAGCTCGGCACAAAAACTTCAGAAGCCAATTCAAAAGGACTTGTACAATGAAGCTTATGACTATTATCACGGTTTGAGAACTGTTGATTGGGTTGATTCTGATGAACCTGAGGTTGTGGAAGCAAGGGATTACATGACCAAGAGAGGTTTTGGTCCCAAAACACTTCGTAAATGTAAAGCCAAGGTGACATATAATCGAAGTTACGGAATCATATTCCCGATGCTTGATAACGGCAAGTTCAAAGGTTGGGTATGCCGAACCATGGTGAAAGCTGTGGAAGAGAAACGGAAATATCTGTACAATGAGGGCTTTAGCCGTGCAACAACTTTGGTTGGAAATTATGGCGCTAAGGACTATGTATTCGTTGTGGAAGGTTATATGGATAGGCTGAAGTTCGTCCAGTTTGGTGAGGAAAACGTTGTTGCCATTTTGGGGTGGAAAATGTCCCCTCAACAAATCCAAAAACTTAAGGATAAAGGAATTACCAAAATAATAAGTGCGCTTGATAATGATTCATGTGGTAGGCGAGGAACAGAGTTTCTTAAGCACCATTTTGAGGTAACAAGATTCTCATATCTTAAGGGTGTAAAAGACCCCGGCGATATGACTAAAGAATCTTTTGATAAGATGTTCAGAAGAACAATGAAAAACTTCCAAAGAAAAACATAAGGAGGAAAACCAAAATGGGTTTGGTTGACAAGATCAAAGCGGACGTGAAGAAGTCCGGTCAGAACAAGGGCAAGTTCATTTACTTCAGGGAAGGCGTTAAGCAGCGTGTTCGTTTCCTGACCGATATGGATGACGGTATGGAAGTCACCTTCCATGACAGCTTCGAGAAGAGCATTAACGTTCCCTGTCAGGAGCATTTCGGCCGTAATTGCCCTCACTGCGGTGATGATTCTCTCCGCACCCGTTCCCAGTATGTCTGGTCCGTTTACAATTACGAGACCAAGGAGGTTCAGCTGTTCATGTTCGCTGTGAACAACTGTAGTCCTATTCCTGCACTGATGGCCATGTACGAGAATTATGGTACCATCTGCGATCGTGACTATGTTATCTCTTCTTCCGGCAAGCAGCAGAGTAAGACTTTCTCTGTGGTGCCCATGGATAAGGTGAAGTTCCGGAATGATAAGGCCAAGCCTTTCTCCGAGAAGGCAATCCTTAAGATGCTGGACAAAGCCTTCCCCTGCGAAACCGACGATGAGGACGAGGATGACGAAGAGGAGGTCAAGTCTCCCAAGAAGCGTGCTCCTAAGTCCACCGGTTCCAAAAAGTCCAGCCGCAAGCAGGAACATGAGGAAGACGAGGACGACGACTACGATGAGTCCTGGGAGGACGATGATGATGCCATTGACTACTCCGATATGAGTGCTAAGGAGCTCTATGATCTTTGCAAGGAGCGTGGCATCGATGTTAAGCCCAAGAAGCCTGCAAGATTCTACATCAACCAGTTGGAAGAGTGGGATAAGGCCAACGACGACTGGGACGATGATGACGAGGACGAAGACGATG
This sequence comes from Faecousia sp., assembly GCA_045531675.1. Lineage (GTDB taxonomy): Bacteria > Bacillota > Clostridia > Oscillospirales > Oscillospiraceae > Faecousia. Next base: position 12,652 of record JAZSEN010000014.1, read on the forward strand.
ACTGGGAAGACGAGTAAGCTGATTCACCAGCATCAGGACCCGCCGGCAATTGCTTTCTGCAATTTGTTCTGGCACCAGCAGGAAAATCAGCAGAAAATGCTTGATGATGGGATGTATGATGAATTCAAATCTGAAGGAACTGATGCTGTTCCTGCTGATGATACGAAGCTCATGTCCTATCACATTCAGCAGCTCATGTCTGAGATCGGCGAGGTTCTTGACGCCGACAAGCGTTGGAAGAACTTCAGAAACCAGAAGTACGATAAGGATGCCAAGCTTGAGGAAATTGCTGATTGCTTTATTGTCATGATGAACATCGCAATGTTCTCTGGTTTTGATGGTTCCGAGGTTGTTGATGCTATTAGGAAGAAGCTGAATGAGGTGTCTGACCGTATCTTCGATAAATAAAATACACCAAAAGGAGAAAGAAAATGGTGCATAATAAAGTTTATTTTGCCAGCCCCTGGTTCACCCTTGAACAGGAGGAGCGCGAGGAGCGCTTGAAGGCAAGACTTCGTTCTATGGGCTTCAACGTGTGGAGTCCCAAGGAAGAGGCTGTGGTCGGTGCGATCTCCAGTCAGGAAACTCGTCAGAAGGTGTTTGAGGGCAATTGCCGCGCAATCGAATCCTCTGACATTGTGTTTGCCGTCACCGATGGTAAGGACATGGGTACCATCTGGGAGGCCGGCTATGCATACGGCTACAATAAGCTGAACGACTTCGTCCAGGCCGAAAAGATCACCATCGTCTACTACTGTGAGACGCTGGGCGATACTGGCAAGTTCAACCTGATGCTTGCTCAGTCTGGTGACATCATCATCACCAAGTTCGAAGACCTTGACCTGCTTCCCGGTCTTATCGAGGATAAGGAGCAGAAATTCTATGATGGGCTTGTTGAGTGATGAGCAAATCATGAGCGAATATGTGCTTGGCAAGATTGTCAGGTACAATAACCGTAGGAGACTCCAGGAGGAGAGTGTTGCAGAGCATACGTGTTTTGTTACACTCTTCTGCCTGAAGATCATGGCTCAGCTTGACCTTGATCATGAAACCGAAAGAAAGATTCTGATTCTTGCGGCATTGCATGATGTGGCTGAGAGCAGAACTTCGGATATTCCTCATGATGTGAAATCCAACTACCCCGAAATTAAGTCCATCCTTGACAAGGTCGAGGACGACTACTACAGAGAACATTGGGCAAGTTATCTGGATGAGATTCACGAGTCCGATGATTTGTGTCACAATATTCTCAAGTTGGCAGACACATACAGCGTTCTTCAGTATTGCCTGAATGAGCAGTCCCTGGGAAATGTTTCTGAAGATATTCAGGAGATTACCGTTTCTGCAAGACAGCGTATTGAAGCACGAGTCGCAGCTATCAACGTAATTCTGGCTACAAGATAAAAAGAAAAGGAGAGCCAAACATGAACGGTATTCAATATGGCTACAAAGGCATTGATGTAGGTATCATCAGCTATACCAAGCATCCTGCCAAGACTATGTGGGACATGCTTAAGCAGACCTGGATCGAACTCCAGGACGTTGAGTACAACCCCGAAAATCCGATCGTAAGGGATTTCATTATGGGCTCCCTCGAAAAACGCCTGAACCCCACCCCTCAGGAGACGGTTATGATTCAGGCTGTTTTCAAGAACATCTCCCGCGTTAACCTGGCCCAGCTCACCCGCCATCGCGGTTGGTTGTTCCAGGTAGAATCTCAGATGCCCCAGCACGTTACCCACAACGTGATTCTGCCTCTGAACATCGTCAACTCTGAGTTTTATGAGAGAGCTGTAAAGCTGATCGAAGATTCCCAGAAGCTGTATGACGACATGACCGCTGGCAACGAATCCAAGGACACTACCGGCATCCCTTATCAGGACGCACGTTACCTGCTGATTCACAGTCAGACGTGTGATGCATCCTGTTCCTTTACACTTCCCCAGCTGGTCAATGTATGTGGTCAGCGCCTGGAGAACAATACCGCTGATGAGATCAACTATGCGTTCCGCATTCTGCTGTGGAAGCTGAAAGAGGCCATCATTGCTGATGACCAGCTGGATGATCTCGATAAGACCATCTACATGTTTAACCTCAACAAGTGCGATTGTTTTGGTGCTTCTGCCGGCCGGTGTTTCACTTGCGATGATGTGTTCGGCAACTCTTTCAAGCGGTTCCCTGATGGTAACATTCATGTGACTCATGCTACTGAGAACTGCAAGTTCGATTACACCAAGAGTGCATGGTATCAGGAGCTTCAGAGGATTTACACCAATGAACCCTGGCTGCTGCTTCCCGGTGAGAGAGAGATGATCGAATCCTGGGAGGGTGCCTGATGTTCGTAGTATTCGAAGGCCTTGACAAAGCCGGTAAAGGAACGCTTGAGCGCGCTTTCCTGAAGGCAACAAACTTCAAGCATATCGTTGTTGACAGAGGTCCTATGGGTTATATGACCTTTGACAAGTTGTTTGGTCGTAGCACCAAGCTCGGCGATCGTGACTTTATTCACTATGCAAGAAAAATCACGAAGTCTAGCGACTACATGATTGTATATTGTACGGTGGACAAGAAAACTGCAGAAGAACGCCTTGCGGCACACAGTGAGGTATGCCCCTATGACTATGATGAAGCGCAAAAACTTCTTCGTAAGAATATTCGTAGATTCTACAACATGAGCAAGGTGTTGGAGGTCAATACGGCAAATCGTTCGGTTGATGAGTGCGTCACGTTGATCTGTCAAAAGCTTAAGGAGGTTGCGGGAAGTGAATACCACTAATGCAAATCAAGTCCTCGGTTTCGATAGATTTTCTGAGTGTGACTATAATTTGCATTGGAGCTTCTCGAACTTCAACAGAATCCTGATGGTGGCCGGGCATGTAGCCCGGCTTCCTGAGGGAGCAAAAGTTCTTGAGCTTGGTGCAGGAACGAGTGACGTAGAAAATCTGGTTAAGAAGAACTTCAAGCGAAATGACATTCGCTTCATAAAGGTCGATGGTGATAAACAGTACGAATCAAGCGATACGATTACCGTGCTGGATATTACATCGGATGAAGGTGATGAATTCTGCACGAAGAATGGCAGGTATGATGCTGTTATTTTCATGGAGGTCATTGAACACCTTAGTCGCGAGTCTGCGGTTGTTACGGTAAACAGAATTTATGATTGGCTCAAGCCTGAGGGCCTGCTTCTGTTCACCACCCCTACTCCCCCTTGGAATGGACACTATGAAGATAGGGTCTGGCCTAAGGATCATGAATCTGAATTTACGTACACCGAAGTGTATGACATTATCAACAGGAGCTTTAAGATCAACAAGGAGATTGGATGGAGCTTGGAGGAACGAGAATATAATCGGCTTCTCGAGCAAGATCCGGTACTCAGCATGACATGCTCCAAACTGAGGGGCGCATTCCCTGAAAGTTATGTGAGAGCGATCATTGCGTGCTTGGCTCCCATTACTGATAATCGTCAGGTGTTCTTTGTGTGTAAGAAACGGAGGAGCCCGAATGGTCGATCTGCACCGGCACGATGAGTGCTCAACATTTGATGGTTTCGGAAAACCTGAAGAGCTTGCTGCTCTTGCCAAGAAGCTCGGTCATACCTCCCTTGGCACCTCCAATCACGGCAATACGAATGGCCTGGTAAGACATTACTATGCTTGTAAAGCCGAGGGCATCAAGCCTATCATGGGCGTTGAAGCCTACTTCCTTCCGAAGTACAAGCCTCAGGAAAGAGGCTACCACTTGTGCTTGTTCGTAAAGGACAACCAAGGCTACACCAACCTGAATACACTTCAGTATGAAGGTGAAAAGCAGAAATACTACAATCCGATCATTGACTTTTCTCTGCTTGAGAAATATCATGAGGGTCTGATCTGTACTTCCGCTTGCGTAGCCGGCTACCTTTCGAAGAGCATTGAAGCTGGTAAGATTCAGCAGGCTGAGAGATTTATCCAGAAGATGGTTTCTATCTTTGGTGATGATTTCTACATCGAGATTCAGCCCTATGCAATTTCCGATCCTGGTCTCCAGGAAAAGGTGAATGTTGAATCCATTAAGCTGGCTGCAAAGTTTGGTGTTAAGTGCATCTTGACATCTGATTCCCATTACGGTTCGAAGGATGATTTCGATACGTACTTGAAGATGCACGAAATTCCCAGACACGATTTGAGCTGGGTTGAGGGTACCTATGGTGAGCGATATATGCCCACCGAAAAGGAACTGAAAGTCCGATTCTACAAGATGCACCGCAAGGACTTTGGTGATGCCCAGGCCAAGAAGATGGCCAATGAAATGATCGGGAACCTGCAGGAGATTGAGGACAAAGTCGACGAAACTATTCTCGATAATCTTCAGCAGAATCTTCCGCAGTTCGAACCTGGTAAGGATAGCTACGAGCTGCTTAAGTCCAAGATTAAAGCTGGCTTGAAGAAACGTGGCAAGTGGAACAAGCAATATGCCGACCGTGTAAAGGAAGAGCTCGAGGTCATTAAGTATCATGGTTTTGAGGATTACTTCCTGATGGTGGCTGACTATACCAACTGGGCGAAAGCTCAAGGAATTATGGTTGGCCCTGGCCGTGGTTCCGGCTGCAACTGCTTGGTCAACTATGCGCTGCACATCACCGATGTTGACCCTGTCCTTTTTGATCTTGACTTTAGCAGATTCCTCAGAATCGATAAGAAGAAGATGCCCGATATTGACCTTGACTTTGAGACTGATCGTCGTGGTGAGGTTATCGAGTACCTGCTTCAGAGATACCCCGGCAACGCCGCTCAGATTTGTTCTTATGGTTTGTATCGTGTGGACAACCTCTTGAATGACCTTGCAAAGGTTTGCGGCTTGGCCGACAATAAGGACGAAGTCCGACAGATCAAGTCCTTTATCAACAAGCATATCACCGAAGGTGTTCTGAATATGGATGCGGTGGTAAACTCCGCCGAAGCCCGTATGTGGAACCGAGAGTACGATAACATTATCAAGCACTTCTCCAAGCTTTATAATAAAATCCGATTCATCGGCACACATGCTGCTGGTGTTGCAATTACCGGTGGTAACATCCTGGATTACACAGCCATTCGAATCGACGCCAAGACTGGCAAGCATTTCACCAACTATGATCTGAACGACATGGAGAAAATCCAGGTCATCAAGTTCGACATCCTTGGTTTGAGAACAATGTCAAGTATTGGTGAGCTGAGACAGTTAACCGGGCATGATGCTTTCAATGAAGACTGGGTATACGACGAAAGGATTACCCAAGCTTTTGGTGAAGGCAACTGTGATGGCGTGTTCCAGTTTGAAAAGAAGTCCGTTCAGGAAATGCTGCGAGTCATGCAGTGTGATTGTTTCGAAGATGTCATTGCTGCATCGGCTATGAACCGCCCCGGCCCTTTGAGCCTGAAGATGCCTGAAGTATATGCCGCAAACAAGGTCGATAAGGCTCATATCGACACCAGTCTTCCTTATGCCAAGTACCTTGAGAAAACCTACGGATGTGTGGTTTATCAGGAACAGGTTCAGGCAATTGCCGTGAACATTGGTGGATTGGAATGGCCTGAGGCCGATAAGATCTTGAAGATGCAGCGCGGTGGTACTGAGAAGGCCATTCGAAACTTCGAGGAGAACTATGATAATTTCGTTAGGAAGTTTGAACAGGGAGCCAAGAGGTTTGGCATGACCCAGGAACAGGCGTTCGAAATCTTCGATAAGTTCTTCAACTATGCATTCAACAAAGGCCATGCTACCGGCTACAGTTTGATTTCGGTTGAGGAAATGTTCTATAAGCTCTACTATCCCACGGAGTTCTGGTATGTGAAGATGAAATATACCGGAGACGATGCTAAGCTTGCTAAGTTCAAAGAAAATGCCATCAAGGACAACGCAGTGGTGTTCCTGCCTCATGTAAACTATTCCGCCGATTACAGCCTCAGAAAGGTTGACGGCGATATGGTGATTCAGGAAGGTTTGAGTGCTATCAAGGGCGTTGGTGAAAAAGCTGCAGCATACATTGAGGCTGAGCGAAAGGCTCATGGTGTGTTTACCAGCTATGATGATTTCTATGATAGATGTAAATCTCGAGTTGTTACATCTAGAGTGATTTCGCTTCTTAAGGAGCACGGCGCGCTTGAGTTCAATAAGAAAGCATATGTGAATCGCGTTGTTAAGTATAATAGTGCGCTGTATGCGAGAGCGGTTAAGGGCTAGGCGAAAAAAGTTTGTAAAAAGTGAAAAAAAGGGTGTACAAATGAAAAGTTTGTGATATAATAGAATCATGAAGAGGAGGACACCCTCCCTCAAATAAAAATAAAATGTCTTAGGAGGACAAAGTGATGAAGAAGATCGAAGCTATGGTGAATATGAGTGTTAAGGAACTGCGTCAGGTTGCTAAGGACCTGGAAATCGCCGGCCGTTGGGATATGAATAAGACTCAGCTGATCGAGGCAATTGAAAAGGCCAATGCTGAAAAGGCTGCTGCCGAAGCCGCTGCCAAGGCTGCGAAGACAGAGAAGAAGGTTCGTAAGGAATCCAATGCAATGAAGATTCAGAGAGCTTTCATTGAGGTTGGCGAGGCTCGCAAGCAGGTTTACCGCTACATCACCATTACCGTCAAGAATGCAACCGAGGAAGAGGCGGCTCAGTACATCGAAAAGGTGTGTGCTAAGATGACCGAAATGGACGAAGAGTTCCAGGTCAAGTACGAAGCCTGCCGCGTTCCCGACATTGACGAGGAAACCAAGTCCTACACCGACATGATCGCCTTCGAAAAGGCCGCCGGTCAGATCGCAGCTCAGAGACGTTACGTCGGTAAGCTGATGACCAAAGCCATGGCTGCCCTGAAGGAAAACAAGTAATGATTCAATAAGGTCCTCCGGCTTCGGCCGGAGGCCTCAATATAAGGACGAATATGGATGCGGTCACAGGTTGGCTTCCATTCCAAAGTAGTCAAGGAGGTATAGAGATAAATGGCGAAAACAAACAAAGACGCCATCATTAAGTTGTGTGGCGAGATTAACAAGAAGGAAGGAGAAGGTTCGATCTATTCGATTGGTTCCAAGCATGCCAACTTGAAAATCAATCGTTGGTCCACAGGCATTGAGGACCTGGATGCCATTATTGGCGGAGGTATGCCTGAAGGGCGAGTGGTTGAGATCTTCGGTCCCGAGTCTAGTGGTAAGACTACTTTGCTATATCACCTGTGTGGTCTGCATGATCTGTGTTTGGATATTCCTATTGAGGGAACGTTCGACGCTGATCGTGCCAAGGTGTTTGGCAATAGGCCCAAGCAAATGCTTATTTATCGTGCAAAGTACGGTGAGGATGCATTCAATAAGACCATTAAGTTTGCCAAAGCTGGTATTCCTTTGATTGGCATCGACAGTGTACCTAGTATGGTGCCCAAGGACGACGCTGAAAAGGTTCTTAAGTCTGCTGAACGTGATTCCATCGAGGAACAGAGAATCGGCGGCACTGCACGACTGATGAATAAATACCTGCCTACCGTTGAGGAGATTATTGAGGTCACAGGCACCACATTGATCTTCATCAACCAGGTTCGCGATAAAATGAATGCGATGCTGTTCGGTGAAAAGACCGATACCCCTGGTGGTCGTAAACTCAAGCATGCATGTTCTCTCCGTATTCAGGTTGCTCGTAAGGCTTGGATTGAAATCCCTAACAAGAATCCCAAGAATTCTGCTGCAACTGAAAAGATCGGTCTGATCATGAAGTGTAAGGTTGTCAAGTCCAAGGTGTCCAATCCTATGGGCGAATGTGAGATTCCTCTGTTCTTCGATAGAGGCTTCGTAAGCTTTGATGATGTTACTACTATTCGTAAGGAAATCATGGCTGCAAGAGCTGCGCAATATGGCAAGCGGATTCCTAAGGGTTTCCTTGAGGAGGATGAAGAAGATGAGTAATGCATATGATGCTTTTGCAAAACAAAAGTCTTGCTTCGGCAACTACGAGAACTGGGATAATTCATGGCACTGTAAAGGGTGCATAATTCAGAGTGAGTGTGCCGCTCATTCTGGTGAAAATTCACACAATGAAAGTGGTGAACGGAATGAGGCCTGATAAAGATACCTACTACATTGATATTGCTCTGGTAGTATCTAAACGTAGCACCTGCTTAAAGCGTCACTATGGGTGCGTTATCGTTAAGGACGACGTTATCGTTGCAACAGGTTATAATGGCAGTCCCAGAGGCGAGCAGAATTGCTGTGATGTTGGTGTTTGCCAGAGAGCCGATGCTGAGCGGTACACTTCTTATGAACAGTGCTGTTCCGTTCATGCAGAACAAAACGCTTTGATGGCAGCAAGTTATCAGCAGCTTAAAGATGCTACTCTGTATCTTGCCTGTGAAACATATGGGCTTGATGAAGAAAAATCTGCTATGTGGGCTGAAGATATTTATGGATTCTATGAAGACAAGAATCCTGTTCCTTGTCCGCTTTGCCAGAGAATGCTGAGAAACTCCGGTATTGTACGTGTTGTAAACAGGAGAGGTGACATCCAATGTTTGTGATGGAAGTCCCTTTTCTTGATCTGGATCAGATATACAAGTCTGGTCAATGTCCGAGATGGATTAGATTAAGGGAAGGCAAGTACGTTGTTCAGGATGGTAATAAAGCCCTCAAAGTGGAACAACAAAAAGGTCGGCTGATCATGAGTTGCTCTGAAGAGGATTTCTATGAAATCTGGTTTAAGTACTTTGATCTCAGCACAGATTATGCGCATCCTTTTTATGCGCTTGGTAGGAATGAAATGTTCCTCAAAATATGTGCCGTTAGAGGAAACGGTGTAAGAATACTTCGTCAGGACCTGTTTGAGTCAATCATTACATCTACTATTGCTTCATGGTGCGACATGAACATAACTCAACATGCTGTTCAGATGCTCAATATCATTTGTGGTGTCAAACGTGTTCAAGCAATGCGTGAAGCAGGACGGATTACGTGGTATGAGTTTCCTGCTCCTGAAGCAATTCTTGAGAACAAGGATAAGCTTGATATGAAGTACTTTGGCTTTCTCAAGGAGAAGATTCTTGATGTATGTCAGGACATAGTTGATGGTTGGCTTGATCTTGATTTGCTTAGAGCAATGTCTTACGTTGATGCAAAAGACTACTTGCTTCAGTTTGAAAGTTTTGATGCAGGTGCGGCCGATCGAATCTGCCTATACGGGCTTCACCACTTGTGCGCATTTCCCGAAAATGAAACTGTTGAGAACGCTATTGCTCGTGAGCTTGATTGTGATGTTGAGACTTTTACATCATGGTTCCTGGGGGACCTCAATGGATATGAAGGTGTTATGTATCAGCATATTCTTCATAATGAATTGAATCCCCCAAAGAATGGCGACTGGATGCAGGATGTCAGTAGAATATACCATGAGCAAAAGACGCGAAGAAATAAACAGAAGCGAGGAAATCCAAATGGGGTTGATTGACAATATAAAGAGGGAAGCCGCTGGAAACAAGACTAAGCTTCAAAGTTCTGATGCAGCTGCCCTTGAGAAGATTCTGAATAAGATGTTTTACCTTCCCAAAGATATTGAGGAAGAAACTAAGTTTGTTAAGCAGGTAATGACCAGGGGTCTTGAATCCCAGGAGCGCGTTGGTCTTCATGCGTCTGCAATGCTTGTTGGTGACAAGGACTTTTGCTTGAGAGCGCAGGTTCTTAGTCTGATTTACAAGCAGCTCCAAGGCGAACAGGTTGCCGTAGGTCTTATGAGGATTTTTGAACAAGGTAATGCCATTCACGAAAAGTGGCAGAGACTTTTTATTAGAGCCGGTTACGGTACTGCATATGATATGGACCGGACCAGGATGTGTGGAGAATACATGCTTAGCTACACACCTGACATTGACTGCTTGATTCCTGAGTTCTTCGAGGGAAGCATGATTGGTGAGATCAAGTCTGTCAATACTTATCAGTGCCAGAGAATGACAAAACATCCGTCGGCATGGAAGCAATGTCAGTGGTATATGCACCTTTGCATTAAGGAAGCTAAAGAGGCAGGAACCTGGAATGGAAAGGACTATACCAAAGGATTCGTCCTGTCCGAGGACAAAAATACTCAGGACTTCAAGCTTGAGGTGTATGATTATGATCCCATCCTTGTCGCACCTTATATTGAGCGTGCTGAGTCCATTATGTATCATCACGACAGAGTTTTCGAGCAGCATAAGATGGTTGCTCGGCCCAGTGATGCCACAGACCCGACTTGTAAGCGTTGCAAGGACTGCTTCATGAGAGAAGCGTGTTGGGGTATTGGTAAGGGCAGAGTAAGGCTTTGAACAAATTCATTCCATAAGGTTCCAGATTGGCCAGAATGACTTTATTATTATTTGCCTATGAAGAAATACAGAAAGCGGTAAATAAAGTCATTCAGGATCAATCTGGGACTTTTTCTTTTAAGGAGGCACAAATGACAATTTTAGAACGCTTATACATGCTGATTTTTCTGTGTGTGCTTATTTTCATCGTGCTCTTTGTGATTTTTGCTTTACTATGTGTATCGTTGTCATGGATCCATAGAAAGAAATAGGAGGAGCTATCATGGGTAAACCATGTCCTTTATTAGGTGTTGCTGTTTATCTGGACTGTCTTGATTGTGAAGAGAAAGCGTGCCAAAGTAAGTCTGCTCATAAGTATAAGAGAGTGGTTATCGGCATCGATCAATCATACAACAATACCGGAATTAGCATCGCTGCAGACGGAAAACTGAAAAAGGTAAAAAGTCTACGTCTAGATGGATATAAGACTAATACAGAAAAACGGAGGGCATTAGCGGAGACGCTTGATGGTCTCCTTAGGTCAGTTGCACAAAAAGCAGATAAACTTGTATGCATTATTGAGCGAATTAGACTTCGTTCTCAGGGTTTTCTTAATATTGACTACATCAAATCGATTGGAGCCCTAAACAGCATAATTGTTGATAAGTGTCAAGAGTATGGGGTAGAAGTCTATTCTGTCGATACAAGGTGTTGGAAGTCTCAGGTTGTTGGTACATCAAAACCTCAAGCAAATAAGCGAGGTGTCCCGGAGGAGAAGTGGCCTACCATTAGGTGGCTTATCAAGCAGGGATGGGAAGATAGCATTCTTATCCCAGTTCAGGGCAAGAAGTCCAAAGGTACATTTACTCGGGATGGGCAGAAGTATATGTACAACAACGACGCAGCAGACTCGGCAGGGATAGCCATGTTTGGTTTTGTAGGAGAACAAGATAAGCTGCGTTTAGAGAGGTAAATTTTATGCACACATCGAGCTGGAAAAGGCAGAGGTTTCAAATCAAGTGTTGTCACGGCTGCGTAGCCCCAAAACGTTATCCTGGCTGTGGCGACCATTGTAAGGAATACAAGGAAGAAAAAGCAGAGTTAGCACGCCAAAAGGCTGCAGAGAAAGCTGGCAGACCCCCTATCATCACTCAGTATGACTATGATCAAGTGCGTAGTTGCGCCAGCCGCAAGCACAAGTAATCCTTTTCTTTCTTTATATATTTCTTTCTTTTATATACACTCAAAAATATTTCAAGAATTTTTCACAAAAGGGGTTTACAAACCACAAATGTTGTGATATAATATCTACAGTTAAACAGGAACACACTAAGTCCTATTGAGGAGGAACACACAATGTACGAAAGATACTGGATGGTCAAGATCAATACTAACGGAACTAACGGATTCACAAGCCTGATGCTTGTTCACGGCACCGAGCAGGAGCTGTGGAGCTACATGGAAAGCGAGATCGGTTACATCCCCGGTTACCATGGAGCATCTGATAAGGAAGTTGAAATGGCAAAGCAGATTGGCATGAAAGCTTATCTGTGCCCCAAGTGCTAAGGAGGAGCAAACCATGAGAGAGACCAAGAGATTCGTTCATACCGGCGTTGAAAACTGGCACCTGGTCGAGTTTAATAGCATTCAGGAATTTTGTGACTACATTAACAATACTCCCCTGAACAATACCTTTAGTAATTGCGGTTACCTGGCATCCGAAAGAAGCCGCTCCAGTTGGACTGGTACTTCCAGTTTCAATGAGGCAAACGACCTCCTGAGAAATGGCTGGTCTTACGGTGCCCAGAACCTGACTCAGAAGCTGAAGATCGCTGAAGCTGACAAGCAGGTACAAGCCACCTACAAGAACATCTTAAGCATGGCTGGTTATCAGGCAATCGTTCCTCTGTATCTGAATGGTGTTCCCAATAACATGGTGAACAAGAAGATGGTGCCTGTTAAGCAGAGAGTCCTGACCATCAATAAGGCAATTTCTGTTTCCGCATCTGTTTCCTCAGATACACTCATGAATGAATCCGTTAAGTGCTTCCAGATCATTAAGAAGATTGAAGCTTCCGGAATCCGTGTGAATCTGAACCTGCTGATTAGCACAGGTCATGTGTGTGTTAAGATCCGGCTTAAGTCTGCTGGTGAGAAGCTGAATATCTCTAAGCTGGCTTTCCCCCTGATTCACACTTCTATGTTCCGTCGCTTGTACTTCAAGTTCATCGAGACCTACCCCACCATTCCTCGTAGTTACAGACATGGCTACGGTAGAGTTCCTGATGAATGGGAGTTCAAGAAGGTATGTGGTAAGGGTGAGATTTTGCTACCCACCCTCCTTCGTGGTCGTAACGAATCCGAGATTACCAAGCTCTCTGTTGATGAGCTGATCGACAGACTGAGTACCAAGTAACAATGGGGAGGCCCAAACCTCCCCTACCTTTTCATAAAAATTTTTCCAAAAAAGTGAAAATAAGGGTTTACTTTTGCTTCGCCTTGTGATATAATATCTTCAGAGGTTAAGGAATGAGCCCACTACCTACTAAAGAGTTTTCAGTTGAAAGGAAAGAGATTTATGAATACTACTACTAATGTGAATTTTGAGGTCATCAGCATTGAGGCTGCTAAGAAGCCCGGATTCGTCGTTGCAGTTATTAAGTTCAATAACTCCTACAAGGAGTTCACCTACGTAAGACGTGCTTACAACAATACCACCGTGATCGACGGCTGCCGGATTTCCTTCGACAGTGATTACAAGGTGACCAGCATTGAGCGTGAGTACGAAACCAAGGGTAAGAAAAAGCTCAGCACTGAAGCTCAGTCCGGTGCCCAGTCCAAGTCCACTATCGGCAAAATCAAAACCGAATGTGAAGATAAGGGAATCGAAATTCCCAAGACCATCCCGACCGTTGAAACCTCCGGTGAGGTTCACCACGAAAAGTATGAGATGATCAAGACTTGCTTGGAATGTGGTATTCCGGTTTACCTGGCCGGTCCTGCTGGTTCTGGTAAGAATCACACTGTTGAGCAGATCGCCCGTGAGCTTGGCTGGAACTTCTACTTCAGCAACTCCGTCCAGCAGGAATACAAACTGACTGGTTTCATCGATGCCGGCGGCGACTTCCATGAGACTGAGTTCTACAAGGCTTGCACCGATGAGAACGAATGCGTGTTCTTCCTGGATGAAATGGATGCTTCCATTCCCGAAGTTCTGGTTCTCCTGAATGCAGCCATTGCAAACGGCTACTTTGAGTTCCCCACTGGTCGTGTTGATTTCAACCACGTTCACTTCGTGGCAGCCGGCAACACCGTTGGTTCTGGTGCCGATGACATGTACACCGGCCGTATGGTTCTGGACCAGGCAACCCTGGACCGATTCGCAATCATCGAGTTCGATTACTCCGCTCGCATTGAGATGGCAATCACCAAGAACAACACTGAGCTGGTTGAGTTCATCCACCAGATGAGAGACGATGCAAAGGCTAAGGGCATCCGCGCTACCTTCTCTTACCGTTGCATGACCATGATCACCAAGCTGGAAAATGCCGGCATGGACCTGGATGTGGCAATCACCATCGCAATCGTTAAGGGTATGGACAAGGACACCGTGAATACTCTGAGACCTGTCGGCGATACCAAGTATCACAAAGCTCTGAGAAAAATCCAGCGGGCGGCATAAGCCGCCCCTGGCATATGGCTGCGAAGGTTGTGCAGAAACCAATTCGCGAAATGGCAAACAGAAACTACGCTTCGCAGCCATTTTAATAAATAGACAAAGGAGAAAATGCCATGCGTAGAGATAAAGGCAAGGTAAAGATCGAGACGAATGACATCGTCGGTAAGCGCTTAGGTAAGCTTGAGGTTATGAGTCATGTAAGCCATTCTTACGATATTACCAATGGCGGTCCCAGAATGCGTCACTACTACGAGTGTAAATGTGACTGTGGCACAGTGAAGGTGCTGCAAAGAGGTCAGCTCACAAGCGAGATCGTTCACAGCTGTGGCTGCTCGAGAAGAAAGGGGAATCGCCGTGGCTATTAAAATGCGAAACAATCTCAATGAGGAAGCTTGTTGCTGTGAATGTGGTGAAACCCAGAAGCAGGTCCTGAACATGTATGATATGTGTATCGGTGGTACCATATTTACCATCTGTGATAGATGCGTTGATCAGGTTCAAAGCAAGACTCTCAAAGCTATCGTTGAGAGAAATGGACGGGTAAAGTCTGGCCGTGATATGGCCATTATCCGGAGAAGAGGTCAGGAAGACTATGAGACCAGACGCTGGGAACGGTACGCTGCTGGTAGGCAAACTGAGCCTAAGGAAATGAAAGGAAAAGTAAAATGATAGACTTCAGTAATATGCCTTGCATATACTGGTCTGAATCAGCTAAGATTAGCTACCTACAGAGACGGATAATCGTATACTCGATCATGTACTACGAGAATGATGAGAGCTGCGTATCTGATCAAGTATACGACTCCATATCAAGACAGCTGGCTGAAATGCAAAAGACAGTAAGCAAAGAGGAGTTGGAAAAATCCACCTACTACTATGCGATGTTTGATTTTGATGGTTCAACTGGTTTTGATATTCCGTCAAGGCTTACGAAAAAGGACTATGAGCATCTTAAGCGTATAGCCTATAACGTCCACGAGATGTGGGTAAAACAAGGCAGACCAATTAAATAGAGAGGAGCAAACTATGATTCGTTTGAAAGATCTTCAAAATAGAGTTTATAGTGGTAAACAGTGCATCAGCTTTGAGTTCCCGCTTAAAATAAGCGATGAATCGGTGGTAACGGCAAAATTTACAACCAATTTCTACTGTCAGTGGAATATGCAAGTCGTACTTCCACGAACTCGTGATAAGGACAGTGATGTATACAACTTCTCGTACATCATGCCCAAAAGCAATCTTCCTCTTGAGTTGATTGCAGCAACAGGTCTTAAGTACTTTCAGCTGTATCTCAAGGAAGAAATCCAGATGAAGTCTAACATGGACTTCGTGATCGGTGAAATCACCAGTGGCATGTAGGTATAAAGCATGAAGAGAACTGGTAAGTTTTACAGAAAGAATGAAGCTGAGGTAATGCGATCCCTTGGGCTTAGGCCTACAAAGAATTCAGGATCCGGATGGATTGAGAAAGAGGATGGCCAGTCGGAACACGTTATCTGTCAGTTGAAGAGTACTGATGCAAACAGTATTAAGGTCAATAAGAAGGACTTGGATGTATTAAGCTACAATGCTGCAGTGGCTCACAAAATACCTGTATTCGTGGTTCAGTTTCTGCAGTCCAATGAGGTTTACCTGATGGTAAAACCTGAAGTGCTTTGTGATGCAGCTAAGTACATTGAAACAGGAGAATACGATACAGCTCAATCTCAGTACGAGTTTATTGGTGTCGATTTAAGCGAGCTTGAAGATGTGACTGTTACACCGACTGTTGTGGTCAAATCAAGCTCTTCTGCACGAGAAAAGTTTCATCAAGAGAATGAGAGAAAATTTAAGAAAGAAAGAAGGTCGGCGAAATGACTGCTATCAAAGTGAAGCAGGTCGTTACTTACGGTGGACATAGCATGTCCGCAAATGGATCTGTGAATCTTACGCTGAAATCGGCGTATTCTGAGCTTACGAAGTCTGTTCAGCAGCTTCAGATGCTCAATAACGATGTGAATATCAAAGCAAAGCTTCCTGGCGGTAAGCCTATGAAGCTCGGTGCTTTCAGAATCAAACAGATTGCCATTGACGGTGATGGTGAATCCGTTCTGAAGTTCAATGGTATCAGTGACTACATTGAAATGGACAATCTGAATCTGCTGCCCCTGAATTCTGACGACAACAAGGAATTTGTCGTGATGATGGAGGCAGAGATCGAGTCCGAGGATGAAGAGGAGGTGGAAGACGATGGCTAATAAGATCAAGGTTGAGTACAGAGAGATCTCCAGAGCAAAGGTAACTGACTCCCGTAATGTTGTCATTTCCAGCTGCAGCAAGGGTGGTTTCACGATTGCCCAGCAGCTTGAGGCAAAGGAGAACGACAAGACTACCTCTGTGTTTCTGAAGGGTGCATTCCATGTGGATGACATCCATGGTCTGTATAACATCAGAGATGCTATCAATCTGGCAATTTCTGTTGCCGAAAATAATTCCAACAGTGAAGCTGATTGGGATGAATAAATAAAATCCCATAAAAATCTTTGAAAAAAGTCCCAAAATATTAAAATTAGGGGTTTACAAATTCAAGGTTTTGTGATATAATGTTCACAGTGGAGGGGATACCCCTTCCCAATGAATAAAGTGTTCTGGAGGAACGAAAAATGTATAAGAACTCTGCCGGTAAAATGGTCAATTCCTATCTGCTTGGTATTAAAGGCGAAAAGGAATTGATTGCAAAAGGTTGGCATATTATTATCGCTAAGGATATTCATGAAACCGAACAGGAACTGCATGACCGTCTGGTTAATGCTGGTTACAAGAAGGTAAGAATCTGGCGGAGTGCTACGATGGTTCGTGGTCTACACGACATCTTCGCAATGGTCAAGTAAACCCGTTGCCGGAGGCAACACAAAATAAAATCAAAAATTCCATTAAAAGAAAAGGAGAAATTCAAAATGGCTAAGAACTACACTTTCGCAGAAGCATGTGCAATCATCAATGAGGGTACCAACACTGAGGCGATCGCCGACATCGGCCGCCGTTATCCCGTCCTGCTGCACAAGGTCTCCCAGGTTACCGCTGTTGCCGGTGACAAGTTCGTCGATCTGATGGGCTTCATGCCTGACTACCTGACCGCCAACAAGGTCAATTCCGCTCTGAAGGCTACCGGCTCCGCTTCCACCGAGGCTACCGACAATGAGGCTGAGGCTACCGAGGTCGGCACTGATGAGACCGAAGCCACTGAGGCCGGTGGTATGCCCGACTATGATTCCATGAGCGCAAAGCAGCTGTGGGACATCCTGGGTAAGGCTGGTAAGCGCAAGACTGCCAAGTCCACCAAGAAGGCTGATCTGGTCGCCGCCTGCAAGGCTCTGCATGAAGCCGGTTCCGATGAGTCTGAGACCGAGGTCGAGGATGAGACCGAAACTGAGGAGGCTTCTAACCCCTACGATGGTAAGTCCGCCATGGAGCTGTTCAAGATGTGTAAGCAGCGTGGTATCAAGGCTGCCCCCAAGAAGAATGCCAAGCACTATGTTGACCTGCTGACCAAGGCTGATGCTGAAGCTGCCGAGGCAACCGAGGCCGAGTCCGAGGACGAGAACTGGGATGAGGACGAGGCAACTGAGGCTGAGCCCAAGCCCACCAAGAAGACCGGTAAGGCTGCCAAGGGTGACAAGAAGTCCGCCAAGAAGGCTGCTTCCGAGGATGACGGCGACGACGACTGGGACATCTAATCCCAGCCCTCCCCTCTGTTTGGCCAACAGATTCGCCGTTGAGTAATGAAGTAGGCCGCCCATAAAACCTGGGCGGCCTATTACTACTTAACTGGAGGTGCAAATGACTACCAAGCAAATACTAAACCTTGACTATAGGAAAGAAGAAAGTCAAGAGATAATTCAGAGGGTGTTGAGGCAAATCAAGCCACTCTCTAGATATTCAGATGAATGTGAAATTCCCTTAAGTGCTATAGAGAAAGCAATATCCGTTATGTGCAAGAAATACCCCGTGCAAATCAATGGAATCTATCCCGATTGTTCTGCAAATGAGCAGCATACTATCTGGAAAATGGTGATTGCAAACAGCAAGAACTTTAAGGTCATTGATTCTGTGTATGGTATTTCGATGTACGAACTATTTGCCAAAGCTGCAATTTGTTTGTATGCAGAGGTAAAGAAAGGGACCTCAAAGAGATAAACAAGGAGGACATAGCATGAAGGTGAGAATTTTTACCGATGGTGCTTGTTCCGAAAATCCTGGTCCTGGTGGATGGGCTGTCGTATTCAATACGGCAAGCGGATGTCATACTTTTTCTGGTAATGAGGACATGACGACTAACAATCGCATGGAACTCAAAGCTGTGATTGAGGCATTCAAGAAAATCTTAGCCAAGGCAAAACCTGAGAGAAGCAATGATTTTGAGATTTATTCAGATTCTGCATATGTGGTGAATACCATCAACAATCATTGGATTGAAGCTTGGCAAAAGAATAATTGGCAGACCACCAAACGTGAGGATGTAAAGAACAGAGACCTGTGGGAAGAATTCAGCCAGCTGAGACGTGAAACACGTTCTCGTGGTATTTGTGTAACGATACATAAAATCAAAGGCCACAATGGAAATACATTCAATGAACTGGTTGATACGCTCGCCAGAGAGGAATCCATGAAAGCCAAAGAGAGAAAAGGCGGTGCTACTGATGGCGGCGAAAACGATTAAGTACAGCAAAGAGTTCTTCAGCAAGAAGTTTACGGCTGGAACCATGAAAGAAGCATACATGGCAGCTGTAAAGTGGTACGCGACAAATGTGATCAGTAAGGATGAACTGCACAGCGTTCATGTTGAGTTTGAAAAGGACGATAAAGAGCAATTACCAACCGTTACTATCCGCTTGCACGCAGTACTTAGTGAGGATGAGCTGAGAGAGCGCTACTGCAAGTTGTGCAAAGAGTCTCATAGCTTATTCTATATGAATAGCAACTACAACTGTAACCGGTGTGAGGCGAAGGCGTATCAGACGAGAACTGATGATATGATTCGCGTTAAACTGGAATATTATCACGAGCTCATCGTAAAAAGAGATAAGGAGAGCTAAAATGAAAAAATTCTTCTGGATCATCTGCGAGATCACGCTCGACATTTTTAGAGCGACCGCATACTTCATTAAGAACAATCTGAGAACGTTTGCATCCCTGCTGGACCTGGTCCTGCCGTACATCATGTACTTTATTGGGCAGTACGTATGTGAGACTATCGGTTACCTGGAGGTGGGTGCGGAAGTGTTCATTCCCCTCGGCTTTGTGGTGGTTGTATACTACCTTCGTTCGTCTGCAAATAAGCTTGGAAAAGGAATCACGATTCCCATTCCTTATAAGCGATTCTCCAATGTGGATGACGATGGTGAGGTTACCATCGAGAACAAACGTATGCCTGAGTTGATTTTGTATATTGCAGACCTTGAGGACTGGCTGGAACGGAAGGGTCTTTTATAATAACGTTAACCCAGAGGTTTGGGGCGACTGATAGAGAAAGAGAATAAAGTTGCCTTAGACCTCTGGGTCTTTTTATGGAGATAGAGATATGAACGTGCCGAACGATAGAATGCTTTGGAACTGTAAAGTGAGAGGCATTGCGTGTGAATACGGTATTTGTGATGAATGCCCAAACACAAGAGGAAGAGATGACTATGAAAGTGAAGAGAAAGAAGAAAAGACGCAATAAAGGTTATCAACGAATGCTGAACAGAAAACTGTTCTATGCATTTGTCAATAACTTTATGCTTGCAGTTTGCGTAATTGCACTAGCCATTATCTGGATGTGTCTAAAAAATGTAAATGTGGATAAGGGTGATTTAACGGAACCTGAATCTTCGGTAGCTGAGAGCAGCCCGGAAAGTTATGATTACCAAGTTACCGTCGAATTGCCGGAGACATCTGAGCCAGAACTTGCTGAAAGTGAATATCCTGTAATCACATACAACAAAGACTGGAGCGCCAATGATGAATATCTTCTTGCTAAGATAGCAATGGCCGAAGGTGAAAATCAAAGCCTGGAAACGAAGGTGCGTATTGTTCTGTCGGTACTTAATAGAGTTCATTCAGGTGAATTTCCAAATACAATACAAGGCGTGCTATTTCAGGTGGTAAACGGTGTACATCAGTTCACACCTGTAGCCGATGGCAGATGGTATAAAGTTGAACCAAATGAAGAATGCTGGGAAGCTGTAAAAATCGCAAAAGAAACAATGCACGATTATTCATGTGGAGCACTTTATTTTGAGAGTGATCCTGGTGAAAATTGGCATTCTAGAAACTTAACACTTGTATGCGAATCCGACGACATGCAGTTTTGGAAGTAGGAGGGGCATTATGGCAGCTGTGTTTGTTGTAATTGATTGTAAAAAGAGAAGACCTATTCTCGCAACACCCTCCGCTCGTAAAGCAACTGGTACACTTAGGAATGTTAAGTCAGGCCTAAGGATTGAAGTGTGGGATGATCATGCTTGTGTTGCAATAGCATACCCGAAAGATCTTTATAAGCTTAATCCGTATGTGCAGCTGGAAAAACAGTACATTGGAAGAAAGCAGAGAAAGGCCGAGGAAAGAAATAAACATAGGAGGTCACGACAATGATCGTTCGTAGTATTACCTGCCCCATCTGCGGCAATGATACTCATGTAAACAATATGAGAGATGCACAGAAGTGTGAGTTTTGCAGACGTCCTTTGAATGTAAAATTTGAGAAGAAAACGAAGGCAACCGGCAAGAACAAGTGGGCCGTTACCGTTGAACCGGTGGAAGAGGACTTCGGCAACAAGCGTCCTGGTGGTTACAGAAGGAAGGAAGAGAAAAGATGAAGTACAACATTGAGGTAAATATTCTGCGCCATCCTACGGGTGACGATTGGGAACGTTGTAAGGATCTGGCGATGCGAACGATTGGCAAGCGTTGGACTGGCAACAAGGTCACTGAGGAATGGAAGCATAAGATGTTGGAATGCAGACATTCTCCCATTCGTACCCTGATGTTTACGATCGAGATGGTGGTACCGTACTTCGTATCTGTGCACTTCGTTCGGCATAAGATCGGTGTTGAACATTATGTTAAGTCTCAGCGCAATGATCGTCAGTCTGAATACGATAGAGAGCTTGCTCCTCAGAATGCAATGGTGTGTCACACTATGGACATTAACGCAGAATCTCTGATGATCATGTCCAACCGTCGTTTGTGCAATATGGCTGATCCCACCACTCATTACGTGATGTATCTGATCTGCAAAGCCGTTGAAGGGTGCAGCCCCGAGTTCAATGGACACCTGGTGCCTCAGTGCGAAAAACTCCTTCACTGTCCCGAGTTCAAGCCGTGCGGCTACTGGAAGGAAAAGTGCGTTGAAGACTTCATTGAGGTTGCCCGTGAACATGGGTTTGAGTTGACGCCTCCCATTGATGTTGTACCTACCAACGGTGAGCAGGTTGCGACGCAAACCTTAAGTGAATCCGACCTTTGCTCCCATTATTGATATGGAAAGTGTTGATGTAACAATTGAAGCATTTGCAAAGGCGATGAAAAATGTATATATCATAGTCGTCTCTTTTGCAGATGCAGCCGCATTAGCTTTTCAACGACTAAGTGAGGAGCTTGCATTGTCATATGGGACGCAGCATTTCCCTTTTATTGAAGATATTCAAAGCCTTGAAGAGGCAATGACATGCTTAGCTGATGAGTATGCCGATATTACATTTACACCTGAGCAAAAGACAAAAGCGTCATATAAGCGTAATGTCTTGTTGCAAAATAGGTGGTATAAAACGCAAATGAAGTTAACAAGGAAGCGGACGATGAAAGCGAGTCGACCGCAAATCGTACGGCGGCTTCCTTAACAAAATCCCAGGTCATTATTTAGCTACCACACAATGACATCGCCTGCAGAATGATTACCTCCACCAATCATCCAATCGCCTATAACTGCCATGTGTGAACCTCTTTCTTTTTTGACAAATTGATTGAATTGTGTGGTAGTTAAATAATGACCTGGGAAAACTTCAAAAAGTTTCAACAAAAGGGTGTACAAATCATTATAAACATGATATAATATCCTCAGTGGAGGATGCAACCTTCCAAAATAAAGTGTCTAGGAGGACAACGCAATGACTAAAGAGAAAACCATGAGAGAAAAGGTGCTAGAGCTGCTTAAGGATGAGTATGATCTGGAACCTGGACTGATTAAGCTGATGGAAACAGCCAACGAAATGCTGTTCTACGCGCAGTTCAGCGGATTTACTGGCAGACGTCATCGAGAAAATCTGCAAGAAATCTATGATACATGCGAATCCCTTCTTGAAGAAATTCGCGGAATCAAAAAGGAAATGGAAGAACATGACCAGTAAGGACTACATGTTCGAAAGAACAAGAGTTTAGGAAAACGGAGCCTTAGGTAACCCCTAGGGCTTCAACCTATTTATTGAGAACTTTGAGAAAGGGGAAACGCACTCAATGGCATCAGCTACAGAAAGACAATGCATAGCAACTGACTGGTTGGAAGAAGACAATCTGATGTTGTTGGAGTGTTGGGCAAGAGACGGATATACTTTCCAAGATGTTGCCAATAGAATTGGTATTGACATTTCTACCCTGAAGGTGTGGAGAGCAAAATATCCTGAAATCGATAAAGCCCTTAAGGCGGGCAGAGAGATCATTGACTACAAAGTAGAAAATGCACTTCTTAAATCTGCATTGGGGTATCGAACTAAAGAAACAAAAGTAATTACCATTATGCGACATGGTAAAGTAGTGGAAACACAAACGGAGACAATAGAGAAAGAACAAGCTCCGAACGTATCTGCTGCACAATGCTGGTTGTATAATAGACTTCCTAAGAAGTGGAAGAATATGAATAGTAGATCTAATATCCTTGATGATATGGATGAAGATACTTCCATTCATGTAACAGTCACAAGAGCTTCAACTGCAAATAAGCAATCTGCAAGACCCGAATCTGAAGATGCTGAAGATGAAGAATGGCAAGACGAGGTAAATTCTTCTATTGAAATTCGGAAAGCAACGCCTGAGGAAATGGCGGCTGCAGAAAAGGCTAAGAAACAGAACAAGAAAGCTAAGCCCTCTAATGAAGCTACTAAAGTGGAGACTGAGGACGAAGATGACCTGGACTACTGGCCTGATGACTGGGAAGACGATGATGAAGATTGGGAGGATTGATCTATGACTAAGGTCAAAGAGAAATCTCCTGATTACGAAAGAGGCTATACTGCCGGATATAGCAAAGGCTACGATGCTGGAAGGAAGGCCGAAAACAGGAAACCGGAGCCGATAAAGAAATCATACTGGATTATGAGAAAAGACGGTTGGTATTGTTCTAATTGCCTTACTAAGCATGAGCAAGCCCATGATGATTTCTGCTGTAAGTGTGGTCGTAAAATGAGTGAGGAGGCGGACTATGAAGATAACTAAATCTGTAAGTCCTGCCTTCGAAGACTTCCTCTTCAACTGGGACTATGAAAAGTATCTGCTTATTGGTGGATATGGTTCAGGTAAGTCATACCAAATCGGATTCAAGATCATATTAAAGCTGCTTGAGGAAAAGCGAACTGCCCTGGTTATTCGTGAGGTCTTTGATACTATTCAGGATTCTTGCTATGATTTGCTGTGTGAGATCCTGGATGATATGAACCTGTTGACCACCGATCCCAAGGAGTTCAGGCAGAAGAAGAACAAAGTGCTGGCTCTCAAGTCACCACTGAGGTTCAGATTCCCTAATGGTAGTAAAATAATATTCAAAGGTATGGATAAGCCTGAAAAGGTCAAGTCCATTAACGGTGTGTCTATTGTCTGGCTTGAGGAGTGTTCCGAAATCAAGTATGAAGGTTACAAGGAATTGCTTGGTCGTATTCGTACTCCCAATGTGTCCATGCACTTCATCCTCAGCTGCAATCCCATTGGTCGTGATAACTGGGTGTATCGCCATTTCTTCGTAAGACTGGACGATGAAGGTCAGGAGCATGTCATTGTTGATGAGAATAGATTCTATGATAAGAAGTGCCTCATTAAGAATGGTACGTACTACCACCACAGCACGCCTGATGATAATCCTTGGTTGCCTTGGCAATACCTGAAACGCCTGGATGATTTGAAGAATTATGACTACCCTCTGTACATGGTTGCTCGCTGGGGCAGATTTGGTGCTACCGGCACCCGTGTGCTTCCGCAGTTTAAGGTGGCCACTAATCCTAAGTTGTTCAAGGATGCAATTGATAAGCTTGGTCCTGAGAATCAGTACTTCGGCTTTGACTTTGGTTTTGAGGAATCTTTCAATGCAGTCATCTGCATGAGTGTGGATATTAAACGCAGTATCTTGTATGTGTGGGATGAAATCTACATGAACCATGTAACTGACGATATATTTGCTAATCAGCCTGAAATGCGCAAGCTTAAGGAACGACTGAATGCATACTATTTCCAAGGTTACAACAAGATGATTGTGGCAGATAATGAGGATCCCAAGGCCATTCAGTACTACAGGCAAAATGGTTTCAGAATCAGAGCTTGTAGAAACAAGTTTGCAGGGTCAAGATTGTCCAACACCCGAAAAGTAAAGCGATTCAGAAAAATCATAGTAAGTCCTAAGTGTAAGAACACAATTCGAGAGCTTAAGGACTTGACATATAAGAAAGACGCAAAAGGCAATGTGATCTATGACCAGTTTAATATTGACCCTCACTCCTTCTCGGCTATTTGGTATGCACTTGATACGGTGACCGTTGCCGATGTCAAGGACAAGGACTTCAATAGCAAAGCTGGTTAAGTCTATTCTACAGAAAGGAGAGACGAATATGGGTATCAATTGGAAGCTGAGATTCCAGAATAAGGTTACTTGTACCGCTATCGTGGTGCAGGTTATTGCTCTGGTCTATGCCATTCTTGGCATGTGTGGCATCGTTCCTGCGATCGGTGAGAACCAGATCCTGGATGTGTGCTACATGTTCATCGAGCTGCTGTGCCTGCTGGGCATTGTGGTTGACCCCACCACCAAGGGCATCAGCGACAGTACTCAGGCTTACAACTACGAGCAGCCTAAGTAAAGACAAACAAAGGAGGAAACTCTAATGAAGAAGATTTTTGGCGTTGAGCTGAGTGAAGACGAGGAGATCTGTGAAGAGACCCTGCATGAGCTTGGCTGCGGTTGCCCTGAATGTATTGGGCAGCATGAAGAGGAGGATGACTGATGGCAATCGGTAGTCCCCTCGCAACACTCCATATCTGGTCCCCCAATCACTACGATGGTCGTAAGTACCCTATCACCAAGCTCACTGTCCATCATGTGGCAGGTAAGCTGAAGGCTGCGACTATCGGTAACATCTTCCTGAAACCCACCCGTAAGGCCAGTTCCACTTATGGCATTGGTTATGATGGTGAGATCGCTCAGTATGTTGACGAGGCAGATGCACCCTGGACCAGTTCCAACTACGATAACGACAATAGAGCGATTACCTTTGAGGTGTCAAACAGTGCAGTCGGTGGTGATTGGCCTGTTAGTGATGCAGCTCTGGAGTCTCTGATCAAGCTGTGTGTCGATTGCGTACAGCGTAATCCTGGTATTAAGGAAATCGAGTTCACCGGTGATAAGACTGGCAACCTGACCATGCATAAGTGGTTTGCAGCCACCGCATGTCCTGGCCCCTATCTGGAAGGTAAGTTCCCTTACATTGCAAACGAAATCAACAAGCGCCTCGGCCTCATTGAGGATGATGATGAAAAGGATTCCGCTGCAGCCCCTGCACCTACTACCCTGTATCGTGTTCAGGTTGGTGCTTTTACCAAGCTGTCTGGTGCAATTGCTCAGAGAGATAAGGTAAAGGCTGCCGGTTTCCAGACGTACCTGGTCAAGGCAGATGATGGTCTGTACAAGGTGCAGACTGGTGCATATGCTAAGTATGCCAATGCACTCGCTCAGGTCAGCAAACTCAAGAATGCAAGCTTCAATGCTTTCGTAACCACCAAGTCCGGTGTTCCTGTTGACGAGGTTATGGAAGAGGATAATGAGGTCGTCTTGGATGAAGGCGATAAGGTCCGTATGGCTGTAGGTGCAACCGTATATGGTAAATCCAAAAAGTTCCAGTCATGGGTCTACAACGCAACTCTGTATGTGCGTGAGATCAATGGTGACCGGATTGTCGTGTCTACTCAGAAGACTGGTGCCATCACCGGTGCGGTCCATAAGAAGTACCTGACCAAAATCTAAAGGAGGAATGAAAGGTGGCAAGCGAAGAGGCAAAGGTCATCGCGGCCGAAAATAGTACTGAAACCTTGACAGCTTTCAACCGTGTTCCGTATGCCTTGATTAGTGCAGAGATTGATGGCTCCGCCAAGGAAACCCTTGATGAACTTACTCAGATCTGTGGCTACTACAAGGTATACAAAAAGGGTGCAAGCTTTGCGGTCGAAGGAACGAACGGCGACTATGTGCCGGCCAAGCTTAAATATAAGATGGCAGCCTCTCTCATTAACAAGGAGGCAAGATTCCTGTTCGCTGAGCCGCCTGACATTAAGGTTGAAGCCAAGGGCGATGTAGGTAAGGCAACGGAAGATGCAAGAAATGCATTGACCACAATGAATGATCTGGTGAAAACTGTTCTGGATGATAATCGTTTCGAGGATGGGCTGATTAAGGCTGCCAAGGACTGCTTTATCGGTAAGAGAATTGCAATCCTGGTAAACTTCAATGAGGAGGACGGAGTGACGATCACGTTCCTGCCGGCCACCCAGTTCATCTACGAGACCAAGGTTGGTAATCCTAATGTTCTCACCAAGTTTGTGTGTTTTATCATCGTCAAGGATAGCATTTCCATGAATGATAAGCGGATCTTCAAGAAGAAATTTACCGTTGACGAGGACGGCACGGTTCTTCTTGAGGAGGCATTGTATGATGGTGCTGGTAGAATGATCGAGCAGATCACAGAGGAACAGGCTACCCTGATGCCGATGATCCCTGTTTCCATTATCGTCAATGATGGTCTTTCTGGTGAAGATCTCGGTGAATCTGAGATTGAAGCTCTGCATGATTTTGAGCAGTGGTATTCTAAGCTGTCCAATGCAGATATGGATGCTGAAAGAAAGAGCATGAATCCTACTAAGTACACAGTTGATATGGAATCCAATTCTACCAAGAATCTTTCTACTGCAGCTGGTGCTTTTTGGGATCTTGGTTCTGATCAGAATCTGGAAAAGCCTAAACCTCAGGTTGGTATTCTTGAGCCTGCCATGAATTACAGTGAAGCTCTTAAGACTTCTTTGGATAGACTTAAGACTACTGGTTACGAGCAGATTGATATGCCTAACATCACATTGGAAACCATGCAAGGCGCAATCACGTCCGGTAAGGCATTAAAGGCAATTTATTGGCCGCTGATTGTTCGGTGTAAGGAAAAGATGAAGGTATGGGGGCCACAGCTCCGGCAGATGGTTCACATCATCATCCAGGGTGCAATGGTATACCCCAACTGCATTACTAAGCACACCAACAGTGTTCTTACCCCTGTTGATTATGAAGTCACAGTTGAGCAAAACACTCCGCTCCCCGAGGATGAAATCGAGGAGAAGAACATGGACATGGCTCTGGTCGAAGCAAAGATTAGAAGTCGCAGATGGTTCATGAAGAAGTGGGATAATCTGACCGATGACGAGGTTCAGCAGGAACTTGAACAGATCGCCCTTGAGAGGCAGCTCATTGAGGATAGTGCATTCGCATCGACACCTGGTGGTGATAATCCTCCCTATCCTGGTGGTAGCGGTGTTGATGATAATCCCGATGAGGTTGACTTTGAGGAAACTGAAGAATAAAGAAAGGAGAGGCCATAATGTCGTTGATATTCAAAAATGCCGAAGAGGCGAGGGATGCCATTATGGCCTCTCAAAAGAAAGAGATTGCCAAGCTTTATGAAGACTGGGCAAAGGAAATTGGCAAGAGAGCTGAATACTACAAAAGAAAAACGACCGCTAGTTCTGTTGTGTCAGAAAGGCAAATGAAGGAACTGCAGAAAATGCTTCGTGAAACAAGTCAGGAAGTTTCAAATGAAGTATATTCTATGATCAAGAAAAATATCTATACAGTTGCAGATGCGGTAGTTAAAGATAATGTAAAGTGGCTTGCAAGCTTTGGTTTCAGCGAAGGTGGCCTTAATGCTGCATTCAATCATGTTCCTGATGACATTCTGAGAAACCTGATAACAGGTCAAATTTACGATAGTGGCTGGAGTTTGAGTGCAAGAATTTGGGGCGATAACGAGGATACGCTCAAAGATATTTATCGAATTGTTGCCAAAGGCGTTGGTGAGAATAAACCTATCTATGATATAGCTAAGGAACTAGAGGCATATGTCAACCCGAATCGTAGATTGCCGTGGAATCTCAGAATGAGTGATGGTGTAAAGATCTATAAAAAGGCTGTTGATTATAACGCTCAGCGCTTGGCTCGAACTCTTGTTCAGCATGGATACCAGCAAAGCTTCATTGCGACTACGCAGAAAAACCCGTTCATCACTGAGTATATCTGGTGTAGCAACGGCAGCCGAGTATGTGACCTGTGTAAAGCCCGTGATGGTGCTCACTTCAAAAAGGATGAGCTTCCTATGGACCATCCGAACGGTATGTGCACTATGGAGCCTGTTGTGGTTAGTGATATGGTTGATCAACTTGTTAATTGGTTCAACAGCTCTGATGGAACCTATCCGGAAATTGATGATTTTGCCAAAAATTTTGGATATAATCCGACATAATATCCAAAAATATTTTGGATTATTTTGTTATTTCCTATTTACAAATGTAAAATTATATGATATAATGTCTACAGATCAAGGATGGTAACATCCAAGGTCAATCAGTGTCTAGGAGGACGCGAGATGTACACAGAAGAACGAAAGGTGGTGTGCGATCTACTTAGGAAGTTCAATGTAACTTCGAAATACAGAGGATATTTTCAAGCGGTTGAGGCTACAATGATGTATGTTCAAAACCCTGATAGATACCTGATGATTACGAAGGAGGTTTATCCGACTGTTGCCAAGAAGCTTAAGGACAGTCCTCAATGCGTTGAACGGAACATTAGATCGGTAATTGACCGATGCTGGAAGAATAATCAAGCTCTACTCCAGTCAATCGCAAATTACCCACTACCGGAGAGGCCATCAAATAGTGAATTCCTTGATATACTTGCTTATTACGTAAGTTCTCAAGTAAATCACGAATGATGAACCTGCTGTGTGCATTTCGAAAGAGGTGCACACAGTTTCTGT
Source organism: Faecousia sp. (assembly GCA_045531675.1). Classification (GTDB taxonomy): domain Bacteria; phylum Bacillota; class Clostridia; order Oscillospirales; family Oscillospiraceae; genus Faecousia. Next base: position 41,894 of record JAZSEN010000014.1, read on the forward strand.
GTATAAACTAAAAGGAGGTAATCAAATGGCCGGTGGTCCGAATATCAAGGCTCTTTGCGAAAATTGTGCAACGGAGTTTAAGGTCAATAATGGCAACATTAAAAATCGAGAATTTGAAGTAAACGGGCAATCAATATTCCTGACGTATTACGATTGCCCCAACTGCGGTCGCCGACATTTCGTGCAGATTGACGATGCCAAGTCCAAACAGATGCTTGTTGGCGTAAGCGCCAAGTTTGTAAAGTTGGCTGCTGCAAAGAATAAAGGCAAAACAATTACCAATAATCAATCGGTGAAATTCAAGAAAGCTAAACAGAACCTGTCTGACTACAGGATGACTCTTATGAAAGAGTTTACCGGTAAGCTGATTCATGATAGTGAGGCCGGAACCGATTTCGAATTGAGGTTCAGCGTATGAGCAGTAGATTCGCGACGGTATTTTGCGATGAATGTAAATATGAGTTTTCTATGAACACCGTGAATATACAGGAAGCTACCATGGAGTTGTGTGGGCAAGTCTTAAAGCTTGTCTACTTTACGTGTCCGAAGTGTAACAAGATTTACCGTGTAACCCTTAAGGATGCACGATATGAAGAGCTTAGAGTGGACTTAGAGAGAACCAAAAAGAGGATACGAAAAAATCGTGGTAGTGGCAATGATGAGTTTGCGGGTACGCTAAATGAAATGGTTGCACGAAAGCTTAATCGTCTTCGTAAGCATACCGATGACTTGAATAGGAAGTTTCCTGGAACTTTTGTCTTCGCAGTTCCCGAAAATGGCGAAGGAAAAATCATTAAATATCTACCATGAGAATCATGGACAAGGAGGAAAATCAAAATGGCTGAAGAAAAGAAGAATCCCACCGAAGAGGAAATCGATGATACCGAAGAAGAGTCTGGTGCGTCCGGTGCTGACGAAAAGGGCACCGATGATAAGGATTCCGGTGGCAAGTCTGGTGGCGGTTCTGGCAAGTCCGCTGGTAAGACTTTTACCCAGGAGCAGGTGACCAAGATCTCCACCCGCGAGAAGAATCAGGGTCGCGCTGCTGCTTATAAGGAAATGGGCATTGACCCCAAGGATACCAAGACCATGAACATGGTGAAGGCTTTCCTTGAGAGCCAGAAAACCGACGACGAGAAGGCTGCCGCAAAGCAGGCCGAAGACCAGAGTGCAAGAGCAGAAGCTGAGCAGCGTGCTGTTATTGCCGAAGCTAAGGCTGAAGCGATGATGCAGGGCGTTAAGTCCCAGTACGTTGACGACATTGTGACTCTGGCACTTGCCAAGATGACTGAGGACTCCGACCTCAAGACTGTCATTGGCGAATTTAAGACCAAATATCCTGTCTGGTTTGGCGAGTCCGGTGAGGACGACGACGATAAGGGCAAGGGTAAGGGTAAGACTGGCCAGCGTGGTACCGGTTCTTCTGTCAAGACCGACAATGGTAAGACTGATGATAAGAACAAGGGCCTCGGCGCTCGCCTCGCTGCCCAGCGTAAATCCGGTAGCAAGAAATCTAGCTACTGGGGAGCTAAGAAGTAATTTAAGGAGGTAAAACCTATGCTCAACCGTGATGGTGTGCAGAAGACTACTCTGGCAAGTACTCGTCAGATTCTGGCGAATGTGAATCTGCAGAGCTCTGTCGGCTGCATTGTTCCGCAGGCACTTGGTGTTGCTGTAGGCGCCAAGAAGATTGCCAAGGCAGGCACCCCTATTCGGGTGGATCTGCTGAACCTGCAGACTGTTGCACAGAAGGCTGATGGCGCTACCGCCATGAATGCTGTTCTGCTGCATGATGTGGACGTTACCAATGGCAATGCCAATGGCACCGCCCTCGTATTCGGTTTCGTGAATGTTAACCGTGTTGATACCGACGTCGCCGCACTGATTACCGCTGCTGTTGGCAACGCCGATGCTTCCGGCCTGCTGACCTTCATGAAGGCCTAAGTGTAAGGAGGACAAAGAAATGACTATTTTCGATCTGATGCAGTCCCAAGAGCTGACCGCTTACTGGGAGGCACTGATTCAGGATGAAGCTCCCTATCCCTGTGAGGAGCTGTTCCCCGATGATAAGAAGCGTGGCATTTCTCTGAAGTGGCTGAAGGGCGCTCGTGGCCTGCCTGTCGTGCTGAAGACTTCCGCATTCGACGTGCATGCAATTCCCCGGCCCCGTATTGGCTTTGAGAAGCTGACTGCCGAGATGCCCTACTTCAAGGAATCCACCTATATTGATGAAGAGCTGCGCCAGGAGCTGAACCTGGTTCTGGAAACCGGCAATCAGGCTTACATCGATTCCGTTATGAACAAGATCTTCGACGACGAGACCCGTCTGCTGCGTGGCGCTGCTGCTTCCCGTGAGCGTATGCGTATGATGGCTCTGACCACCGGCGTTATCTCCATGTCCGCCAACGGCCAGTCCTTTACTTTCGACTATGGTGTCACCCATAAGGGCAACGCCAAGGTTAGCTGGTCTGATCATGCTAACTCCGATCCCATCGAAGATATGCGTGTTGCCAAGGAGGTTATTCAGGATGAGACTGGCGCTGTTATCACCCGTGCTATGTGTGATGGCGCTACCTGGAGAAATCTGCGCAACAATGAGAAGATCAAGAAGGCTATTTTCGTTCTGACCAATGGCGCCGGCGCTATTTCCGATCGTCAGCTGCGCCAGTTCATCGCTGACGAGCTGGAGCTGGAGATCCTGGTCAACGACAAGCGTTACAAGGATGAGAATGAGCAGGCTCTGAAGTTCATGCCCACCAATACCATGGTCATGTTCCCCGATGGTGAACTGGGCAAGACCTGGTTTGGTACCACCCCTGCCGAGTCCGATCTGATGACCGGTTCTGTTGCTAATGTTTCCATCACCGATACCGGTGTTGCCGTCACCACTGTGCAGCATGCTGATCCTGTTCAGGTTGAGACCATTGTGTCTCAGATCTGCCTGCCTTCCTTCGAGCAGGCTGATCAGGTTTACATCATGGACACCGAGGCTGCTTAAGGAGGTATAACGCATGGTTAAGATTACCAATGGCATGAATGTGTTCGAGGTGACTCGTGGCGCATTTGATGGCATCTATTCCAAGCAGGGCTATACCCTGTTTGGCAATGAGCCTAAGGATAATGAGGTTGTTCCTCCCGCTGTCCCTGAGAAAACTGAGGACGAGCTGTTCCTGGAATCTATTCAGGAGAAGCCCGTTTCCCAGTGGAATAAGGATGAGGTCAAGCGGTTTGCAGTCCTGAACGAAATCGACATTTCCGGTACCAAGAATGTCAATGAAGCTAAGGCGCTCATTAAGGATTTCCTGGATGAGCAGGAGCTGGAAGGCCAGGAGTAAGAGATGAGTGCGACGGCTGCTTTGACGGTAATTGATAGGATCAAAAAGGAAATTCGAGAAGCGCAAGCTCCTTACTTTGACGAGGACGATTTCCAGTATTATCTGGATAAGAACGGCGGAGACGTAAATGCAACTATTTACGAGATGCTGATCATCAAGTCTGAGGACTCTACAATATCCGTCAGCGGCCTGAGCACTCATGACACTTCGTCCTATTTTAAGAGGCTGGCTTCTCGCTATAAACCTTTCAACTCCGGCATAATGAACGGAGGTTGATGCGTAATGGTCAACACAAAATTCGAGGCTTACAAGATTAAGCGTGAATTGAAGCGTAGTGGTATTACATTGGAATTCAAACGCGCAAAGTTGAATGACTTCAAAGAACCGACTGAAGAGCTGACGCTCGTAGGTAAGCTGCAGTGCTTATACCACGAGCAAAATAGCTATGTTAAAATCACCACTGGTGATACGACTCAGGTTCGTACTAAGAAAGTTCCGATGCTGTTGTGTTTGTATGAAGATGTTAGTGCACTAGATCTTCGAATCGGCGATCAAGTGAGGATCAATTCGAATACATTCAAGGTAACGGGTGTGGTGAATATCCAGGAGTGGAATATCATTGCTGACATTTCCTTGGAGGTGGTTGATGTTGGCGTTCCGGCTTAAATACGATGAAAGTTCCTTAAAGAGGGGCTTGGACAATATGGGCCCGAAAATGGGTGCCATGATCTTAATGTATGCTGCCACCAAGGCATCGGAACTTCAAGCTAAGATGAAGATGAACCGCCCTTGGACCGATAGAACAAACATGGCCAAAGCGTTGCTTTCTGCCAGAGTTTCCCAGCCAAGTTCAAATACTGTGCGTATAACGCTTGCACATGGCGTTGAGTATGGTATTTGGCTTGAGCTGGCCCACGGTAAGAATTATGCTATCATCGCGCCTACAATCAGAGAAGAGGGCCCTCGGGTTGTTGAGGACCTTAATAATCTGATGAGTAAGTTAAAGTTGTGAGGTATACGCATGATTGATACTAAAACTTTTCAGCCGACAGATTCTAGATGGCAGGATATTTTCTTGCACCTGCAATCAGCCGGTTTTGACGTATACTCTCCCGGTGTAAAGACTGGCGAGTGTATGGCTGAATACATCGTTGTGAAAAATGACGGGTCCACTAGACATGTTAATTTCAGTACTGATGTTGACCTCTATGCGGTAATGTGCTATGTACCTAAAGAAAAGTACAGCACACTTGAGCAGCTCATTCAAAAGGTCAAAAAATCAATGAAGGGGCTTGAGCCTATGATTAGGCCTTATGGCAGTCAGACCCCTAGCTATTATGATGATAGCGTAAAGGCTCATATGGTAAGCATTGAATACCAAAACTATAAGAAACTGTAAAGGAGGAAATCGAGATGGCTGTGAAGAAAACCAAAGCCGAAATCCCTACTATCGATTGTGCGATGATCACTATCGAAACTGAAGATGGGGAGTTCGGTTTTGAAACTGCCAACAAGGTTGCTGTTGAACCTCAGGTAGAAACCACTGAAGCTGTTAAGCTGATCATCAAGGGCAAGCTGAAAGCTCAGAAGCCTGAGCAGACTACCGTTACCGGCAATAAGATCACTCTGACTGATAATGTCTTCATTCCTGAGCTGGTTCTGGTTCTGCAGGGCGGTGTTATCAAGTATGATGCCGAAGATCCTACCAAGATCATCGGTTACACTCCCCCTGTTGTCGGGTCCAGCGACAAAGGCGAGACGTTTAAGCTGAACTGCTATTCCGCTCAGTATAATGCGGCTGGTCAGATTGTTCAGTATGAGAAGATCACCTATCCCAACTGCACCGGTACTCCCGTTGCTTTTGGTGCTGAAGATGGCGTGTTCCGTGCCCCTGAATATACCATCAATTCCGCACCTAATACTGGCGAGGCACCCTATGACATCAATTACGTTGCCGAGCTGCCTGCGCTGGAAGAGTCCGCGTAATAATTAAACGGAAGGAAATTGAGAAGCATGAAATATTCTAAAGAACAGCTGCGCGCTCTGGGTATGGATGAAGCCCAGATTGCCGCATGCATGTCCGCCGTCGAGGTGGACGACGATAAGCAGAATGTAAGTGGTCAGGCTTATCACGAAGTGCCCGGTAGCACGATCCGTGCAGACATGATCCCTGCGGTTGAAAGCTTGCAGATTACCACTGTTTCTGACCTGCATGCATATGGTCAGGGTAAGGTGGTTCGTTTCCCGGATTTTGCAGAAGGTCAGCCTTTTGTTGCACGTGTCCGTAGACCCAGTATGTTGGTGCTCGCTAAGCAGGGAAAAATTCCCAATGTTTTGCTGAACTCCGCAAATGAACTGTTCACCAAGGGCGGTGGCGGTATGGATGCGGATAATCCCAAGATGCTGGCTGACATCTATGATGTGTGTGAGGTTATCGCAGAAGCTGCGCTGATGCAGCCTACTTATGCTGAGATCAAGCAGGCCGGTATTGAGCTGTCTGATAATCAGATGATGGCCCTGTTCAGCTACACCCAGAGCGGTATTAAGGCACTGGAGTCCTTTCGTTAAAAGTAAAAATATCTTAAATGTGCTGGGGCTAGCCAAAAGACACAAGTGTCGCCCCAGCACTCTTTTTGATATTGCTGACCCTTACACAGCTTATTGTTTTGATGAAGCTTGTGCATACATAGCAGGTGAAATTGAAGAAGGCAATGAACCTGTCTTTACGCGCAAGTATTCGTCTTTTACAGAATTGTATAGACAATACAGCATGTAAGGGAGGTGGGAGTTGTGGCCGTTGATGTTGGTTCTGCAGTAGGTTATCTTGATCTTGACATTTCTGGATTTTTAGCTAACCTTAAATCGGCTCAAAGCGAAGCTGATGCTGCTAGTAAAAATATAGCAACAAAAATCGGCAAAAATCTCTCAGGCGTCGGCCAGAGTTTAACTACTGTCGGCTCGACTTTGACAAAGACGGTGACCACTCCTGTCGCATTGGCTGGTGGCGCTGTCTTAAAATTGTCCTCTGACTTCGAATATTCGATGTCAAAGGTGCAAGCTATTTCTGGTGCTGTAGGTGAAGATTTCACCGCATTACGTGATCAAGCGATTGATCTTGGTGCCAGCACCGCTTTCTCAGCTTCTGAAGTTGCAGAAGGTATGACTGAAATGGCAAAGGCCGGTTGGGATACGCAAGCCATTCTTGATGGTATGAGTGGTGTGCTTGATGCCGCTGCTGCATCTGGTGAGAATCTTGCAAATGTGTCCACAATTATGGCTGATGCTATTACCGGTTTTGGCCTTGAGGCCGGTGAGGCGACGAGAGTTGCAAATTTGCTTACGCAAGCCGCTAACTCAGGTACAATAGACATAGCCGACCTTGGTGAGTCGTTTAAGTACGTTGCCCCTGTTGCTCAGTCTATGGGATTCGAAATTGAAGATGTAACCACTGCTCTGTCTGCGATGTCCATGGCAGGTATTAAGGGTTCTCAAGCAGGTACTGCTTTGCGCACTATGCTTACGAATCTTGTTAAACCTTCTGAGTCTATGGCGACTGCAATGGAAGAGCTTGGTATCGAAGCCGCAAATGCAGATGGTTCGATGAAATCTTTGGATGAAATCGTTACTATGTTGCGGTCTTCTTTCAATGGCTTGACTGACGAACAGAAATCCTACTATGCAGCCACACTGGCAGGCAAAGAAGGTATGTCTGGCCTGTTGAGTTTATTGGAGCTTACCCAAGAAGAATACGATGCAATTTCGGATTCTATGTACAATTGTAAGGATGTTGCCAAAAACACCGCTGAGGTCATGCAAAACAATCTGAAGTCTCAGGTTGAACAACTAGTTGGTAGTCTTGAAAGTTTAGCAATTCAAATTGGCGACATTGTTTTGCCACATGTGAAGCAGTTCGTTGATAAAGTGCAAGCTTTGGTTGACTGGTTCACAAATCTATCAGAGAAGCAGAAGGAACAGGTTATCAAATGGGCAGCTATTGCGGCCGCAATCGGGCCTGTGTTGTTTGCTGTAGGTAAGGTCATATCCGGTTTCGGTGGTATGTTTACCACCTTTGGCAAGATTCCTGGTGCTATTAAAACTGTCACCACTGGTTTCACTAAGATGGTGAATAGCATTAAGAACGTCGGTGAGGCATTCACGTTGGCGAAAGCTGGTTATACCGGCTTGGCCGGATCAACTTCGAAGTTGGGTACTGCTTTGGCCGGTGTTACCGGCTCGATGATTGCCATTGTGGCAGTTATTGGTGTGCTGGTAGCTGCGTTTGTGACTTTGTGGAAAAGCAATGAGGAGTTCCGTACTAAGATCGTTGAGATCTGGACCGGGATCAAGGAAACGGTTGCTGGCTTCTGTGATGGCATTGTCGAGCGCATCAATAGCCTCGGTTTCAACTTCCAGAGTGTAACGGAGGTACTTAGCACTGTTTGGCAAGGCTTCTGCGAACTCTTGGCTCCTCTGTTCACCGGCGCGTTCCAGTTGGTAGCAGATACATTGAGTGCGGTACTCGATGCACTGCTTGGTTTACTGGACATTTTCATTGGCCTGTTTACAGGCGATTGGGATCGCCTCTGGGCTGGCGTACAGTCCTATTTCGGTGCTGTATGGAATTGGATCGTAAATACGTTCACTAACGTCGGCAATACACTGAAGGGCATTTTGGATGTAATCTGTGGTTGGTTCGGTACCACCTGGGATGCAACGTGGACGAAGATCAAGACGGTTGCTTCGAATGCGCTTAACGCTGTAAAGTCTACAATCTCGACTGGCTTCAATGCTGCGAAGAGTACGGTCGCAAGTGTACTTGACGGCATCAAGTCCAAGTTCACCAGTATTTGGGATAGTTGTACATCGATTGTCTCCAAGGCGATCGATAAGCTGAAGAGCTTCTTGAAGTTTGAGTGGTCGTTGCCGAAGTTGAAGCTGCCACACTTTACCATAAGTGGATCCTTTAGCCTGAACCCGCTTAGTGTTCCTAAGTTCGGTATTAGTTGGTATAAGGCAGCAATGGAAGACGGCATGATTCTGAACTCGCCTACGATTTTTGGCTACAACGCAGCGACCGGGCAGTTCCTTGCTGGTGGCGAGGCTGGTAGCGAAACAGTTGTTGGTACTAAGAGTCTGCTTAAGATGATTAAGTCTGCGGTGGCTGGATCCAATAGTGTTGTTTTGAACAGCATCGAGGATCATTTCAATCAGCTGTACAGAAACTTTAATAAGTCTTCTAGGCGTTTGGTTAACGTATTGGCTGAGCTGTTGGCTGCTAGCAATCGTTATACTGCTGCTGTGAATGCTATTGCATCGTCCAACAAGCTTCGCAAAACAGACAGTTTTGATTATGCTACGTTGGCAGCATATTTGGCTGAAGAGTTCAGACGCGCTCCTGTTCAGCCCCACATTGATGTCGAGTTTAAGGACGGCGACGTCTTCCTCGATAACGAGCGTGTCGGCAGAAAGGTAGCCCCGGTTGTATCCCGTGTGGTTGCCAAAGCGTAAGGAGGCATTGAATGGGTAGCGAAGCATTTTATGTGGACCAGCGCCTCGGCAGTGTGTGTACAATCAATGGCAAGGACGCGTACAGCCTGTTCAATGCCGACCTGAAAGAAATGACCCCGGTCGCCGGCTCTATCGCAGCTGACTTCTCTAAGGCATTAGGCATTGTCAATGGCTTATACGTTACTCATTACGTACTTGAAACCGGCGGTATTGAGGTCATTTTCTATGTTGGAGGCGTTAACAAGGAGTATTGTGACATCAATACTTCCAACTTGATCGCCGAATGTCAGCACTGCGTCATTAAGACCAATGAAAGCAGGTTCGAACATGTTGCGGTACTTACCGCTTACAATGTTGTAGAGACCGGTGTCGATTTCTATAATGAGGTAACTTTGACGTTCAATACGATCAAGCGCTTCCCAATGGTGTCACACACCTTCGACGGTACCGGTGGCGTTTTCCGGAACGTAGGATCCGTTGCTTCGGGTGCCAGGGTAACTGTGACGCCTAAGGTTGCACTTGAGACTTTTACGATCAATGGTGTAACAATTTCTAACCTGGATGCAGGATTACCTTTCGTCATTGACGGCTTAGTCGGCGAGATCAAGTGTAACGGTATCAACCGCTTCCTCGATACGGACTTGATCGACTTCCCTAAGGTAACCCCCGGCACAAACGTTGTTGAGGTTTCCAGCGCAGACGCCGTCGTTGAGGTGTCCTATTATCCGGTGTTCGTAGTGTAAGGAGGTGGGAGTAATATGCTGAAGATTCACAATCCGAGTGATCCGACCGATATTATCCCCCTCCGGATCGACGACAATATGAGGTTTGTCACTCACAAGTACAACGGTTATGATACGTTAACTTTTGAGATTGAGAGTGGCAACCCTCTTTACCGTTACATTGCAGAGGAAGTCGTCATCGAGGACGAAAAGAATCGTTACGTAGTCAAGGACGTTGACGAGCATAGCGATTTCGTTACTGTTATGTGCGAAGTGGACTTAGACGAGTGGAAGCAGAATATTATCTACGAGTTCCGGACAACGAACACGTTGCTGTCTGGCGTGCTTGCTGAGATTCTGCCTGCAGGTTGGTCCGTCATTGGTGACGGCCAGTTTACCAAGCGCACAACGGTTGAGGACATTGAGGGCCAGCCTCTCATGGCCGTTACGCCATTGACGGTTCTCGACAAGGCAGCTTCTGCATATTCGTGCGTATTTAATTTCCGTGTATTGGACAGGATCCTCGAGTGTATTGATCCGACTACCTTCGTCCCGAGTGGTCGGTTCTTCACTGATGAGCTCAACCTGAGTAACTTCGGTTTTGTTGGATCCAGTACCGGCTTCGCCACTCGTCTGTACGCTTACGGCAAAAAGGACGAGAATGGTGTACCACTGACTTTTGCAGATATTAACGATGGCAAGGCTTACGTTGAGGACGTATCTTACAGTGACAAGGTAATCTCAATTGGTTGGTCTGACGAGCGTTATACTGATGCCCAAAGCCTGATGAAGGCTGCAATGGCAAGGTTGAAAGCTGTATCCTACCCCGCTCGCTCCTATACCTGCGATGCCCGAAATCTGGATGATGATGTTTGGTTGTATAAGGTGGTCACATTGATTGATCGCCGACGTAGAACCAGAGTTGATCACCAGATTGTTGAGTACAAGGAGTACCCCAACCACTTACTTGATGTCGTTGTGCTGTCCAAGACCGCTCCATCGATTGAGTCGTTGGTGAACAGAGTGGAGACTGAAGCGCAAGAGCGGATTGAGCAAGAGACGCTTGCTATGCAGGGTCTGCTGCAAGAAGCTCTAGACCAGGCAACGAGCAAGATCACTGGCAGCAAGGGTGGCAACTTCCTTTGGATTTTCGATTCCGAAGGCAGGCCTGTTGAGCTAGTCAACCTGACAGATTCGTTGGATATTAACACTGCTAAGTCTGTGTGGCGTTGGAACGCTTCCGGTTTAGGCCATTCCAATGATGGTTACAATGGAGCGATGACGCTGGCGCTGCTTGCGGACGGATCCATCAACGCAAGTGCTATCACTGCTGGTGTCTTGACGGCAAACCTGATTCGAGCCGGCATTCTGCAATCTGCAGACGGCAATTTCAGAGTCGACTTGGATACTGGCGAAATCGTGATCGGTGGGTATGCTACGTCTCAAGATGTGGAAAATCTTAATAGTACCATCGACCAGCAGAGCCAAGCGATCGAGACTGTTAAAGAGGACATGCTCAAGATCCAAGCTAGTGCTGATGAGTTATCTGTGACAATTCAGAAAGTCATAGATGATGGTGCCGAGAAGGTAACCACTAGAGAGTCAAAGTATACATTCGATGACGAAGGCCTTAAAATCGCCAAGGCTGGCGAAGAGATGGCCAATAAGCTAGATAACACTGGCATGTATGTTACGCGTTCTGATGAGATCATTCTTCAAGCCAATAACGAAGGTGTTGTTGCAACTGACGTTACTGTACGGAACTACTTGATCATTGGTGAACATTCTCGAGTTGAGGACTACAACGATGGTGAAGAGAGTAACCGAACAGCAATATTCCATTTAGGATAGGGGGTGACCGCATATGGCATTGAGCGGAAGTGTTGAAACCAGCGCTTGGACGGGTGAAAATACAACACACAAAGCTATACTGACCTGGGAGGCTACCCAGGACAGGGAAGGTAACTACTCGGATGTAGACTGGAAGCTGAAATCTTATGCTTCTGGCGGTTACGCTGTGGTCAGCGAGCTTCGAGTTACGATTGACGGCGACGAAGAATTCTATCGTGGTCCCTCCGAGCACACCAATGGTTATAATGGAACGGTGCTTGCATCCGGTACAAAGAGGATCATGCACAATGACGACGGATCAAAAAAGTTCACAATCAAGGTTGAGGCTGGTATCTACGTTTGGGCTATTAACTGCAGCGGTGAAAAAGAATTCACGCTGACTACTATCCCTAGAGCCTCAGACATTGGAGCAACCGATGCAAATATTGGATCCAAATCCTCTATTGTGGTCACCAAAAAGGCATCCGTCTATACCCATTCTATCAAGTACGAGTTTGGAAGTCTGTCTGGGTATATTACTTCAAGCGGTGGGATTTCCACCTCTGAGGTAAAGTTCTCTGCAGCCAGTGTGTCCTTTGCTGTCCCCACAAGTTTCTATGCTCAAATTCCGAACGCAAAAACAGGAAAGTGTAAACTGACCTGTACAACGTATTCGGGGAGCACCAAAATCGGTGATGCTCAAACAACTGAGTTCACTGTCACTGCAGCTGAGTCTTCCTGTAAACCTACGGTGTCTGGTACAATTGTGGATAGCAATGAAACAA
>JAZSEN010000066.1:0-8407 GCA_045531675.1 Faecousia sp.
GACCCTCCCGAAAGGTCGCAACTTCTGAGCTGTTAATACTATGCAAACAGGTACGTTTTCAGCACAGTTTGCAACATCTCAAAAGCCATTAGGTTGCGGGAGGGTCAAGACCCTCCCCTACAATATAATCCGGATTAAACCGCTAAACGATAAGTTATAGAAGGAGAAACACCATGCGTGCTGTTGTTACCAGAGTAAAATCCGCGTCGGTGACCATTGACGGTCAGCTGGTGGGCGAGATTGGACAGGGGTTTCTGATTCTTCTGGGCGTCGGACCCAATGATACCGAAAAGGAATGTCGCTATCTGGCGGAAAAAATACTGGGACTGCGTGTGTTTGAGGACCCCGACGGCAAGATGAATCTGGGTCTGGAGTCCGTGGGCGGTCAGGTGCTGGTGGTGAGTCAGTTCACTCTCTACGGCAACTGCCGCAAGGGGCGCCGTCCCAGCTTTGTGGAGGCGGCTCCGCCGGCACTTGGCGAGGCTATGTATGAGCGGTTCCTGCAGCTTTGTCAGGAACTGGGCTATCCGCCACAGCATGGACAGTTCGGTGCCGATATGAAGGTGGCATCCGTCAACGACGGTCCCGTGACTCTGATTCTTGACACCGACCAGCTGATGGATACACCAAGACGATAATTAAAACATAAGATACGTTTTTGGGGGCATCTATGAACATCCACACACTCCCTTTGGGGTATTTACAAACCAACTGCTATATTTTGCAGGGCGACAGTAATCAATGCCTTGCCATTGACCCCGGCGACCAGCCGGATGTGGTGCTGGAATTTCTGGGGGAGCGCAAGCTGGCGGCCATTTTGCTGACCCACGGACATTTTGATCATGTGGGCGCGGTGGCAGATCTGGTGGCTGAGACCGGATGCAAGGTGTATCTTTGCGCCGATGATTTGACCCTGCCCAGAAGCATGACCTCCGGCCCGCTTTATTACACCGACACCTATGCCGATGGCGACGAAATCACGCTGGCAGGGCTGACCTTCCGGGTGCTGCACACCCCCGGTCACACTCCCGGTTCGGTATGTCTGTGCTTTGGCGATGCCATGTTCTCCGGCGATACGTTGTTCGCCGGCTCCATCGGCAGAACCGACTTCCCCGGCAGTAATTCTGTCCGGATGCAGGCATCCCTGAAACGCCTGACCGGTCTGGAGCAGAACTACAGGGTCTACCCCGGCCACGGCGAAGCCACAACCTTAAACGAGGAAAAGCGGTACAATCCGTTTTTGAGATAATATGAACTTGACACTCATCGGTCATGACGACCGCTATGCTGTTGAACAATTGCAGATGTCCCTGTTTCCGGAGGGGACTGCCGGTGAGGCGGTGTCCACCCTTCATCGGGGAAAAACCTGGCTCACCGCCACGGCGAAAATCACGCTGGATGGCAAAACGGTCACCGCTTCCCGCAGGCTGAAAGCCGCTGAGGAAACGGTTCGGCTGCGCCGTCGGGCGTTGCAGCAGAGCTATTATCTGGCGGCGCTTCAACTGCTGCCGGAAGCCCCTGCATGGGGCGCACTGGCTGGCGTTCGCCCCACGAAAATTACCACAAAGCATATGCTGGAGGGTGGCTCCGTCAAATCTGCCAAAAAACTGCTGCAGGATGTGTACTATGTGACCAAAGAACGGCAGGAATTGGCGGCGGATTGCTCCATTTCTACGGTAAACGCGGCGCATTTACTGGAGCCTACGGATCTTTCGCTGTATGTGGGGATTCCGTTTTGCCCTACCCGTTGCGCCTATTGCAGCTTTGTCAGCCGCACAGTGGGCAAGCGGACAGAACTTCTGGAGCCCTATCTGGCGGCGCTGCTCCGGGAGCTGGAGGAGACAGGAAAGCTCCTTGCAAATTCAGGGCGGAAGGTGCGTACCATTTACATAGGCGGCGGCACGCCCACCACCTTGTCCGAATCCCAGCTTTGCCGCCTGATGGATGCCATCGGTGAGGCGTTTGATTTGTCCCGGTGCATTGAGTTCACCGTGGAGGGCGGTCGCCCTGATACGTTGGACGAGGGCAAGCTGCGTGCCATCCGTCAGCATGGTGCGGACCGGATGAGCATTAACCCTCAGACCATGGTAGACAGCGTGCTGAAAGCCGCCGGACGTCCTCACAGAGCGGAGGATGTGCTGCGGGCCTACAATCAGGCGGTGGCTGCCGGCTTTGATGCCATCAACATGGATCTGATTGCCGGACTGCCTGCGGATACCGTGGAAGGTTTTTGCCGCTCCCTGAATCAGGTGGCGGCGCTGGAGCCTGCCAATATCACCGTCCACACCCTTGCCCTGAAGAAGGGTGCCGACCTCTTTGAAAAGCGGGTGGGCTTGCCCACTGCCGCTGAGGTGACGGAAATGGTGGCATATTCCAACGAAAAACTCCGGGCGCTGGGGTATAAACCCTACTATCTCTACCGGCAGAAATATATGTCCGGCTCCTTTGAGAATGTGGGCTGGAGCCGGCAGGGATTGGATTGCCTGTACAATATCTATATGATGGAGGAGGTTCACACCATCCTCTCGCTGGGAGGCGGCGGAATGAACAAGGTCAATTTCCCCGACGGCTCTCTGAAGCGATTCCACAACCCCAAATTCCCCGAGCAGTACATCGAGATGATTGACGAGGTGCTGAAGCAGAAACGGGAATTGTTTGAATTGATGAAAGGAAGTATTTGATTGGATACCCTGATTTCCAACGTTACGGCGGTGACGATGAACGAGAAGATGGAGGTGCTGTTCGGTGCGTACATTGGCATCACGGACGGCAAAATCTCCTACCTCGCCAAGTCCGCACCGGAGGAAAAACCCACCACCATTGTGGACGGCACCGGCATGGTGGCGATTCCCGGTCTGGTGAACTGCCACACCCACCTTGCCACCACCGCCCTGCGCAGCTTTTGCGATGACTTGACCGGTCGGGAGGCGCTGGATGCTCAGCTCCAGAAGGAGGACAAAATGGACTCCCGCTGTGCAAAAGCCGCGGCGAAGCTGGCTATTGCGGAGTGCCTGCGGTTCGGCATTACCTCCGTTTCTGACCTTTACTATTACCCTGATGCCACTGCCGATGCCATTGCCGAAACCGGCATCAAGGGCAATCTTGCCCTCAGTGCCTACCGCTTTATCGACCAGAACGAGGACTTCGATTTCGAAACCGATGAGCAGTGTCAGGAGCTGTGCCGCGTGGCGGAGAAATGGAATGGTCACGACCACGGACGAATCAAAATCGATGCCGGCATCTACGCCGAGTACACCAGCAACCACCGGCTTTGGGAAGGTCTGCTGGGGTATGCCAGCGAGCAGAAGCTTGGTTTGCAGCTGCACCTGTCCCAGACCCAAAGCGAGGTGGATTCCTGTCTGGATCGGACGGGTCTGACACCGGCAGAACTGCTGGACTGCCATCGGCTGTTCAGCCTGCCCACCACCGCCGCCGGCTGCGGTTTTCTCACCGATGAGGACAAAACCCTTCTGGGAAAACGGAAGATTTCCGCTGTTGCGCTGCCCATTGCCGCCAATAAAGGCGGCAGCGAAAGCGCCGATATTCTTTCCTGCGTCAAGGCAGGAATGAATGTGGCGCTGGGCACCGACGGCGCCATTGAAAGCGGCAATCTGGATATGTTTGAGGTCATGCGTTTTGCTGCCCTCAATGCTCGTGCCGCCTCCGGCGATGCCGCCGCCTTGCCTGCCCCTGCCGCACTGATGATGGCAACCGTCTGCGGTGCCAGAGCCCAGGGCCGTAGCGAGGAATGCGGCATGCTGAAGGAAGGCTTTGATGCGGACATCGCACTGGTGGATTTCTCCGCCCCCCATCTGATGCCCTGCCCCAATGTGCTTAACGGTCTGGTTTTCAGCGCCAAGGGCGGTGACGTTGCCATGACCATGGTCCGTGGCAAGATTCTCTACCAGAACGGCACATGGCCCACCATCGATCTGAAGGAAGTGGTGGAGGAGCTGACCACTTACGCCATTCCCCGACTTTTTGATGACAAAAAGGGAGGTTCCAATGGCTGACACATCGAAAAAACAAAATTTTCTTCATGGCACGGCGTTGTTGACCCTGTCCGCTGCCATGGTGAAAATCATTGGTGCGTTTTACTCCATTCCTCTGAAATCCATCATCGGTGATGACGGATTTGGCTTTTACTCCACAGCCTACGAAATCTACACCCTGCTGCTGATGATTTCCACAGCCGGTCTGCCGGTAGCCATGAGCCGAATCATTTCTCAAGCGAGTTCTCTGGGAAACTACCGTCAGGTGCGGAAAATCTACTCCGTTTCCAGAACGATTTTTCTGGCGCTGGGCATCACTGGTACGGCGCTTATGGTGTTCGGCTGCAAGTTCCTTGCCAATAAGCTGAACCACACCGACGCATGGGCATCCATTGCCGCTCTTGGACCTGCCGGTCTGCTGATTTGCCTGATGAGTACCTATCGGGGCTTCTTCCAGGGACAGAGCAACATGATGCCTACCTCGGTGTCTCAGGTGCTGGAGGCCTTCTGCAAGCTGATTGCTGGACTTTCGCTGGCGATTCTGGTGCTGAAATTTACCGGAGATTACGCCATGGCTGCTGCCGGCGCCATTTTGGGCGTGACGCTCAGCTGTCTGGTTGGCTCGATTTATCTGAAATTTTGCATCCATAAGGCTTACAAAAACCTGCCCCAAACCGGCGAGCAGACACAGTCCGGCGAAACTATCGCAAAAAATCTGCTGTCCATCGCTGTTCCCATTACCATCGGTGCCGCCGGTCTGCAGCTGCTGACCGTGTTGGAAACCGGCTTCTACATGGGCAATCTGCTGGATATGATGTCTAAGGAGCAGGTCAATATCCAGAAGGGTATCTACAACTTCACCCAGAAGATTTTCAATATGCCCTGCGCTTTTATCACCCCTGTTACCATCAGCATCATCCCTGCCATTACGGCGCAGCTCACCACCGGCAACCGGCAGGAAGCCAAGGCAACCGCCGAATCCTCTGCCCGTGTAACGGCACTGGTTGCCATGCCCTGCGCTGTGGGACTGGCTGTGCTGGCAGAGCCGGTGACAGCGCTGCTGGGCGGCTATTCCGGCGAAAAGCTGGTGCTGGCCACCAATCTGATGCGAATTCTGGGTATTTGTATCATTTTCAATGCTACGGTGTTGCTGACCAACGCCATCATGCAGGCCAACGGCCATGCGGTGCTGCCGGTGGTGAATATGTTCGTGGGCGGCTTCATTAAGCTGGGCGCGGTGCTGATTCTCACCCGCAACCCTCACATTGGCATCGTGGGTACGCCCATCGGTTCTTTGCTGTGCTACATCAGCATTACCGTGCTGAATTTGATTACCATGAAAATTGTACTGAAGGACTCTCCGGCAATCGTGAAAAATATGATTCGGGGCTTGCTGGCTGCCGCAATCATGGGTCTGGTGACCTACGGTTGCTGGTATGGTCTGAAAATACTGGGCATCACCAGCAGGATTCTCCTCTGCGGCGCACCCATCGCCGTGGGTGGTGTGGTCTATGTGGTGCTTGCTGTCGTCCTGCGGGCCATTACCCGTGAGGACTGCTTACTTCTTCCAAAAGGCGAGAAAATCGCCAAAATTTTACATTTATGAGGTGCTATTATGAACAAGACAGAACTGATTAACCAGGTCGCAGAGCGCTCCGGCGTGACCAAGAAGGACGCAGAGAAGGTTGTTTCCGCAACCATCGATGCCATCACCGCCGCCATGGCAGCCGGTGACAAGGTCCAGCTGACCGGCTTCGGCAGCTTCGAGGTGAAGGACCGTGCCGCTCGCGTGGGCCGCAACCCCCGTACCGGCGAGACCACCGAGATCCCCGCTGCCCGCATCCCCACCTTCAAGGCTGGCAAGGCTCTGAAGGACGCTGTCGCTAAGTAATGCGGCTGGACAAATACCTGAAGGTTTCCCGCCTGATTAAACGCCGCACCGTTGCCAATGAGGCCTGTGATAACGGGCGCATCAGCGTCAACGGTCGGGTGGTCAAGGCAAGCTACGAGGTCAAGGTAGGCGATAAAATCGAAATCGGTCTGGGCACCCGCACCGTTGCGGTGGAGGTGCTTCAAATCGCCGAAACCGTCCGTAAGGACGACGCCTCCGCTATGTATAAAGAGGTATAACAAAAACACAGCTGCCTGCGGGCAGCTGTGTTTTTGTTATAATTGAGACATAATCTAAGGTTTCTTAGATCGTTTATTGCAGCATGCGTTGGTAAAGGGTTTGTGTGAGGGTACGAAGGGGCTTGAACAGGAGCAGGGCAATGACGAAATTGCCGGCACAGTGCATCAGGTCGAAGGGGATGCCGGAAATCCACTTGGCAACTGCGTAGCCCCAGCCACCAATCACCACGTCCACCGGCGCACAGAAAATGCCGAACAGCAGTCCAAAGGCGCCGGACAGAATCGCCCAGCCCAGAGGATGCTCCATCCGCCGCAGCGCAATGGCTGCCCCTGCGAGGATGGCCCAGATATACAGGTAGTTGATGTTCCACGTCCCCAGACCGTAGAACAGAATCTCCGCAGCCACATACACGCCCACGGGAAACAGCGCTTTCCAGCCGAACACCGCACCGAACACCAGCACCATCAGGCTCACCGGTTCGATGTTGGGCAGGGGCGCCATGACCCATTTGGCACCGAAGGTCATAGCCGCCAGCATGCCAAACAGGGTGATTTCACGGATGGACAGCTTAGAACCCAATGGTATACACCCAGCGGAACTCATCGCCAGCCTCAATGATGAGGGTATTGGCACCCTCGGTGCAGGAAGCGCCGTTTTTATACAGGCACCACCAGCTTTGGTCCGCCTCAAAATCCGTGGTTTCGCCGTCGATGGTCAGATACATTCCATCCACATCCTCACCCAGCAAACCTCTTTCGTTCATAGCCTCAGCCAAGGTGTTAGCATTGGTGGTCCAGGTGTATGTGTTGTCGGTGCCGTCCTTATGGGTGATGGTGACACTAATCAGCTTGCCCCCCTCCTCCGGCGCAGAACGGGTCAGCGCCCAGATGCCCACCATCAGGGCAACGACTGCCACCAGCGCAACGGCGGCGATGATAATTTTCTTATTCATGATTTACCTCCTGAAATGCAAAGTGCCGTGGCACCATCAAGGTGCCCCGGCCGTTTTTCGTGACATACACGTTCCGTAGCGCGCGGAACGCAGGAGCAACGGGTTTCGTAGGTCTTCTGACTTGCGCATACAGGCTGGGGGCCTACGTCATCCTCTGCCTTCCCGGATAGCTCCAGTGACCGGCTTTCGCCGAAAGAGGACGCCTCTGCGCTTACAGCGGCGGTACCGTTCGGGATTCTCACCCGATTATCTTGTTCAGCAGGGGGACCATACGCCCGACCTGCCACGAAACTCTATCCAATTGTCTGTAATATGGTAGCACGGTGGTGCCGGTTTGTCAAGAGCGGTTCCTGTGTTCTGCAAGACCACGGTTCAGGGCGGCACCATAGAAGATGATGCAGATGCAGAAGTACAGCCACAGCATCGCCAGCGCCGCAGCATAAAAGGAGCCGAAAACATTGGCATAGTTGGGGAAGTATTCCACGTAAATGGAGAACAGCCAGGAGCAGACTGTCCAGCCGAGGGATGCCAGTAACGCGCCGGGGAGACTTTCCTTCAGTTTGTGGCGGCAGTTGGGCAGATAGGCGTACATGGCGGCGAACAGGGTAGTTTGCAGCACCACCAGCAGAACGAACCGCCAATCGACCACATCCATCAGGAAATTCAGCAGGGGATTGGTGGTCATGCGAAGATAGTCGATAATCGTACTGCCAAAAACATGCATGACCAGTGTCAGAATCAGGACCACCAGAAACAGGAAGGTGTAAACCATGCTGATACTGCGTGTTGCAAAATAAGAGCGATTTTCTTCCAACCCGTAGACAGCGTTCAGTCCGCTGAGCAGACCGCGAACCCCCCGACCGGCGGACCACAGCGCCGTCAGAGCGGACAGGGATACGATGGTGCCGGAAGTATGCTCATAGGCACCGGCCAGTATCCGTTGGGCGAGGGGCATGAAAGCATCCGGAAGAAAGCCGTCCAGAAAGGTAATTACCTCGGGCAACCCCAGAGAGGTGTACGCCAGCAAACCAAACAGAATCACCAGCGCCGGAAACAGGGATAGAATCAGAAAAAAACTGGTATAGGCGCTGTGAATGGAGATGTTCATAGGCTTGAGGAAGTGGGCCGTGCGGCGAAAACAGTCTAAAAGCTTTTTCAACGTTTCTGCTCCTTTCCGACAAACTTGGTACGAAAATGATTGTTTAGCGTTCCGATTACAACCGCACCTTTTGTAGGGGAGGGTCTTGACCCTCCCGAAAGGTCGCAACTTCTGAGCTGTTAATACTATGCAAACAGGTACGTTTTCAGCACAGTTTGCAACATCTCAAAAGC
>JAZSEN010000031.1:0-49802 GCA_045531675.1 Faecousia sp.
GCTTTTGAGATGTTGCAAACTGTGCTGAAAACGTACCTGTTTGCATAGTATTAACAGCTCAGAAGTTGCGACCTTTCGGGAGGGTCAAGACCCTCCCCTACAAAAGGTGCGGTTGTAATCGGAACGCTAAACAATCATTTATATCAGAAAGAATCTCCGGATTATCCGGAGATTTTTTACTATCACTATGAAACTATACGTTATTTTTAATATAAATCGATTCTGAATTTGGGGAAATTATACAAAAATGGGATTGACGATTGACAGCGGTGGTGCTATAATGAATTCGTATAACTATTACTATCGATATAATAGCGCAGTTATACATTATAATAATAGTATACTCTGCCGCAGGTTGCGGCTTCGTAAGCAGAAAGGGGAATGAAACGATGAAAAAGTCTGGTTTTGCCCACAGGGGACTTGCCATGCTGCTGGCACTGATTATGGTGCTGCAGATGATTCCTGTCAGCTATTCCAAGGCTGCGGTCAATGACATCGCTTCCGGCGACAAAGCCGGCGACATGGGCATTGACGCGTCCACGCTGAATCAGGAGGGTTCCATCAACTGGCCTGTCAAAATCTACGACTACCTGAACGACGGCATGCTCTTCGAGTACGCAAACGTGCTGACTCAGGACATCAGCAACAGCACCACCAGTGAGGTTGCCGGTGGCGCCGGTTACGGCGGCGGAGAGAAAGTACCCGTCACCTCTATCGGTACTGACTATACCATGCCTGCCGCCTACACTGAGACGGCCTACCTGAATCACGCGGCCAAGGACCGGGGCACCTACTATACCCTGACTCCCAAAGCGGCTGTGGCGTTCAAGAGCCCCCGTTACCTGCAGGTTACTGCCGGCACCGGCGACAATATGAACATCGAAGTGTCCAACTTCTACTATGATAATGGTGAGGAGTCCATGGACCCCGATGCAATCCGCTACATGACCATCGTTTACCGCGCCAGCGGTCTGTCCAACGATACCTTCCGTCTGCTGATGCAGGACGATGACAATACCTACTATCAGGGTAACGCTATGAGCGCCATCAGCAACTCCGATGTGTGGGTCTATCGTGTGATTGACCTGCGGGAGAGCTTTGGCGCTTCCAAGTTCGACAACTTTGTAGGCTTCAACGGTCTGTGGGTCCGCGTGGAGGGCCTGTCCGGCTCTGATAAGCTGGATATCTCCCATGTTGCCTACTTCGACAATGCTGTCGAGGCTGCAAACTACGGCAAGTGCGCTTCTGCCTTCTCCAATAATCCCGGTGAGGATTTGAGTGTTACTGTCACCATCGGCGGTACTGTGGCAAAGCCCGACAATCTGTTTGCGCTGCGTCGGTACTACAAGACCAACGGTGCAACCTCCGGCACCACCATCGATAGCGTCGGCAACTACGGTCTGGACTTTACCACCACCAGCACCGCCAATGGCTACTACGCCACCGGCTACAATTCCGAGACCTACGGCACATGGGCCAGCGGCACTTCCGTTTCTCTGCCCTATGGTTCCAGTAACACCAGCTTTACCATGTCTTCTATGAGCGTCAGCAGAAAGACTGAGGTCAATGGTGCTTCCTACATCCGGCTGACCAGCTCCAGCAACAGCAGACTGATTCTGTCCAAGTTCCGCGAGGAGAGCGGCAACTCCGATGCCCCTCTGACCAGCAGTGTCAACTACATGGTCATGGTTCTGCGTGGCAACAATATGTCTTCCAATCGCATGGCCTTCTGGGCACAGGGTCACAACGGCTCCGACTATTACTACGCCGGTGTGGTCGGCGCTTCCGAGTGGCAGAGCAGCAGCTACACCAAGTCTGTCTACTTTACCCAGACGGATGGTTTGTGGACCTATGTAGTGGTGCCGCTGTCCTCCACCATCGGTGCGGCAGACTCTGATATGTACAACATCAGCTACCTGAAGCGTCTGGGCATCTATCTGCCTTCTATGAGCGGCGCCAGCCTGGACCTTGCTTATGTCGGCTACTTCAACACCGATGCCAAGGCAACCGCCTTCGGTCAGAATGCCGCGGCTTACATGAACTCCGGTCTGAGCGGAAACGGCGGCACCACTCTGTCCGACAGAGGTTGGAACGCCGGTAACAACCAGAACTTCGGTATGCTGTACGCTTCCTGCGGTGGCTACTGGGGATCCTTCGATTACTATGGCAACCGTTCCGACACCATGGCCGGCGGCAGCAACCCCGATCCCAACGGCTACTACTCCTGGATGATTGGCTACCATACCGCTTATGGTCCCAGTTCTGTCTATAATACCTACCGTCAGGACATCTACGGCAACTCCTATACCGCCAAGCACACCAACTCCAACGCCGTGACCCAGTCCGGTGTTACCGGTAACGGTGCCGCCGGCGGCAGCAATTACAGTAACCATATCTACTTCATTTACGCAGGCTGGTCCGATGACGGAATCAGCACTAATAATGAAGATCATTACGATACCTCCGTACTGCCCTTCGACGGCTACAACCTGCTGGAGACCATCACCGACGGTCTGATGACAGCAGGTCTGTTGGAAGGCACTCTGAGTGCCGACCGTACGCCGGTTTACCGTCAGGAAACCGTCGAGTACATCGCAATGACCCTGTACAATGCCCTGCCCATTCCCCAGAAGGATGCGGCCGGCAACTACAACTACAACTTTATCAAGGGTGCCACCAGCAGCCAGTACGGCGGCGTTGACCTGAACGGCGACGGCGTCATCGGCATGGCGGACCTGAACGGCGACGGCTACAAGGAAACCAACGAAGCCAAGCCCGACCTGGCCACCGCACTGCGTAAGTGCCTGGGTGTTACCTTCACCTTTGGCCTGAATCGCGGTACTTCTCCCAAGCTGGGCAGCTACACCGAAACCGCTGCCAAGGCTTCCTCCCTGAAGGGCGAGTTCGCCGACTGCAGAGACAGCATCACCACCTGTATGGACGCTGCCTACTACCTGCTCAACAACATCTTCGTTGACAACTCCTACAACCAGCTGCAGAACGACTATGGCTACATGACCCTCAGCGGTGCCACTCTGGACGACGGCAATTTCGCCTACGTCTTTGACGCCGGCTTCACCACCGGTAAGTCCGGTCAGGAAAGCACCTCCGGCTATGCCGACTCCAGCCAGTCCGCCATTGTCTACTCCCCCTACGAGAAGAAGAACAGTGACGGCACCATCACCCATGGCAACGGTACCATTTCCCTTGGCGATGTCAACTCCAAGGACCTGTACTACTATATGGGTAACAACACCACCACCCGTTTCCCCTTCCTGCCCATCACCGATGCAGAGGGCGACTACGCTGGTGAATCCTCTTCCTACTACTTCTGCGACGACGGTATCCGCTCCTATCAGGGCGAGTATGGTACCTATCAGGGCAGAAACTTCAACTACGTCCTTGCTTCCAACGGTGAGTTCGTCTACCGTGAGGAAGATAAGCTGTTCTTTAAGTTCGAAGGTGACGATGACGTTTACCTGTTCATCAATGGCCAGATCGTTCTGGACATCGGTGGCGGTCACTCCATCACCAACGTTGGCATCTACGTCGATGACTACGTTCAGGCTGCCCGTAAGGCTCTGGAGGAGCTGGAGCAGTATGGCTACTCCGCTACCATGACCGACGCCAACTTCGACAAGATGATTGACGGCGACACCCTGACCCAGTATACCTACGACAGCGAAGGCAACATCACCAGCCAGAAGACTGTTACCAACCCCTATACCGCCGAGGAGCGGACCATGCTCAAGCGCCATCATCGCCTGAACCTGCAGGAGGGCGAAATCTGCCAGTTTGACTTCTTCTACATGGAGCGTCACGGCAACGGCGCCAACATGCGTATCGTTACCAACATGCACGTTACCGACCCCACTCTGACTGTTGAAAAGAGTGCCTACCAGTACGACGATGACATCGAGTACGGCGGCGTTGTGGATGCAGCTTCTCCCGTGGAGTACAACTTCAAGCTGATTAACACCGGTAACACCAAGCTTTACAACCTGTCCTTTGCCGACGGCACCATCGGCGTGACGCTGGATTCTGCCAACGGTCTGACCGTGGCGGATGGTATGAACGGACTGTACGTTCTGGATAAGGACGGCGGGCCGCTGGATGCCACGGATGTCTATGCCATCGTGCGAGGCACCAACTCCAAGGGCGTCTACTCAGAAACCAAAGTAACCTTTGGCAGCGAGCAGGAGCTGAAGAATTTCCTCTACTGTCTGGACGGCGACGGTCTGGAAAGTGGCTACGATGACGCGGAAATCACCAACGCCGGTTCCGGTTTGTGGGTCAATGCGTCGGTGGAAATGAAGGGTATCTACTACATCCTTACCCCTGAGCAGGTCGAGGAGGGTATGATTCACAATACCGTCTACGTCACCGCCACCACCAGAATGAATCCCAATACTCCCGGCAGTGAGACCCTGCGAAGCGATGCTTCCCACCGTGCCTATACCTCCGGCGCGCCTGTCTACTACCAGTGGAAGGATCATCAGCTGTTCCTGCAGGCCCAGAAGCTGCTGGACGATGCCACCCAGGAGGCCGGTATCGAAGACAGCCTGCTGAACCAGTACTTCGCCTTCTTTAATAAGGTAGGCGGCAATGTCAACCGCATCGGCTACCGCTTGTCTGACAAGTACGGCAGAGAAAAATCCTACGATGAGGTTTCCATGTTCACCGACGGCGCGGGTAACAACGGCTTCTCCATCGAATATTCTGAAACCGGTACCCGTAACTTCTACGTTCTGATGTATCTGAACAAGAACAGCCTGAACACAGAAAACGGCACCAACATCGGTTACGATTCCAACGTCAGTGTGGACGACATGACTCTCGGCCGCTATGCCATCGTCCGTGTCACCGTCTATGTTGCCAACGTTGAGGACAGCTACTACGTTCTGGACTACGGTCTTAAGACCGAATCTCTGGACGTGAACGGTGAGCTGTTCAAGAACGACTACCTCTTCGGTAGCTCCGGCGGTATGGAAGCCAAGCTTATGGGTGTCACCATTACCCGTCCCTCCTACCTCAGCGCTGCTGAGATGAAGGTCAAGGGTATGACCCATGTGGACTACAACCGTATCGGCTTCGATGCGGCTAAGCTGAACCAGAACAAGAAACTGACCCCCTATGCGGCGGACAATGACCCCGACGGCTACTTCAACGTCAATCTGGCCATTCCCAGTATCGGTAAGGCCATCACCTACGATTCCTACACCGGTCAGCACTCCCTGACCGGCCCCGGTACCGTCACCATCAATGCCGAAGTTCCCGTGGAATCGACCAACTGGCAAAAGGTCTGTCTGTACTACTGGTACGACAACGGTACCAACAACGGCTGGCCTGGCACGCCCATGACCAAGACCAGCGTCCCCGGCAAGTATACTCTGGATATTCCCGGCGACGTGTCTCACATCATCATCAACAACGGTTCTACCGCACTGCAAACTCAGAACCTGACCATTACCGCCGGCGTTGAGACTACGGTGAAAATCAATGTCAATGACGAAAACAAGGTCAGCGCTTCCGTAGAATCCGTCATCAAGGCATCCAATGCCCATGTCAGTGTTCCCGACAACTGGGGTACTCCCTACCTGTACTACAAGTTTGACGATGACACCTCCGACGTCGAATGGCCCGGCATCGAGCTGACCGAGAAGGATGAAAACGGCAACTTCCTTGCGGAGATCCCCGGTAACGCTTCCTACATTACCATCAACAACGGTACCGGCAACCTGAAGCAGACCGCTGAACTGGATACCAATGCCGGTCAGGAGGTATGGCTGGTGGTCAATACCGAGCCTCAGGGTGAGCCGGATGAAAGCGGCATCTCCTTCTATAAGGCGGATATCATCTATTCTCAGGACCTGTATACGGTCAAGGCGCAGGTGCCTTCCAGCTGGGGCAATGATGTCTACCTGTACTACTGGTACAGCGGCTCCACCAGCAGCCCCATCGACTGGCCCGGTGTCAAGATGACCAAGAAGGACGGCTGGTATACCGTCGACATCTCTGATGCTATCAGCAATGTCATCATTACCAACGGCACCAATCAGACCGTGGACCTGACCCTCCATGCCGGTCTGGAGTCCCAGATTATCGTCAACGACGAGACCATTCAGGTGGACGGCGATTTGAAGCATACCGCCACCGTCAGCTATGGTGCGGATTCTGCCTCCACTGGTCTGACCTTTACTCCCACCAAGTTCCTGGATGGTGAGCAGTCCCTGTGGCTGGCCATCACCGTCCATACCACCGGCAAGCGTCCCACCGTGCTGGGTGCTGCGCCCATGAACAATTCCGAGGGCGCTTCCAGCGCTGCGCAGTACGGTCTGGACATCAACAATGAGGTCCAGATGTACAAGAAGGTCACCGTGCTGCCTGCCAACGTGGTCTACTACGAGGACGACTTCAAGGGCATCTCCTACAACCTTACCGGCAGCTCCAACTCCTTCCTGCATCATGGCGACGGCTCCGTTGTCCATGAGCAGAGTGTGGATCAGCAGATGGTTTACGGTCAGGATCCCACCTATCAGGACGGTGCCAACACGCAGTACAGCGGCTCCAGCATGACCGCTGTTCAGATCCGCAGCACCGATAAGGTGGCATCCTTCACCTTTAACGGCACCGGCTTCGAGCTGCTCAGCCGTACCAACGCCACCAATTCCGCCTCCATCGTGATTCGCGTGTACAGCGCGGCAACTTACGCGGCCGGCGGTGATCCGGAGCGGGTAATCCCTGTTGTCACTCAGTTCGACAACGGCAACGACGGCGGCTCCGAGGAAATCTGGCAGGTACCTGCTATCCGCGTCAGTGATTTGAAGCTGGGCAAGTATGTGGTTGAGGTTTCCGGCAGCCCCACCTACGACTTTACCAACTGGGACGGCATTTCCGTTCCTTCCATGATTCCCACCTACCTGTATATCGATGGCCTGCGCATCTATCAGCCCATAGGTGCGACCCACAATGCTTACCTCTCTACCGAGAACGGCGCTCAGTTCAATGAGATTCGTGATATGATCAGCGAGGGCATGGTCGGTGTGGCTGGTATGAACGGTGACAGCTTTACTGTTTCCTCCGGCACCACCACCTGGACCGAGGACCTGGAGAATAAGGACCAGTCCAGCTATGTGGGCAATCAGGTCAGCAGCACCAATGCCTACCTGATTCAGGGTCCCAACAACGAGGTCTATATGCAGGGCGGCGATGTACAGTCCGCCGTGGTATTCTACGTTTCCGAGGACAGCAAGTTCTCCAACCATGAGCTGCAGGTGGCCATCCGCGCTCTGGACTACAAGAAGTTCCACGGTGCCGGCACCAGCGGTATGTACGCACAGCTCCAGTGCGGCATCAAGACCGACAGCGGCTACGCCTGGCAGAATCTGGCCACCGTGGTCAGCGGTACCGAGCAGTACTACTCCATCCCCTACACTCTGTGTCCGAAGGATGCTCAGGGCAACTATCAGGTGGTCCTGCGTGTGGTGGGAGAAAAGTCCGGCGAGACTGCACTGGTTTCCTACACCAACTTCAAGACCCTTGGCCTGAATGTGATGGATATGGAGGGCATCGGTGAAGCCTCCATCCTGCACTATGCCAACGGTCTGCTGGTTGCGCCCAACTACTACCTCTTTGGTAATATCAACGGTACTGATGTAAGCAGCGACCAGTCCAACATGGCTTACCACTTCGACGAGAATAATGAGCTGGATATGACCTTCAGCCAGACCAGCACCATCGCCGTCAAGAGAGTCATGAACAACAAGACCGTGCTGTATATGGTGAACGGTTCCAATGTCAGCGGTAATTCCGCGGTGCTGACAGATTCCGCCGCCATCACCGGCACTGCCGGTTATCTGACCATCCCTGCCGGTCATACCGTTACCCTGAAAATCGTGCAGGCCTCCAATGGTGAGCTGACCCTGAGCTACCAGCTGAAGCATACATGGGATGCGGGCAAGGTTACCACCGCCGCCACCTGTACCACCGCCGGTACGATGCTTTATACCTGCGTAACCTGTCAGACCACCAGAACCGAAATCATCCCCGCCACCGGCCACAGCTTCTCCGGCGGTAAGTGTACTGTCTGTGGTGAGACGGATCCCGATTCCGTGCCTCGCGTTGTCTACTTCCGCAATACCGAAGGCTGGACCACGCCCTACATTTACGCATGGACCGACAAAACGGAGCACACCGGTACCTGGCCCGGCACCGCAATGACCCGCCTGGGCGCTACCGACCTGTACTTCTACACTGTGCCTGCCGGCGCCAAGAACTGTATCTTCACCAGTGGCAGCGGTGTCCAAACCGGCGATTTGTCGCTGGGTACCGAAGGCGACCTGTTCATCTTCGCCGATAACAGATGGATTACCTTCGATCCCAACTGTATGCACAGCTCCCACTCCACCAACGGCTACTGCGACGGCTGTGGCATCGCTGTGGAGCACACCTATTCCAACGGTGTCTGTACCATCTGCGGCAAGACCGACTCCGCCTTCGTTGGCTACTATCTGGTCGGTTACATCAATGGTGCAGACTACGGCTGTGAAGGCGACTGGGAGAATGTTGGTATCTACAAGTTTGTGGATGGCAAGCTGATCGCCAGATTCGAAACTGACAGCTATGTATTCATCAAGACCGGTGACAACGCCAACTGGTATCTGACCAACACCTATACCACCGAATCCTCCGCCACCTTCTACCGCAACAGCGTGGAGAAGATGTTCGTGCCCGGTGGTGTGGAGCTGACCTTCACTCTGGAAGTCATCGACAATGATACCCTGACCATGAGCTATGTCATCAACGACAATCCCTCCGGTTTTGTTCAGGTTGGCGGTTTGGAGGATATCCTCTCCGGTGGCAGCTATGTAATCGTTGCTCCCGTGAATGGCACCTATCAGGCTTTGGGTACCAGCCTGTCCAGCGGCAAGCTGGCCGGCGTGGATGTGACCGTTTCCGGCAATACTGTCAGCGGTGACAATCTGCCCGTGTGGACCATCGAGTCCGTTACCGGCGGTATCGCTCTGAGCCAGAACGGCTCCTATCTGAAGTACAACTCCAGCACCAACTTTACGATGTCTACCGATGCTTACACCTGGACGGTAACAGCCGGTGAGAACGGTTATGTGTTCGACTCCGCTCTTACCACCCGCGGTATCTACTATCAGATTTCCGGTGACCGTTTCGGTGCTTACGCCAGCTCCAATGCTGACAACAGCGGTTACGTTTCCCAGCTGCTGGTGTTCAAGTATGAGGAAGTGCAGAACATGGTTCTGAACCTGTTCTCCATCCAGAGCCAGATGCTTTCCGGCATGGTGATCAATGAAACCACCGCTCCCGTGGAAAAGCCCACCCTGAATCTGGACCATCCCAGCTTGTCCTTCGAGGATGAGATTCGCTACAATGTCTACTACAGCGTGTCCGATATGACCAACGTGGTGGAGATGGGCCTGATCACCTTCGATTCCAAGCTGGTAAACGGCACTATTGCCGATGCGACTTCTGTCATCACCGGCTACAATGCCAACGGCAGCCTGTATGTGTCCACCACCAACGGCATCCCTGCCAAGAACATGGGCGACACCATTTACTTCAAGGCTTATGCCAAGCTGACCGACGGCTCCTATGCTTACAGCAGCGTGGCTGGCTACAATGCGGTGACTTATGCCAAGACCGTCCTCAACGGCAACAACGAAGCTGCCAAGGCCTTGGTCATGGCGATGCTGAACTACGGCGCTGCCGCTCAGGAGTACTTCGGCTACAACACCGAAAACCTGATGAACAATGGCTTCAACTCTGAGTCGGTCTACGACGAGAGCTTGATTGATGACGTTGTCAATGCAGACAGCAGCAAGCTGGGTGCCTTCACCGCTACGGCAGGTGCTTTCAGCAAGGCCTACCCCAAGGTTTCCTTCGAGGGCGCCTTCGCAATCAACTACTACTTTACCCCCGCCAAGAGCGTGGACAACGGCATGACCCTGTACTACTGGGATGCTGCTACCTACGCCAGCGTGTCCGAACTGACCGCCGAGAACGCCACCGGCGTAATCGATATGGCCAATGCCGGACAGTATTGGGGCAGTGTCAGCGGCATCTCTGCCAGACAGATTGATGAAACGGTCTATGTGGCGGGTGTCTACACCAGCGAGGGCGAAACCTGCTGTACCGGCGTGATTGCCTACAGTCTGGGTCGCTACTTCGAGACGGTGGCAGCGAATTCTGCCTCCGGCGCACAGGCTCTTGCACAGGCCGCCGCCATCTACGGCTCCTGCGCCAAGGACTACTTCGCCTAACCAAACAAAAACTGCCATGGGGCTCAACCCCATGGCAGTTTTGTTATGTCAGAACCCGGTTTTTCGCTAAAACATTGCTGGCGAAGTTAGATTCCCAGCAAAGTGGTAGCGTTACGACAGAAAATCTTCTCTCTGTCAGATTCGCTCAAATCCAGCGTGTTGATTAGGCGCAGTTCCCATTCCGGACGGTGCCAGGGCATATCAGAGCCGAACAGCAGCCGGTCTACGCCGTGGCGGTCTATGATTTTCTGCGCCACAGGTCTGGAAATCACGCCGTAGCCGAAGGACAGGTCAAAGTAAATATTTTCTCCGCAGAGCTTGTCCAGCACCTCCGGTCCGCAGCCGGCACCGCCCCAGTGGGCAGCCACCACCGGCGAGTCGAACCACCGCAGGGCGTTGCGCATATGCTCCGGCATGGCATGGTAGGGGGGCGCAAAGCCAATGTCCGTTCCGGCGTGGAACAGGGTAATCAACCCCAGCGAGGATATTTTTTTGTAGATGGGTTTCAGCTTTTCGTCGTCGGCGTAGAATCCCTGATATTCCGGATGGAGCTTGACTCCCTTCAAGCCGGCGGCGGCAATCCGCTCCAGCTCCGCCAGCGCATCGGGAGCATCCGGGTGAATGGAGCCGAAGGCGAAGATTTTTTCGTCGGCGTCCATCTCCATGGCGAAGGCGTTGACCTTGGCTTG
This sequence comes from Faecousia sp., assembly GCA_045531675.1. Classification (GTDB taxonomy): domain Bacteria; phylum Bacillota; class Clostridia; order Oscillospirales; family Oscillospiraceae; genus Faecousia. The sequence goes on from JAZSEN010000031.1 coordinate 10,982, forward strand.
CTGCTGAGGATTGGTGGCAATGGACTGCACTACGGAAATATCCACGCCGTCCTTTTCCATCTCCGCCTTCAGCGAGGCGAGGGTGCCATCGGTTTGGGGACGGAGTCCCCCTGCGGCGTGGGATAAAGACCCCATGGCCCGCTGGGCGATTTGGTCAGGAAAGGCGTGGGTGTGAAAATCGATGAGCATCGGATGCATCTCCTTGTGAGGATAAATGATTGTTTAGCAAAGTAAGCACCGCTAAACGATAATTTACGATATTTGCGTTGCAATGATAGCACAAATTTGGAAATAGTTCAATAGCTGATTGACGGACAAATGTATATGTCTGACGGATAAAAATTAATCTTGGATATTGACTTGTGGGCAGGTTGGTGGTATACTGGAAAAACAAAAATACATACATACAACACGGTGATGAAAACCAGTACACATCCCTATCCTCTCAGAGAGCTGCCGGTGGGTGCAAGGCAGTGAGCGAAGCGATGTGGAATTCCTTTCGGAGTGGCTTCGCTGAAACGGCAGTAGGCGAGGACGGGTCGGCCCGATACAGCCGGTACGAGGCCGCGCAAGCGGTAAATTGAGGTGGTACCACAGGAATTTCTTGTCCTCTGCTGCAAGGCAGAGGATTTTTTGTTGACTAAAAAGGAGAGAACCCATGATAATCACAGATTTTTTGGAAAAAAATGCTCGACTGTACGGCCAGGAGAGCGCTCTTGTTGAAATCAATCCCTCCGAGGAACGGGACAGGGCCGTTACATGGTGGGACTTTAACCTGATTGAAGGCGCCGGCACCGACACCCCCTACCGCCGTGAGCTGACATGGAAGGACTTCGACCGCCGTGCCAACCGGTTTGCCAATCTGCTGCTGAGCCGTGGTCTGAAGAAGGGTACCAAGGTGGCCATTTTGCTGATGAACTGCATCGAGTGGCTACCCATCTACTTTGGCATCCTGAAGGCCGGCTGTCTGGCGGTGCCCATGAACTTCCGTTACAGCTCCGACGAGATTAAATACTGTCTGGATCTGGCGGATGTGGAAGTTCTGGTGTTCGGACCTGAATTCATCAGCCGTATGGATGCCATCGAAAAGGAGATTCCCGGGGTTAAGACTCTGTTTTTTGTGGGCAAGGACGGTCCTGCTTACACCGAGGACTGCATGGCACTGATGGGCTTCTGCTCTTCCAGCGCACCTCCCGTTGCTCTGACAGAGGAGGACGATGCCGCCATCTACTTCTCTTCCGGCACCACCGGCTTCCCCAAGGCAATTCTGCATAAGCATAAATCTCTGGTCCGTGCCTGCCTGACGGAACAGAATCATCATTCCCAATCTCGCGAGGATGTATTCCTCTGCATTCCGCCTTTGTACCACACCGGTGCGAAAATGCACTGGTTCGGCAGCTTGCTGTCCGGTTCCAAGGCTGTTCTGCTGCGTGGCGTGAAGCCGGAATGGATTCTCCGCGCCGTCACCGAGGAGCGCTGCACCATCGTCTGGCTGCTGGTGCCCTGGGCGCAGGACATGCTGGATGCCATCGACAGCCGCATCGACCTGAGCAAGTACCGTCTGGACCAGTGGCGGCTGATGCACGTTGGCGCACAGCCTGTGCCGCCCAGTCTGATTCAGCGCTGGCTGAAGGTGTTCCCCCATCACCAGTACGATACCAACTACGGTCTGTCCGAGTCCATTGGACCGGGTTGCGTCCATCTGGGAGTGGAAAATGTCCATAAGGTAGGCGCCATCGGCAAGCCCGGCTATGGTTGGGAAACCCGCATCGTGGATGACAACGGCGTGGACGTTGCCAAGGGCGAGGTGGGCGAGCTGATTGTCAAGGGCGACGGCGTTATGACCTGCTACTACAAGAATCCCGAGGCTTCCGCCGAGACGCTGAAGGATGGCTGGCTCTACACCGGCGATATGGCGAAGGAAGACGAGGACGGCTTCATTTATCTGGTTGACCGGAAGAACGATGTGGTCATCTCCGGCGGTGAGAACCTGTACCCTGTCCAGATTGAGGACTTCCTGCGCACCTTCGACAAGATTAAGGATGTGGCGGTTATCGGTCTGCCCGATGCCCGACTGGGCGAAATCGCCGCTGCGATTATCGAAATCAAAGAGGGCGAAAGCTGCACCGAGGACGAAATCAACGCCTTCTGTCAGGCGATGCCCCGTTATAAGCGTCCCCGTAAGATTTTCTTCGACAAAGTGCCCCGCAACCCCACCGGCAAAATCGAGAAGCCTGCGCTGCGTGAGAAATACTGTCAGGGCAGACTGGTGGAAGTCCAGATTACGGGCTGATTGATGGAACAACAAATAACTTTTTGGTAGGGGAGGGTCTTGACCCTCCCACAACCTGACAACTGCTGAGTTGTGGTATTCTGTTCTGAAACGTACATATTCGCACAGTTTGCACGGCTCCATCATCCAACTTCTGCGAGAGGGTCAAGGCCCTCCCCTACAATGGGATGCGTTAGCAATAAGGAATATTGAAAGAAAAGAGCGATAAACAATGGATTTATTCATCAAAATTGCCATGCTGGTTGTATTCTTCGGAAGTATGATTGGCGTGGGACTGTACTGCCGCAAGAAATCCACCGACGTGGATGGCTTTGTGTTGGGTGGCAGAAGCGTTGGCCCTTGGCTGACCGCCTTCGCCTATGGCACCTCCTACTTCTCTGCGGTGGTGTTCGTTGGCTATGCCGGTCAGTTCGGCTGGAAGTACGGCATCGCTGCCACATGGGCGGGCATCGGTAATGCCTTGTTGGGTTCTCTGCTGGCGTGGGCGGTTCTGGGCAGACGTACCAGAGTCATGTCCCAGCACCTGAACAGCGCCACCATGCCCCAGTTCTTTGAGAGCCGCTACAACAGCAAGTCCTTGAAGCTGGCATCCTCGGCGGTTATCTTTATTTTTCTGATTCCCTACACCGCATCCCTGTACAACGGCCTGAGCCGTCTGTTCGGCATGGCGTTCAACATTGACTATTCCGTTTGCGTCATTGCCATGGCGGTGCTGACGGCGGTTTACGTCATTGCCGGCGGCTACATGGCAACGGCAATCAACGATTTCATTCAGGGCATCATCATGCTCTTCGGCATTGCGGCAGTAATCGTTGCGGTGCTGAAAAGTCAGGGCGGGTTGATGGCGGCGCTGGACGGTCTGGGACAGATTTCCGACCCTGCCGTGTCCGATACTCCCGGTATCTTCAATTCCTTCTTCGGTCCGGATCCGGTGAATCTGTTGGGCGTTGTCCTGCTGACCAGCCTTGGTACATGGGGTCTGCCCCAGATGGTCCAGAAATTCTACGCCATCAAGAGCGAGAAGGCCATCACCAAGGGCATGATTATCTCTACTGTTTTCGCATTGGTGGTTGCAGGCGGCTGCTATTTCCTTGGCGGCTTTGGACGGCTGTATTCCGACAAGGTGGATCTCGCCACCGGCGGTTACGATTCCATTATCCCCACCATGCTGGCAGATCTTTCCCCCTTCCTGATTGCGGTGGTTGTGGTGCTGGTGCTGTCCGCGTCCATGTCCACCCTGTCCAGTCTGGTGCTAGCATCCAGCTCCACCCTGACACTGGATTTCATTAAGGGCACCGTGGTGAAGAACCTCTCTGAAAAGAAACAGCTGCTGATTATGCGTGTCCTGATTGCGGTGTTCATTGCCATCTCCGTGGTGATTGCTATTTTGCAGTATAAGTCCAACGTGACCTTTATCGCCCAGCTCATGGGTGTCAGCTGGGGTGCGCTGGCAGGTGCGTTCCTGGCCCCCTTCCTGTTTGGCCTGTACTGGAAGCGTGCCACCGCTCTGTCCGTCTGGGCAAGCATGATTTTCTCTTCCGTGGTCATGGTGGCGAACATCTTCTTTAAGAGCTGGTTCCCCACACTGCTCCAGTCTCCCATCAATGCCGGCGTATTCTGCATGTTTGCCGGTTTAGTCATCGTACCCGTGGTGAGCCTGATTTCCAAGCCCCCCAAGAAGGAGTACGTGGACAAAGTTTTTGCCTGTTATGATAAGAAAGTCGTGGTGTCGGTTACCGATGCCATCGGCGAACCTGTTGAGGAGGAAGTAAAATGAAACAGCTGATGCTGGGCAACGAGGCTGTTGCCCGTGGTCTGTACGAGGCTGGATGTATGTTCGTCTCCAGCTATCCCGGAACTCCCAGTACCGAAATCACCGAAGCCATCGCCAAGTATCCCGAGGTCTATGCCGAGTGGGCACCCAATGAGAAGGTGGCCATGGAATCCGCCTTTGGCGCCTGCGTGGCAGGTCGCCGGAGCTTCTGCGGCATGAAGCACGTGGGCCTGAACGTGGCGGCGGATCCTCTGTTCACCATTTCCTACACCGGTGTCAATGCCGGTATGGTCATCGGTGTGGCGGACGATGCGGGCATGCACTCCTCTCAGAATGAGCAGGACTCCCGTCACTACGCCCGTGCCGCCAAGATTCCCATGCTGGAGCCTTCGGACTCTGCCGAGGCACTGGCCTTCACCAAGCTGGCCTACGAGCTGTCCGAGCAGTTCGATACCCCTGTCCTGATTAAGATGTGCACCCGTGTGTCCCACTCCCAGAGTGTGGTGGAGACCGGCGAGCGGGTGGAGAACCTGAAAGAGTACGTCAAGGACATCCCCAAGTACGTCATGATGCCCGGCAACGCCAAGCGCCGCCATCCCGTTGTGGAGGCCCGTACCATGGCGCTGACCGCCTACGCCGAGGATGCGGATATCAACTTCGTCGATCCCGGCTTTGACGATTCCATGGGCTTTATCACGTCCTCTACCTCCTATCAGTACATCAAAGAGGTGATGGGCAACAAGTACCCCGTCCTGAAGCTGGGTATGATCTGGCCCATGCCGGTCAAGAAGATTCGCGACTTCGCCGCATCCGTAAAGAAGCTGGTTGTGGTGGAGGAGCTGGACGGCTTCATCGAGAGCCATTGCAAGGATCTGGGTATCGAGTGCGTGGGCAAGGATTTGTTCTCCTGTATCGATGAGCTGAGCCAGAACCGCATTGCCGATGCGCTGGAAATCTCCCATGAAAACGGCATCAGACTGGAGGACGCCATTCCTCCCAGACCTCCCGTTATGTGCGCCGGCTGCCCCCACCGTGGTCTGTTCTACACCCTGAAAAAGAACAAGCTGACTGTGCTGGGCGATATCGGCTGCTACACGCTGGGCGCTGTGGCACCGCTGGCGGCGGTGGGTACGGTTATCTGCATGGGCGCCTCCGTGTCCGGTATCCACGGCTTCAACAAGAGCCAGAACGGTGCCGCCGATAACAAGACCGTGGCAGTGATTGGCGATTCCACCTTCATGCATTCCGGTATCACCGGCCTTGTGAATATGGCCTACAACGAGTCCAATTCCACGGTTATCATCGTGGACAACTCCATTACCGGCATGACCGGTCACCAGCAGAACCCCACCACCGGCTTCAATCTCAAGGGCGACCCCTGCGCCAAGATTGATCTGGAGACCCTGTGCCGGGCTGTGGGTATCAAGCGTGTCCGGGTGGTGGATCCCTATAATCTGAAGCAGTGCGATGAGGTCCTCAAGGAGGAGCTGGCGGCCAATGAGCCTTCTGTCATCATCTCCCGCCGTCCCTGCGCCCTGCTGAAATATGTTAAGCACAAAGCACCCTTGACCGTGGATGCCGACAAGTGCGTGGGCTGCAAGTCCTGCATGAAGATTGGCTGTCCTGCCATCAGCATCGTCGATGGCAAGGCGAAGGTGGATTCCACCCAGTGCGTGGGCTGCGGCGTTTGCGAGCAGTTGTGCAAATTTGATGCTCTGAAGGAGGTTTGACCATGGAAACGAAAAATGTAATGATCGTGGGCGTGGGCGGACAGGGAAGTCTGCTGGCCTCCAAGCTGCTGGGTCGCCTGCTGCTGAGCAAGGGTTATGATATCAAGGTTTCCGAGGTCCACGGCATGAGCCAGCGTGGCGGCAGCGTGGTTACCTACGTTCGCTTTGGCGATAAGGTCTATTCTCCTGTTATCGACAAGGGTGAGGCGGACTTCATCGTGTCCTTCGAGCTGCTGGAGGCGGCACGTTGGACGGAATTCCTGAAACCCGGCGGCAAGCTGATCGCCAACACCCAGCAGATCAACCCCATGCCCGTTATCATTGGCGCGGCGGAGTATCCCGAAAATCTGGCAGCGAAAATGACTGCTGCCGGTATTGATCTGGATGCCATGGATGCCTTGTCCCTTGCGGAGCAGGCCGGATCTGCCAAGGCGGTGAATCTGGTGCTGATGGGTCGGCTTTCCAAGTATTTCGACATTCCCCAGGAGGAGTGGCTGGCAGCCATCGAGGCCAGCGTACCTCCCAAGTTCCTTGAGATGAACAAAAAGGCATTTGCCCTTGGTGCCAATGCCTAAAAGGAGACGATAAACCATGCCAAACTATTACCAGCCTGAAATTGAAACTATGCCCTATGAGGAGCTTCGCGCACTGCAGAATGAGCGCTTTCTGAAGCAGGTTCGCCATGTGTGGGACAATGTGCCCTACTACCGCAAGAAGATGGAGGAGAAGGGCGTCACCCCTGATGATATCCAGTCCATCGACGACCTGTACAAGCTCCCCTTCCTGTGCAAGGACGACCTGCGGGAGGCTTATCCCTACGGTCTGGCTGGCAAGCCTATGAGTGAGTGCGTCCGCATCCACTCCACCTCCGGCACCACCGGCAAGCGTGTTGTGGCATTTTACACTCAGCACGATGTGGACCTGTGGGAGGATTGCTGCGCCCGTGCCATTGTGGCAGCCGGCGGCACCAATGAGGATGTGGTACATGTGGCCTACGGCTATGGTCTGTTTACCGGCGGCGCCGGACTTCACGGCGGTTCCCATAAGGTGGGTTGCCTGACCCTGCCCATGTCCTCCGGCAACACCGACCGTCAGCTCCAGTTCATGGCGGATCTGGGTTCTACCATTCTGTGCTGTACCCCCTCCTATGCCGCTTATCTGGCAGAGAGCATCCACGAGCGTGGCCTGCAGGACCAAATCAAGCTGAAGGCTGGCATCTTCGGTGCTGAGGCATGGTCCGAGGATATGCGCCGCGACATCGAGAACAAGCTGGGCATCAAGGCTTATGATATCTATGGTCTGACCGAAACCTCCGGTCCGGGCGTGGCATTTGAATGTTCCGAGCAGACCGGTATGCACATCAATGAGGACCACTTCATCGCTGAAATCATCGACCCCGATACCGGTGAGGTGCTGCCTGAGGGCAGCAAGGGTGAGCTGGTGTTCACCGCCATCACCAAGGAAGCCTTCCCGCTGCTGCGCTACCGCACCCGTGACATCTGCGTGCTGACTCGCAAGAAATGCTCCTGTGGCCGTACCCATGTAAAGATGTCCAAGCCCATGGGTCGCAGCGACGATATGCTGATTATCCGCGGCATCAACGTGTTCCCCTCTCAGATTGAAACCGTCCTGCTGCAGCAGGGTTACCCCGCCAACTACCAGATTATCGTGGATCGGGTCAACAACTCCGATACCTTCGAGGTCATGGTGGAGATGGCACCTGAGATGTTCTCCGACTCTCTGGCGAAGATTTCCACCATGGAGAAGGAGCTGGTGGCTGCGCTGAAGGCCATGCTGGGCATTGCCGCCAAGGTCAAGCTGGTTGCACCCAAGACCATCACCCGCAGCGAAGGCAAGGCCGTCCGTGTAATCGACAAGCGTAAGATTTGAGGAGGTAAGGACATGAGTATTCATCAGATTTCTGTATTTCTGGAGAACCGTGCCGGTCAGCTGGCTGAAATCACCAACCTGTTGGCCAAGGAGCATGTGAATCTGCGTGCCATCTCCATTGCGGAGACCTCGGACTACGGTCTGGCGCGGATGATCGTGGACGATGCCCACAAGGCAAGCTCCATCCTGCTGGAGCATGGCGATATTCTGTCCATGACCCCTGTGTGGGCAGTGGAGGTGCCGGACCGTCCTTCCGGACTGGCGGACCTGCTGACCGTTCTGGCGGAGAACCATGTGGATGTGGAGTATATGTACTCCCTGTTCGCCAATATGGAGGGTCATGCCTATATGGTCCTGCGGATTTCCGACGAGGAAGCCTTCACCAAGGCGCTGGCAGGCACCGATATCAAGGTGGTCGGCAACGACGCTCTGGGTCTGAAATAATTGTAACCGGCTCCCTTTTGGGAGCCGGTTTTGCACGAAAATTCCCCTGCTGATTGAACAGCAGGGGAATTATTTATCAATACAATGCCAGCAGGAAACGCCAGATCAACTTTTGATACCAGCGACCTTTGTGCAGGGCTTGCAGGCTGGCGCGGTAGGCGGCGGTGGCGGATGCCAGTTCGGTTTCTGTCAGCGTATGCTGGCTGAAACGGGCTTTTTCTGCCAGAGCCACCAGTGATTCGGGAAGCTCCGTCTTGAGCGCGCGGCAAATCCGCTTCGTCTCCCGATAGCAGACCAGCACGCGGCGGTTGGAGGGACCTTTCCGCATCCGTTGCAGCTTCCGGTATCGCCGCAGGAACCATTGTCCGAAAATCACAGCCGGTATGCTGGCGCAAATCACCAGCCAAATCAGCGCCTGTACCAGCCAGATTGGCAGCTGCTTAGAGGCCGGTTCCTGATCGGCAACTGTGGGGCCGGTGGCATCAGTCGTGACATCTCCGGAGCCTGTGGCATTTCCGATAGTTGTGGGACTGCCGGAGGAGCCGGTTGCACCGGGGCGTGTAACCGTTGTGGTGGGGGTGGTGGCAGCAGGCTGGGTGGGCTTGACCGACGGCATTGTGACTGCGGGCTGTGTGGGTCTGGTGGTGGGATTGGTGACCGCGGGCTGTGTGGGTTTGACGGTGGGAACGGGGGCGTTTTCACCGTCGGAGGGGGTGGGATCCAGTACCACCCAACCGACGCCATCCACATAGTACTCTACCCATGCGTGGGCATCGTCCTGCAGAACCTGAGTCGCTTCGTTTGCCTCGGCGGTGAAGGCGAAGCCTTCCACCAATCGGGCAGGGATACCCTGAGCCCGCAGCAAAACGGTGGCAGCCGAGGCAAAATGGACGCAGTAGCCGGTGTCCGATTCGTTCAGAAACCAGATGGCGAAGTCCTCTCCCTCGGGCAACTGTTCCACCTCCAGCGAGTATACCGCACTACGACGGACGTAGCTGGCGATTCTGTTGGCAGTGGAGGGAACATCGTTTTGATTCAGACCAATGATTTTTGAGAGTATTTTTCCTGCTTCGGCAGCGGTTTCGGCGGGTAACTCCAGATATCGGGGGTCAGCCGGCGGTGTACTGAAGGCGATGCCGTTGCGCAGTCGATTTGTCCAATCCTCCGCCAATGTTACGGCGCTGAAAGAGTAGTGGCGGTCGCTGCTGTCGGTGGTTAGCCGTCCGTTTTCCAGAAGAATGTCGCCGGCGGGGTAGTAGGGAATCAGCGCCTGTGTGCGGGTACCCAGCACGCGAATGGAAATATGGGAGGTTTTTTCGGTGAGAGAAATATGTGGCGGTGAGAAACGCTCAGACCGGTCTGAGGAACTCCAGCCACTGCCGGTGTAGCGGTCGTAGTCTTTAATTCGCAGGTAGAGTTCTCCGCCGCTGTCAGAGGTGACCTCCAGAACGGCGGCAGTACCGGTATAGCGGTCGTCCAGATTTGCCAGATCCACCTCATCGGGGAAGTCGCTGATAAAATTAATGACCAGCTTTCCGTCGGAGGTCTGTCCGATGAAGGGAATGTGGTTGCTAATCCAATCGAGGGCGCTCTGGAAATTGTCCAGTTTGAGGGGTGGCTGAAAATCTTCCCGTGGCATGACCATCAACAGCAGCACCAGTCCGATTGCCACCGGTGATGCCAGCATGACAGTCAGCCGATTGGCGGAGCGGGAGGAACGAAGCCGCACCAACTGGGTCAGAATCAGCATGATGATGGCGAAAAGCCAAATCAGCAGATAAAGCAGCCCCGGGACGGTGTCGGTGACGACAAAGCAGCTAATCATGGGCAGCACTGTCAGAAAAACCGACAGCGCCGGAGGATAACGGTGGATCACCGTCCATGTGACAGTCAGGCTGATGAGGCCGGCGATAACCGCCAGCGGCAGAATATGGTTGTGACTGGCGGCGTTTTGCAGCATTTCAGGCACCGGGAAGCCGTATGCCATGCTGTAAAAGGTAGCGGCTTGATGGCAAATGCCCAACAGCTGCTCCATGAAAATACGGGAGGGGAGCAGAACTACCAGTGTCAGGGCGCATAGCCCCAGCAAAATCCAACCGCCCTTGGGCAGGGTGAAAAACAGCGCCATGATGCCGCTAATCAGCAGGCACCCAATCAGCAGCGCCCACAGATTCACGGACAGCTCCAGTCCTGTGGCGACGGAGGCGGCGGCGCCGAAACCGGCACAGGCGGCAAGTGCCGCGCCGATGAGAGCGGAGGTGTATTTATCGCTCTTCATGGCTGTCACCTCCGATGAAGTATTGCCAGACCGCCGGCTCCGGATGGTTGGCCAGCGAGCCGGTGACCGCCCGGGGGCAGGCCATAATGGCGTCAATCGCGGCAATCAAGGTCTTTTCGTCACAAACATCCCAATGCTCCACACCGGTGCCGGTAAGGCATTGTGTTTGAAAGTGGATATCTTTTTCCAGAAGCTGCTGACCCAGCCACAAAAGCTGGCCAAGCATGGTATCGATGGCTGCCGGAGAGCCTTTCAGGTCCATGCGCAGCAGCACCCGACCCCGTACAGGCTCCATGGGCTGGCGGAGAATCAGCGCACCGGTTTTGGCGGATAGCTTCCAATGAATCTGCTGGATATTGTCGCCGGGGCGGTAGAGCCGCAGTTCGTGGTTTTCGGCAAAGCCGCCGCCGGCCTTAGGCTTCCAGTTGGGATAGAGGCACACATCCAGCGAGGGCAGTTGGGTCACCGGTACCGGCAGGGGACGGACAGCCACCTGACAGTTGAGGGGGCGAATTCGGACCGGGAAGCGGAACAGTCCGGAATAATCACAGATTTTACCCTTGCGGGTGGTGATATTCAGGACGCCGCAATGCTCCGTGGGAAGGGGGTCATCCTCACGCAGCCGCCACCGCTGACCGGTGAGGGGACGCTCCACGCGAAGGGCGCATTTCCAAACCGGCATGGGGAGGATGGCTTTGTATTGGACTGTAAGCTCCGGACTGTCGCCCAGAGTCACAGCCTTGGGGAAAAGAATCCGGATGCGTGCCGAGAGTATGGCCGGCAGACTTGCCAGCAGGGAAAAAAGCGGCAAAGCCAGCACAACCGTCAGCAGAAACCATGCCAGCCACTTCTGGTAGGCAATGGCGAAGCAAAAGGTGCCCACCAGCAGCAGTAAGTAGGATATACGCCGTCCTGCCATATCAGCTCAGAGAGGGGGCGCGCACCGAGCTGAGAATGGACTTCAGCACGGATTCGGCGGTAACGTTTCTGGCATCGGCACCGGGTGTCATCAGCAGGCGGTGGGCGATGGTGTGTACAAAAACGGTCTGTACATCGGCAGGCGTGACAAAATCCCGTCCTTGTATTTGCGCGATGGACTTGGCCATGGCGGTCATGGCCAAAGTGGCACGGGGACTGGCGCCGCGGAGGATATCCGGATGGTTTCGGGTGGCGCAGACCAGATTCACGATGTAGCGCAAAACCGATTCTTTGACATAGGTGGAGGCCACGATTTCCTGCATGGCGATGAGGGTTTTGCGATCCAGCAGGGGCTTGAGCTGGTCCAGAGGATTGCCCTGACGGCGGTCCATGAGCATGGTCAGCTCGTCCTTGGGGTCGGGATAGCCCATGGTCAGCCGGACGGTGAACCGGTCCATTTGGCTGTCGGGCAGCAGCTGTGTGCCGGCGGCGCCGGTGGGATTCTGGGTGGCAATGACGGTGAAGGGTCTGGGGATGGGATGGGATACACCGTCGACGGTGACCTGACCTTCCTCCATGGCCTCCAGCAAAGCGGACTGGGTGCGGGAGGTGGCGCGGTTCAGCTCGTCCGCCAGAAACAGGTTGCACAGCACCGCACCGGGCTGGTAAACCATCTTGCCGGTGGACTGCTGCAGTACGGAGTAGCCGGTGACATCGGAGGGCAGTACGTCAGGGGTAAACTGGACACGGTTACAGTCCAGACCCAATGTTTTGGTAAAAGCCAGCGCCATGGTGGTCTTGCCCACGCCGGGGATATCCTCCAGCAGGATGTGACCGCCGGCGAGGATGGTGGCCAGTGTCCACAGCAGCACCTGATCTTTACCGACAACCACCTGCCGCAGCTGTGCAAGGATTTGCTGGGCGGCAGAGGCGAATTGCGTGTCTTTTGGTTGCATAGTAACCTCTCCTAAAACGTGTTTGATTTCAGTATACACGCCCGAATACCAAAAAGCAAGAAAAAGGAAGGTTACATTGCTCTGAAATTGCAATCCACAGTTGACACGTGCGAAACAAAAATCCGCGTTGCCTGCGGGCAGCGCGGATTAGATGGCAAAATATTCAGCCAGAATCTGGCGGACGGTTTCTTCGGAGAAGCCGGCGACGGTGATGGTGGCACCGTAGGCACCCAAATCGTAGCGGAACAGCTGGACGATATGGTAATCGACTCCTTTCAGGTCACAGACGGTGTACAGACCGAACTGATTTTGCCCCAGAAAGGTGAAGGTGGCTTTTGACATGGACTGGACCGTCATGCCGGCCTGAATGTAGGATTCGCAGTGGGCGTCGCTGTTCAGCAGGGCAATATCCACAACCTCCTCACTGGAAGCGGTGGCGTAGGCGGCCTGTTCCATATCGCTGAGTCGGGTGAGGACAACGTAGGTGCTGGCGTTGTTCAGGATGTTCTGCGCTTGCATATCGTAAAACTGGGTGGGGTTTATGGAAGCCGCACCCGATTGATTAATCTGGACTTGCCAGTTGCTGTCGAAGTTGCGGGCGATGCCGATATAACTGTTGGAGTAGAGGTTTCCGTCGAAGCTACCGAGGATGGAATCGCCCAAATCGTCGGGCAGGTAGATTTCGTCATCGGGAAAATCGGGATCATCGTCAGGGGGGATAATCTCGCCGGGCAGCATGTCCTCCACGGGAGCTTCAGGCCCCTCGGAATCTGTGGGCCTTTCTTTATCGGCGGTGGTGGTGATAGTGGTAGTGGAGGTGCCTTCGGCGGGAGGTTCGGCGGAACCGGCGCAGCCGGTCACCACTACGGATAGAAGAAGCAGCAGGGAAAGAAAAGCAGATTTCTTCATAAAAATCCGTCCTTTCTGCAGAATTTCCAACATTATCGCATATTAATTTTCAAATGTCAAGAAACCGGAACGTCAGCTGACTGGCGTCAGGGGTTGGACGGTGCCGTTGTGAACCTGATAAATCCGGCTGCACAGGTCCAGCACCGGGGGACGGTGGGTGGTGACCAGCGTGGTCACACCGCGGCGGCACAGATTTTCCAGCACCTGCCGCTCCGTGTCCTGATCCAGAGCGCTGGTCACCTCGTCCAGCAGCATCACCGGCGCGTTGCGGGTCAGGGCGCGGGCAATGGCGATGCGCTGCGCCTGTCCTTCGGATAGTCCCTTGCCGTTTTCACCGATGGGGGTGTCCAGGCCCATGGGCAATTCTGCTACAAATTCCCACGCGCAGGCATCGGTGAGGGCATCAATCAGCTCCTGATCCGATGCATCTTCCCGTGCCAGTCGCAGGTTTTCCGCCACAGTACCGGCGATAACGGTGTTGCCTTGCGGCACATAGGTAAAGCAGCTTCTGGTTTCCGCGCCGATGGAGCAGCGCTGGCCGTTCTCATCCACCAGCTCTGCCCGACCCTGATCCGGTCGAATCAGACCAAGCAGCAGCCGCAGCAGGGTGGTCTTGCCCTCGCCGGAGGGACCCACCAGTGCCGCGATTTGTCCTGCGGGTACGGATATATTCACATTTTCCAGAACGGTTCGCTCTCCGTAGCCGACGGCCACATTCCCCAGCTCCAGCGCGCAGCTGCCTGCCACGGCAGGAGGTTCATGCTTTGGCTCCTTGGGCAGATTACTCAGCTCCCGGATGCGCTCCGCAGCTACGGAGCCGGACAGGGCAGTGGGTACCAGCGATACCAGAGAGGAGAAAGCGTTGGCCAGATTGGATCGCTGCTGCAAAAACAGCGTCATGGTGCCGAAGAGAATATCGCCCCGCCACAGCCGCCACAGACAGTAGCCCATTGCGGCGTACTGCACCACTGTGGCCATGGCGGTGAGCCAGACGTTGGTGCGGATGGTGAAGCGGTTGTATTCCAGCACGGTGTCGCGGTAGGCAGACTGCTGTTTTTGCAGTTTTTTCTCCATCTGCTGCTCCACACCGAAGCTCTTCAGGGTATCCATATTGCGGAAGGTTTCCGACTGGAAGGCGGACATATCGCCGCTGACCTGACGCATTTTCTGGTTGTGGCTGCGCTGCTTTTTCAGCAGACTGCGGGACATAAGGAACATCAGGGGGGTACTGGCGCAGCCAATCAGCGCCATGATGGGGTCGTAGTAGAGAATGACACCCAGAGTTGCCAGCACGGTAAAAAGTTGAATCAGCAGACCCGGCAGCCAGCTGACGGCGCAGCTTGCCACGGTGCTGATGTCCGTGGAGAAGCGGTTGAGCAGTTCGCCGGAGGGATAGCTGCTGAGGGCGGACCAGTCGGCTTTCATCACATCGGAAAAGACCCGTTCCTGCACATCACCCAGCATGTCGATATTCAGACGGGCGGCAAAACGGGAGGTCATGCTCTGGAACGCCACGCCCAGAACCGCGCTGACTACGGTCAGCAGGCAGTATATGGCAAGGCGGCTCAGGTCCATGGCGATGATTGCGTCAATCATGTATTTGCCCACCACACCGGCCACCAGCCCCAGCGCGCTGCTGAGAATGCCGAACAGGGTATAGGCGATGACGGCGCCCAACCGCTTGCGGCTGAAGCCCCAAATCCACTTCCAGTCTGTCCAGACAGCCTTCAGGGTGCCGTCTTTGGACTTTTGACGGAGGGTCTTAATAAAATCGGATCCACTTATTTCCATCGCGCTGCCCCCTTTCCAAAAAATAGTATTGCATTAAATCGCGTCTTTGTGCTATAATTAAACAAATTATGCATTATGGGAGGAAAATATGGTCGACATCCATTGTCATATATTGCCTGATTTTGATGACGGTGCCTCCAATATGGATGAAGCGGTTGAGATGGCGCGGATGGCCTACCGCTCTGGCGTAAAGGATTTGGCTGCTACATCCCATTTCACTGGAAATCTGGAGGAGCTGCCCCGTGTCCGGCTGATGGAGCAGAGATTTGAGGAACTGACAGCTGCCCTGAAGGCGGAGAACATTCCTCTGCGGCTGCATCTGGGCGCGGAAATTCTTTGCACGCCGGAAACACCGGAGTTGGCGCGGATGGGCAAACTGCCCACCTTTGCCGGATCGAATTATGTTCTGGTGGAGTTTTTCTTTGATGAGAGCTTTGATTATATGGATACCATGCTGGCGGACATTGCCGGCTATGGATATCGTGTGGTGGTAGCCCACCCGGAGCGGTATGGAGCAATCCAACGGGATACCCGTCTGCTGCGCCGCTGGGGACGGTTGGGTTATGTGCTGCAGATTAACAAGGGCAGCGTGCTGGGCGCCTTCGGTTCCCGGGCTCAGGATGCCGCAAACGAAATTATGGAGCAGGGACTGGCCCATCTGTTTGCCAGCGATGCCCACAGCTATCATCGCCGCACGCCACACATGAGTCAGCTGCGCCATTGGGTGCAGGAGCACTGCGACGACCGTTACACTCAGATTTTGCTGGAGCGCAATCCCAGACGCGTGCTGGAAGGACGCCCCATGGTCGGTCAGGACTGATGCATTATACCATAGTTTTTTGTGGATTTCTACCCTGAACCTTAAAAATTACCCCTATTTACCATTTACATCCGGCGAAAATATGATATACTAATGGGTGATGGAAAAGAAGAAGTCCGAAAGGAGAGCCTGACCTTATGTCGACGCTCGAAATGAATAAACTGAAAAGGGTAAACGGATGCCTGCTGCTGCGGGTGATTCTGCTGGTGATACTGGATATTCTGGTGGTGAACGCGTCGTCGTTTCTGGCGCTGTTTATTCGCTATGAATTCGAAACCATACCGGCGGAGTACATAACAGTTCTCTGGCGTTGGGCGGTTCCCACCACGCTGCTGAGTTTGGCGGTGTTCGGAATCCTGCAGCTGTACAACAGCCTTTGGGGCTTTGCCGGTGCTGATGAACTGCTGCGGATTGGTATTTCTGTGGGAATTATCATGGTTGTACAGTTCTCGGTGGTTCTCACCGGATTTGTGGTGCTTCCCAGAAGCTATCCGATTCTGTTCGCCATGATTCTGTTCATTGCCGTGACCTGCGTGCGGTTTTTCTACCGATTCATGCGGCGTTGCCGTATGTGGTTCGCCCGTGAAGGCCGGCAGCGGACGATGCTGATTGGTGCCGGACAGGCTGGCGCATTGGTACTGCGTGAGTTCCGCAACAGCAGCTTCTCCAAAAATAAAGTCGTCTGCATCATCGACGATGACCCCATGAAGCTGGGGCGTCAGCTGATGGGCGTGCGCGTGGTTGGCGGACGGGATGTAATCGAGGAAATGGTAGAGCATTTCGCCATTACAGAAATCATCCTTGCCATTCCCACCCTGTCCGCACAGGCCAAGAAGGAAGTCTGGGAGATCTGCAGCCGCACCGGCTGCAAGTTCAAGCAGATGCCCGGCATCTACCAGCTTGCCAATGGCGAGGTCAGTATTCAGGAAATTCGCGATATCGACATCGAGGATTTGCTGGAGCGGGACGTGGTAAAGGTGGATATGGGAGGTCTGTCGGAATTAATCCGGGGCAAGACCGTCATGGTTACCGGTGGCGGCGGAAGCATCGGCAGCGAATTGTGCCGTCAGCTTGCCAGCTATCGTCCCAAGGAACTGGTCATCTTTGATATTTACGAGAACAACGCCTATGCCATCGAGCAGGAGCTGAAGCGGGATCAGCCGGAGCTGAAAACCCATGTACTGATTGGCTCTGTGCGGGACAGAGAGCGGATTGAGACGGTGATGCAGACCTATCGGCCTACCATTGTCTACCATGCTGCTGCCCATAAGCATGTGCCCCTGATGGAAAAATCCCCGCTGGAAGCGGTGAAAAACAATGTTTTCGGCACCCTCAATACTGCCCGTGCGGCTGATAAAGCGGGGGTGGAGCACTTCGTGCTGATTTCAACCGACAAGGCGGTGAATCCCACCAACATCATGGGCGCGTCCAAGCGGATTTGCGAGATGGTGATTCAGTCCATGGCGGAGAAATCCAAGACCTGCTTTGCAGCCGTCCGGTTCGGCAATGTTCTGGGCAGCAACGGCAGTGTGATTCCCCTGTTCCGTGAGCAGATTCGCAGAGGTGGTCCTGTCACCGTCACCCATCCTGACATTACACGCTTTTTCATGACCATTCCCGAAGCGGTAGCCCTTGTGCTGCAGGCAGGCGCTTTTGCCCGTGGCGGCGAGATTTTTGTGCTGGACATGGGTGACCCTGTGAAGATTGATGATCTGGCGCGGAATATGATTCGTCTGTCCGGCTTTGAGCCCGGTGTTGATATCGACATCGTCTACTCCGGCCTGCGTCCCGGCGAAAAGCTCTATGAGGAGCTGCTGATGGGCGAGGAGGGTCTGGCCAAGACTGCCAACGACCTGATTTATGTCGGACACAAAATCGAATTCGACAACAGCTGGTTCACGACCAATCTGGAGGCCCTGGGGCAGCTCACGGAGGGACAGGAGTCCCATCTGCGCAAGCTGATTCAGGATTTGGTGCCTACATACAGACCTTCTGGCGAAATGGCCAAGGTCTGACCCGGCGTTTAGGAGTCACATATGAGAACAATCAAGCAAGTACTAATCATTGCGCTGGTGGTGCTGCTGGCGGCGAATATCGCCACCATAATCTATCAGGGCACGACGGATACGAAGGAAGCTCCGGTGATTCATTGTCCCGAAGGTGTTCTGGAGGTATCCGCATCGGTCAGCGAAACGGAGCTGCTGACAGGCGTCACCGCCAGCGACGGACAGGACGGCGACCTGACCCCCCATATTATTGTTGCCAGCATCTCCAAGCTAATCAGCGAGGATATGGCAAAGGTCACCTATCTGGTTTTCGACAGCGATGATAATATGGCATCCTATGTCCGCCGGATTCGCTATACCGACTACCGCAAGCCCCGTTTTCAGGTTCGGGAGCCTCTGGTATACTCCAGTACCGAGGATGTGGAGCTGCTGAGCCGGCTGGCGGCACAGGATGTGGTGGATGGCAACATCTCCAGCCAGATTCGTGTTTCCACTCTGGCCGCCACGGATAATTCCGAGGTGTTTGATATCACCATTCAGGTCACCAACTCCATGGGCGATACGGCGTGGCTGGATTTGCCTGTGCAGCGGCTGGACTATAATCCTCTGCGACCCACCATCCGGCTGACCGAGTATCTGGTTTATTTGAGCAAGGATGCGGCCTTTGACCCCTCTATGTATCTGGCAACGCTGGACACGCCCAACGAAAACGGCACCCTTGAGGATGTTAAGATTGAAAACTGGGTGGATACCTCTGTGCCTGATACCTACCGGGTCTACTACACCTATAGCGGCAGTCATGGCGTCGGCACGGCGATTCTGACGGTTGTGGTTCAGTAAGGAGGGGCGCAATGAGAGAATACAACAAGACCTTCCAGCCGAGCCATGTTTCCGTGGTGTGTCTGCTGCGGGCATTGCTTCGCAATTGCTGGATGATTATTGCCACAGCACTGGTGTTTGCTATGGCGACCTCTTTTGTGCTGTCCTGGTTCTATGTGCCTGAGTATCAGGCTACCATGACCTACGCAGTCAACTCCCGTACCACATCCTTTGTGTCCTCCGGCAATCTGACCTCTACCCGTGAGGTAGCGGCGGTGCTGTCGGAGCTGGTGGAAACGGATTTGATGCACGAGGGCATCGCTGCCGCCAATCCTCAGCTGACGGATTTTCAGGGTGTCATCACCGCTCAGCAGCTGGGCGAGAGCAATTTCATCGTGGTTACTGCCACGGCATCTACCCCTGAGGAGGCGTTCCTCGCTTTGGACGCTTTGGTGGATGTGTTCCCCACCATGGCCGACTACATTGCCAACCGCAGCGTGCTGAATATTCTGCAAAATCCGTCGGTATCCTCCATTCCCTCCAATCAGGTGGATGCCAACCGTTCTGCCCAGATTGCAGCCCTTGTGGGTGCGATTATGATGAGTGCGTTGCTGTGCTATTTCTCCATCCGTGGCGAAACCATCCAGACCCGTACCGGTGCCCGCCAGTTGCTGGATGCACCGATTATCGCTTCGGTGAACCGGGAATGGAAAAACCGCACGCTGAAAACCATCATCCATAATACCAATAAGCAGGTGCAGGTCTTTGCGCCGACCACCAGCTTTTCTTACAACGAGCAAATCAGCTCTATCTGCAGCCAGCTGGAGCATGAGGCCAATGCCCGTGGCAGAAAGATTTTCATGATTACCGGCGTAGGCGAGAGTGAAGGCAAATCCACCATCGCCGGCAACGTGGCGGCAGCTCTGGCGCTGAAAGGACACAACGTGGCGCTGGTGGATGCGGATTTGCGTAAGCCCGCATTGAACCGGTTCTTTGACGGGGTTTACGAAACCGAATTGCCGCTGAACAAGCTGCTTGCCAAACCCTATGCCAAGGATAATCTGCTCAGCTGCATGATGCGTCATGAGCAGCTGGGGCTGTATATGCTGTTTTCCACCAGCTACGACAGCCGTTCGGCGGAACTGGTATCCGGTGATACGATGTCCGCCGTGCTGACGCAGCTGCGTGTATTTGATTTTGTTATTGTGGATACCCCTCCCATGGGCATGTTCCCCGATGCGGAGATTCTGGCAGATAAGGTGGACGCATCCCTGCTGGTGGTCCGTCAGGACTATACCGCCGCTTGCGATGTCAACGATGCCATTGACTGCCTGCGCAGCTACCATTCTACCTTCCTGGGCGTGGTGCTGAACGATATGCTGGAGACCTTCCATGACCGTTACGGCTATGGCGGTAAGTATGGCAACCGCTACGGCTATGGCGACCAGTATGGTTACAGCGCTCAGACGGAGCAAGCGGAAAAAGGGAAGGAGGGCTAAGCAATGGAAAACAATAAACAGCCAAAAATTGACCTGATTAGCCTGATAATCCGTTTCAAGAATGCCTTCTTCCAGATGTGGCCCATGATGCTGGTGCTGGTGGTGGTGTTCGCCGTTGTGTCCGTCTACTGGGCAGAGCGGAACTTTGCTCCTGTGTACCAGTCCAAGGCGATATTTACAGTGGATTCCGGCTACACCGCCGAGGATATCTTCGGCACCGGTGCATACTATGATCAGTATGCTGCCCAGCAGATGGCGGAGTCCTTCCCTCAGATTCTGAATATGGCGGTTATGTACGATTTGGTGACGGAGGAGATGAACCGCCCCTACGTTCCCGGCTATGCCTATGCCGAATCTGTTACCAACAGCAATATGCTGGTTTTGACTGTGGCCAGCGGCAACCCTCAGGATGCCTATGATTACCTTTGCGCCATTATCGAGTGCTATCCTCAGGTGGCGGTGTACATGGTGGATAACCCCCAGATGAAAATTGTGGAGGCTCCTACCATGCCTTCGGCACCGGTTAATGCCTTTTCTCCTGTCACAAGCGCAGCGAAGGGCGCGATGGCTGGACTGCTGGCGAGTATGGCAATCATGCTGCTTATGGCAATGACCTCCCGCACCATTCAGACCGCGGACGAGCTGAAGTCCATGGTCAACCTGCCGATTCTTGTGGCGCTGCCCAAGGTGGCAATGAAGAAGCGCCGCAAAAGCGCCAATACGGTCATCAACGCGGATTCCAATGCCAATATGTCCGAATCTCTCCGCGGTCTGCGTATGAAGGTAAAGAAACAACTGGAGGACACGGGGAAGAAAACAGTTCTGATTACCAGTACCCTTGCCGGCGAAGGCAAGACTACCGTGTCGGTGAATCTGGCGCAGTCGCTGGTGAAGGACGGGCATAAAGTCGTTGTGCTGGATGCGGACTTCCGCCATCAGAGCGTGGCGAAATTCCTGGGTGAGGAAGCGGAGGGCAATGGTCTTCTGGACTGCCTGAAGGATTCTAAACTGTCCATCACCGGCTGTATCCGCTCTACCAGCAGCGGACTGTGCTTTGTATCCGGACGCAGTACCGATAAGCGTCAATATACCATTGAGTACCGCGCTATGCGGAAAATCCTTGAGGAATTGTCCAAGGAATTTGACTATATCGTAATGGATACGCCGCCAAGCGAGGTGGTATCCGATACCACGGCGTTGTGTCGTTATGCTGAATGTGTGGTGTATGTGGTCCGGCAGGACTTCGCCAAGCGGGGTCAGGTGCTCAATGCCATTACGGCGCTGCACCAGAAGGATGTCAACATCACCGGCTGTGTGTTCAATGGTGTGCCTCAGTTCCATCGGCACTATGGCTATGGCTACCGTTCCACCTACGGCTACGGCTACGACTACGGCTACCGGAAGTACAGCTACGGCAATAAGTACGGCTACGGCAGCAAGTATGGCAAATACGGCTATGGCAAGTACGCCCAGCAGCTGGAGAAAAAGTAAAAGAATCGCTCGAATCGATAGATTCGAGCGATTTCCTTTTGCTGTTTCGCGGTAAAATGAAAGGGCGTGCAGACTGCACGCCCTTTGGTTACAATCTTATCAACGGCTGCTGCCCATAAAGAACAGCGCCAGAGTGCCGGGACCGGAGTGAGAACCAATCACCGCGCCGGTGTAGCCGATGTAAACTTCCTTCACGCCCAGCTTCTCCTTTGCCTGCGCAGCCAGATACTGGGCATCCTCCAGACAGTCGCCGTGGCAGATGGTAATGCGGTCATTTCTGCCGGGCAGAGCCAGCTGCGCCATCTTGCTGACCAACGCATCAATGGAGGCCTTTCTGCCGCGGGATTTGCTGACGCTGATCAGCTTGCCGGCGTCGTCTACGTGCAGCACCGGCTTAATCTGCAGCATGGTGCCAACCAGAGCCGTCGCCGCGCTGATGCGACCGCCCCGCTTCAGGAAGTTCAAATCGTCCACAGTAAACCACTGGCAGACTTTGAGTTTGTTCTCTTCCAGCCATGCGGTCAGGCTGTCCAGATCCATACCCTCATCCCGCTTGTCGCAGGCGTACCAAACCAGCAGACCCTGACCCAGACTGGCACACAGGCTATCCACCACATTGACCTTGCGGCCGGGGTACTTTTCCTGCAAATCGCTGGCGGCAATTACAGCGGATTGATAGGTGGTGCTCAGACCGGAGGAGAAGGCAATCACCAGTGCGTCCTTGCCTTCGGCCAATACCGGCTCAATGATCTTGGACCAGCTTTCAGGGTTGGCGGCAGAGGTGCTGGTGGTTTCGCCAGAACGCATGGCATTGTAAACTTCTTTAATTTCATCGGTTACTGCGTCCAAACGTTCCGTGCCGCGGAACAGAAAACTCAGGGAAACCGCAGTCACGTCC
Source organism: Faecousia sp. (assembly GCA_045531675.1). Classification (GTDB taxonomy): domain Bacteria; phylum Bacillota; class Clostridia; order Oscillospirales; family Oscillospiraceae; genus Faecousia. Next base: position 33,498 of record JAZSEN010000031.1, read on the forward strand.
AGCTCTTTCAGCTTGTCTACGCTCAGGTCGCAGCAGGAATCGGTAATGATTTTGTAGGCACTCATTTCAGTTCTCCTTATAAAATAAGACTGGACACCCCACCACCGGTGGGATATAATGCAGTCATAGAATTCTATTTCAGAATACCGCATCGCCGGGGAAAAGTCACCCGTTTTCTGGGAGAAACGCCCCTATTTGCGGTAGAATCCGGATTCTACTGGCAGTAGAGTCCAGTTTTATGGGGGTTTTATGGAAAAGCAACGATTAAAAAAGGGCCGCATAGCGGGACTGGTGGGGATTGTCAGCAACGTGCTTCTCTTTGGCGGAAAGCTGACAGCGGGCATCCTGTCCGGCTCTGTGTCCATCACAGCCGACGCTCTGAACAACCTGTCTGATGCCTCCAGCTCTGTGGTGACCCTGCTGGGTTTCAAGCTGGCAGGGAAGCCGGCAGACGAGGACCACCCCTTCGGTCACGCCAGGTTTGAGTACCTGTCGGCACTGGCAGTGGCGGTGATGATACTGTTCATCGGCTTTGAGCTGGCGAAAAGCTCCGTCTCCAAAATACTCCATCCGGAGCCGGTGGTTTTCACATGGCTGACGGTGGCGATTCTGGTTGGCTCCATCGCCGTCAAGGCGTGGCTAAGCCTGTTCAACCTGCGGCTGGGCAGGAAAATCCAATCCGACACCCTTATAGCCACTGCTGCCGACAGCCGCAACGACTGCATCGCCACCGGCGCGGTATTGATCAGCGGCATTGTGGAGCATTTCTCCGGCTGGAAAATCGACGGCTACATGGGTCTTGCTGTGGCGCTGTTCATTCTGTACAGCGGCATTGGCATGGCGAAGAACACCATCAGCCCGCTGCTGGGGGAGGCGGCCGGTCCGGAGCTGCGGGAGCAGATTCTGGATCAGCTGCGGGGAAATCCCGATGTGCTGGGCTGGCACGATTTGATGGTCCATGACTATGGTCCGGGGCGGCGATTTGCCAGCCTTCATGTGGAAATGGACCGTCGGGAGGATCCGCTGCGCTGCCATGAGATCATCGATAATCTGGAGCGGGAGTGCTACGAGAGCCACGGCATCCATCTGGTGATTCATTACGATCCGGTGATAACCGATGATCCGGAGCTGGATCGGGTAAAGGCGCTGGTGATTGGCCTGTTGGGGGATATCGACAGCCGTTTGGGCATCCATGATTTCCGGATGGTGGTATCGCCGGGACATACCAATCTGATTTTTGACATGGCGGTACCGGCGGATTTGACCGGACGGGAAAAGGAAATCAAAAGCCGGCTGGACAGCGCTCTCAACGCTCAGGGGGATACGGTGTATTATACCGTCATCACCTTCGACCCCGAGGCATTTAACAGATAAATGATTGTTTAGCGCAACAACTACAAAGGGTTTTGTTAGTACGCTAAACGATAATTTACCGCAATGTAATAGCAAGGGCGGACCTTATCGGGTCCGCCCTGATGTTTACTTGGTTCCGAAGATACGGTCGCCGGCATCGCCCAGACCGGGGACGATGTAGGCGTGGTCGTTGAGCTTCTCGTCCACCGCGGCAAGGTACATCTCCACATCGGGGTGGGCTTCCTGCACGGTTTTGACGCCCTCGGGGCAACCGATGATGTTCATCATAATGATGTTCCGGCAGCCACGGGCCTTCAGGAAATCAATAGCAGCCACAGCGCTGCCGCCGGTGGCCAGCATGGGATCGACCACATACACAATCCGGTTGCCGATATCCTCGGGGAGCTTGCAGTAATACTCCACGGGCATATGGGTCTCGGGGTCACGGTACAGACCGATGTGACCGATTTTTGCGGAGGGAATCAGGGCAATCATGTTGTCCACCATGCCCAGACCGGCACGCAGCACCGGAACGATTGCCAGCTTCTTACCGGAGAGCATGTGGCACTTGGCCACAGCCACGGGGGTCTGAACCTCCACCTCTTCGGTGGGCAGGTTGCGGGTAGCCTCGTAGCACATCAGTCCGGCGATTTCGCCGACCAGCTCGCGGAATTCCTTAACACCGGTTTTTTCGTTGCGCAGAATTGCCAGCTTGTGCTGGATCAGGGGATGGTCAAGAATATGTACAGCTGCCATAATTAGACGCTCCTTTACTATTTATCTTTGTTTAGTTTACCAAATGCCTGCCAACCTGTCAAGCCTGTGACCCTCTTTACGAAAAATTTATATTTTGGGGGCAGACAAAGCGGTAAAAGTGTGTTATAATACTAAAACCTATACCGATAAGAAGGAGGCGTGTCCTTTTGAAATATTGGCGCGGATATCTGGTTGCCGCCATTCTTGGGGCAATCAGCTGGGCTCTGCTGAAGCTGGCGGAAAAGTACACGGTGCTGGTGGATATGGTCTATCCCTATGTGACCCGCACGGTGCAGGGCTTCCTCAGCGTATGGAGCAGCGGCACAAATCTGCTGCTTTGGCAGGTAGCGTTGGTGGTGATGATACTGGCTTTCATTACGTCCATCGTGCTGATGATTCTGTTCCGCTGGAATCCGATTCAGTGGGCAGGCTGGGTGCTGGCTGCGGTATCTTTGGTATACCTGCTGCATACCGGCATTTACGGACTGAACTACCATGCCGGCCCTCTGGCGGACGATGTGCGTCTGGAGGTTTCGGAATATACCCTGCGGGAGTTGGAAAGTGCCACGATTTATTTCCGTGACAAGGCCAATGAGCTGGCGCTGCAAATGCCCCGTGACGGTGGCGGCGATGTGGAATTTGCCGACTTTGATGCGCTGGCGAAGCAGGCAGGCGCCGGCTTTGATGTGCTGACTTATGAGAATTGCTACCCAGTATTTGCCGGAGATTTGACGCCTGTAAAGCGGCTGGGCTGGGCAGACATGTACACCTCCATGGGCATCACCGGCGTTACCATGCCCATCACCGGCGAAGCGGCGGTGAATCCTCAGATTCCCGCGGTGTCCATGCCCTTTACCATGTGCCATGAGATGGCGCACCGGATGTGCATTGCCGTGGAGCGGGATGCCAATTTTGCGGGGTTCCTGGCCTGTCAGGCCAATCCGGACCTGCAGTTCCAGTATTCTGCCTACTATATGGCGTTCCGCTATTGCTACGGCGCTTTGGCGTCGGTGGGCACACCGGATGCGGCAGCTGCTACTGCCCGTATTTCCAGCGGTATCAACACCGCACTGGCCCACGACCTCAGCAGCTACTCGAAATTCTTTGATGAAACCGAGAATGAATCCGCAACGCAGCTGGCTGACAGCGTCAACGATGTGTATATCAAGACCAGTGGCGATGACTCCGGCGTGGCTTCCTACGGCGAGGTTTGTGACCTGCTGGTGAACTGGCACATCCGGAATATCGTTCATCCTGCCCAGAAGGAGGAGGCCAGCTCTACGTTCGACCCCTACGATGAAGGTCAGGTGGATTTGAGTGGTATTGTGGGCGCTCTGCCGGAGGATCGGGAATGATGCTTGCGACATTGACCGCCGGCTTGCCCGGTCTGGGACTTGATTTGGCGGAGGATACCTGCCGCAGGCTTTGCGGCTTTGGTGAAGCGGTGGTACGGCAGAATGAGGTCATGAATCTGACGGCCATTACCGAACCGACACAGGTGGCGAAGCTTCACCTGCTGGACAGCCTGACCGTTCTGAAAGCGGCAGATTTGAAAGGAAAGCGGTTGATTGATGTGGGCTGCGGTGCCGGTTTTCCCGGAGTTCCGGTGAAAATCGCCTGCCCTGAAGCCAATGTTACGCTGCTGGATTCTCTGGGCAAGCGGATGGCATGGCTGGAGCAGATTCTGCCCCAGCTGGGGGTGGAGGCAGAGTGCGTCACCGCCCGTGCTGAGGAGTTTGCCGCCAAACGGCGGGAGCAGTACGATTACGCCACCAGCCGGGCTGTGGCAAGGCTGGATATTCTGCTGGAGTTGACGGCCCCCTTTGTCAAGGTGGGCGGTGCGGTACTGGCGATGAAGGGCGCTGCTGCCCGTGAAGAGCTGGCGCAGGCGCAAAATGCCATCACCAAGCTGGGCTTGAAGCTGGAATCGGTGGAGGATTTCCCTATGGACGGCACCAGTCATTCGGTCATCGTCCTGCGAAAAATCCGTCCCACACCGCCTCAGTACCCCCGCGCCTATGCGAAAATCAAAAAATCCCCTTTGTAACAATAACCGCCGGCGTAAATCCGCCGGCGGTTTTCTTGTACGATAAACGATTGTTTACCTGATAATCAAAGTAATCCGGCAGCTGATAAGCTGCCGGATTGTGTTATAGCTTGATGCCTTTGAAGTCGCTGCGGCGATTACCCTCGCTGTCGAAAATAATCATCATGGTCAGATTGATTCCCATGGTCGCAAGGGCGATAATGAGTGCCTCCCAGCCAATCATGGTTATGGCGGAGGTGGCCATTTCCATCAAGTCCTTTTGGTGGAGAAACACGCACAGAATTCCCACCACTACGGTCATCAAAAGGCCTGTGATGCTGTACACCGCACCGGCGAGGAACTGCATAAACTGCCATGATCTGGCCTTGGCCATGCCGTAGCGGAACCGGTATCCGGCGGAGTAGTTGGCCTCTTTGGGAGCAGCCAGAAGGTAGTACAGTCCCAGACCCAGCAATGCCAAAGGTCCTGCGATTACACAGACGCGGATAAACATATCCAGACCGTTCAGAAAGCTGTCAAATTCCGGCAACAGGCTACCGATATCGAAATCATCCATGGTTACTTTTCCTCCAGAAACTTGCTGATTTCTCTCATGAAGCTGCTGGCGTCCTGAAAGCGGTGGTAGATGGAAGCGAAGCGGATCTACGCCACCTCATCCAGCGGCTTGAGCCGTTCCATGACCATCTCACCGATTTTGTCGGTGCTGATTTCCCGGTCCAGAGTATTCTGGATGGACTGCTCGATTTCGGTGGTGATTTTGTCCAAATCTGTGACCTCCACCTTCCGCTTGTCGAAGGCGCGGATCATGGAGTTGAGGATTTTGTTGCGATCGAAGCTCTGACGGGTGCCGTCCCGCTTGACCACGATAATGGGCAGGCTTTCCACGATTTCGTAAGTAGTAAACCGGCGCTGACAGTTCAGACATTCCCGACGGCGACGGATGCTCAGACCGTCCTCGGAGTGGCGGGAGTCCACCACCTTGCTGTCCTGATCGCCGCAAAAGGGGCATTTCATAAAGTGCAACATCCCTTCTAAGTAGGATTTCGTCTATTATATCAGAATCTTGCGTCAGTGTCCAGCTTTTTTTCCCTTGCTATTTGGGAGGGGGTGGGGTAAAATGGGGTGGACAGGAGGCTGCAAGATGAACAAAAAAGTGCTTTGGCTGAGTTGGTACAGCATGCTGCTGCTGTGCGCCATATTTGGATTTTTGCCGGAACCGGCAGGGTTTTGGAAGGTGTTTTGCGTTGCGCTGAGCATCCTGTCCTTTCTGCCGGCGGGGCTGCTGCTGAAATATGCTTACGACCATGATGACAAAAGGACGTTGCGATTGGTGCGCAACCTCAGCATCGGTTCTCTGGTGCTGACGGTGCTGCTGTACACCCTGAACGTGCTGTCGGCGCTGATGACTGAGGTGTGGGGCGTGGTGTTCTACATTTTGCTGGTGATTGGCTCCACTCCGATGATTTGCGCACAATACTGGGTGCTGAGCCTGTTCGGTTGGTCCTGTTTGCTTTGGACCGCCATTACAATGCTGAAAAACCGCGCCTGCTGATGCAGGCGCGGTGATTTTTTAGCGCTTTTTGGCGGCCATTCTCTGGAACAGCTTGACGATTTCCACAATGGGAATCACCAGCACGGCCAGAGAAATGGCGATGCCGTACTCGGCCAGACCGATGGGGGTGAAGCCGAAGGCGTTGGCCAGGAAGGGAATCTCCAGCACGGCGGTGGTCAGCAGCAGGGAGCCCAGCATGGCTGCCCACAGAATCATGTTCTGCCCCTTCAGGCTGAACACGGATTTCCGCTGGGACCGCAGGTTGAAGGAGTGGAAAATCTCGCACATGGACATGGTCAAACACGCCATGGTCATGCCATGCTGGGAAATACCGTGGGGCATGGCGAAGTGACCGACCTCGAATGAATTGCCGATGATATAGGAGAGGATGGTCAGCGTCGTCACCAGGATACCCTGATAGGCGATGTCGCCAAACAGTCCGCCGGCGAAGATACCCTCCTTGGAGTCACGGGGAGGACGGCTCATGGTGTCGGGCTCGGCCTTTTCCATGCCCAGCGCAAGGGCAGGGAAGCAGTCGGTGACCAGATTGATAAACAGCAGATGGACGGGGTTGAGCAGGGTGAAGCCCATCAGGGTGGCGCCAAAGACGCCCAGCACCTCGGACATATTGGATGCCAGCAGGAACTGGATAGCTTTGCGGATGTTGTCGTAAATCCGGCGACCCTCGCCCACAGCGGAAACGATGGTGGCGAAGTTGTCGTCCGCCAGAACCATGTCTGCCACGTTTTTGGTCACGTCGGTGCCGGTGATGCCCATGCCCACGCCGATGTCGGCGGACTTGATGGAGGGAGCATCGTTGACACCGTCACCGGTCATGGCGACGATGGCGCCATTTTTCTTCCATGCGTTGACGATGCGCACCTTATGCTCCGGCTGGACACGGGCGTAAACACCGTAATTCTGAACGAATTCGCCGATTTCCTCATCGGAGATGGCATCCAGCTCAGCGCCGGTGATGGCCTGAGAAGCGTCGGTGATGATGCCCAGCTCCTTGGCGATGGCAACGGCGGTATCCTTGTGGTCGCCGGTGATCATGACGGCACGGATGCCGGCGGAGCGGCACTCTTCGATGGCGGCCTTGACCTCGGGACGGACCGGGTCAATCATGCCGGTCAGACCGATGAACACCAGATTCTGCTCCAGAAATTCGGGAGAGTTGTCGGCAGGCTTGGCATCCCAGTCCCGCTTGGCGGCGGCAAGGACACGCAGGGCCTTGTCTGCCATGGCCTTGTTGGCGGACATGATTTCCGCCCGCTTGGTATCGGTCATGGGCAGAGCCTGACCGTTTTCGTAATAGTGGGTGCATTTTGCCAGCACCACGTCGGGACCGCCCTTGGTGTACTGGACGAATTTGCCGCCCAAATCATGGATGGTGGACATCATCTTACGACCGGAGTCGAAGGGTGCCTCATCCACACGGGGCGTGGCCTTCTCCAGATCCTGCTTCTTCAGACCCACGGAGCAGGCGAAATTCACCAGCGCGCACTCAGTGGGCTCGCCCTCCGCCTGATCGGCGTCGTTGAGGTTGGCGTCGGAGCAGAGGGCCATGGCGGTGGCGACCAGATTGGTGTCGCCCAGATGATCCACAACGGTCATCTTGTTCTGGGTCAGAGTACCGGTCTTGTCGGAACAGATAACCTGAGTACAGCCCAGAGTTTCCACGGCGGTCAGACGGCGGATTACGGCGTTGCGCTGGGACATTTTGGTGACACCGATGGACAGCACCACCGTCACCACTGTCGCCAGACCCTCGGGAATGGCGGCAACCGCCAGAGAAACGGCGACCATAAAGGTATCCAGAATGACCTTCAAGGTCTGACCCTGAGCGGACAGCTCGCCCCGTGCCATGAACAGGTTGAAAACGAAAATGAAAATGCAGATACCCAGAACCAGCTTGGAAAGGAGCTTGCCCAGCTCATCCAGCTTGCGCTGCAAGGGAGTCTGCTCGTCGGCGGTGGCAGCCAGCGCGCCAGCAATCTTGCCCATTTCGGTATCCATACCGGTGCCGGTAATAACCGCCTTACCCCGTCCGTAAACCACGGTGGAGCCCATATAGCACATATTCTTCCGGTCACCCAGAGGCACATCCTCCTGCCCCTGCGCCAGACCCAGTGCATCGATTGCCTTGTTGACGGGGACGGATTCGCCGGTGAGGGCGGCCTCTTCGATTTTCAGAGACGCGTTTTCAATGATGCGACCGTCGGCAGGTACCGCGTCGCCGGCTTCCAGCAGGACCACATCGCCGGGGACCAGCTCGTCGGAGTGGAGCACTACCATTTTGCCGTCACGCAGGACCTTACAGGTAGCGGCGGTCATGGTTTGCAGCGCTTCAATGGCGGCTTCGGCCTTGCTTTCCTGGAACACGCCCAGAATGGCATTGACCAGAACCACAACCAGAATGATGATGACCTCTGCCATTTCATTCTCGCCGGAGAGGATACCGGTCAGGGCAGAAACGCCGGCGGCAATCAGCAGAATAATCAGCATGGGATCACGCAGCTGAGCCAGGAATCGCTGGAGCAGGGAGGGCTTAGGAGCCTCCTTCAGCTTGTTGGGACCGTACTTGGCAAGACGTTCCTGCGCCTGCGCTGAGGAAAGACCCTCCGGCGTGGTTTCCAGGTCACGCAGTACCTCGTCTGGTGACTGGGTGTAATTCTTCTTCATAAAAACCCTCCTGTACTTATTTTCAGGGTGTGCCGTTGCACCCCAATTGATACGGAAAATGATTGTTTAGCGGTGTAAGTGCGCACTGCACCTATGGTAGGGGAGGGTCTTGACCCTCCCGCTACGTTACAACTATCGAGCTGTAAATACTGTGCAGATAGGTAACCTTTCCGCAAGGATTGCAACATCTTAGACCCTGTCAGGTTGACGGGAGGGTCAAGACCCTCCCCTACAATGCGTTGTGTTTACGAAAGCTAAACGATAATTTACGTATTCTGCAACAAAAACCGGACACAGCCAGGCTGTGTCCGGATGTCTGAATCACCATGGGATTAGACATCATGCACAGCTTGCCGGCATGAGTCTGGCGATTGAAAGCAAGCCAGACCGTTGGGTCAGGATGTTGACTTGCTACGCGTAACGCGCTCGCTACTCCCTCATTCAATTAATGATATAACACAAATTTTCCCTTTCGTCAAGGGGAATTTACGCATTTACAGGTATGTTTTTCTTATTTTTCACCAGATAAAATACCCCGTAGAAAGCCCCGATGTACAGAAGGAACAGCGCCACAACGCCGATGGGATAGGCGATGGCATTGCCCTGCACCAGATTATAGAGGATGTCGTAGGGGGTGCCGTCGCCACGCATCAGGAACATATAGTTGTAGTCCAGCAGCACGTTGGCGGTGTAGGCGGCAACGCAGAAGCCCAGCAGGATGGCGAAGGTGATGACGATATTTTCCTTTTTCATGGCAGTCATGCCGGTAATCATCAAATACAGGGCGGTGAAGCCGGAAATGGCGTGGGTAATGCCGGACACCACATTGTCGAAACTAAGAACCGGATAGCAGGCGTAGTTCTGACCGGCGAAGTAGGTGCCCATCACCGCGCCCAGAATTCCGAAGATGGAAACGAAATCGATGGCAGCCTCCCGGATTCTGCCCTTGGAGAAGGCGGCCAGAGGGATGGTGATTAGCTGGATGCTGCACAGAAACAGGGGCAGCTCATAGAGCCAGTCCAGCGGATCGCCGTTGCGGCAGCACATCAGTATGATTTTGAACAGCTCAAAGCCGTCAATCAGAAGCGCCGCCCAAATCAGGACCATGTTCTGCTCCTTGATGGTGCGGTGCTTGTTGCGGATGCCCAGCACCACCGCCAGAGTGATCATCACAACCATGATACAGGATACGAACAAAAGGTGCTGCCATGAAAAATAACCTTCCGCAGGCCGCTGATAGCCGCCGAAGCCAAAGAACTCTCTCATGATTATCTCCTTAATGTGATAGTTTAAGCTATTATACCAGAAATCTACCATTTGTCTACATTTGTCGAATAATCTTCTGACCAATATTTCCTTCTGAGGGTATAGCTTCCGGTAAGCCGGGTCATAATAGGCGTGGAGGTGCTAATGATGAAAAGCATAAAGAATATCTGGCGCAGGCTTTCCGGCAAGGGCTATTACATCGCCCTGATTCTGTGCGCGGCCGCAATCGGAATCACCGGCTATCTGTACTACCGCAGCGCCAGCGCGCCGGAGCCTTCGCTTCAGGCGTCACCCACAGAATCGACGGACGTTCCCGTACTGTCACCGGATCCGGACCCCGAGGACGATGAAACCGTTCTGCAGCAGCCGAACCAGACGGCGCTGCCTCTGAAGGGGCAGACCGTCATGAGCCACAGCGTGGACCGGCTCAGCTACGATCCCACTACCCGTGACTGGCGTACCCACGCCGGCATTGACATTGCCGCAGAGGCCGGCAGCGCGGTAGCCGCGGCGGCGGACGGGGTGGTTTACACCACCTACGACGACGATTTGCTGGGCACCACCGTTGTGATTCGCCACGACGGTGGTTATATGACCACCTATGCCAGCTTGGCGAAGGAGCTGTCCGTAGCGCCCGGTGACACGGTAAAGCTGGGACAGACCATCGGCTATGTGGGCTGCAGTGCCATGATGGAGACCGCGCTGGGGGATCATCTTCATTTCAGCGTCACCCGTAACGATGCTCCTGTGGATCCTCAAGTCTTTTTTGAGCTGGGCTGAGCATCCCTGCAGTTTTCCTTTCCTTGATTGAAGCCGCCGGTAATCCGGCGGTATTTTTTTATCCCGCCAGGGGGTAAATGATTGTTTAGCGAAGTAAGCACCGCTAAACGATAATTTTACCGCAGTAATAGTCCACATGTTCGGGCAAAAGGGCGGAAAGCGCTTGATATACAAGGATTTCGCTAAAAAAAAGCGTGCTTTAACAGCCATGGGGACTAGATTTTATTTTGCGGTTATAGTATAATATCGTAAAATAGTCTGACTATCGGCATTTTTTGGATATATGGGCTTTCCGGGAGGCAAGGAAATGAAAGTTCTTAGAATATTTACAGTAATAATATTCATTGGCACCCTGTGCCTGTTTGCTTGGTTTTATATGGATGAGCGAAAAAGCACAGACCTGACGCTGCCCACCATTCATGTGGATCAGCAGCTGCTGGAAATCAGCATCCACGATGGGGAGGATGTACTGCTTCAGGGCATCACCGCCTACGATGAAAAGGATGGGGATTTGTCCGGTAAGGTCATCGTGGAATCCATCTCCCAGTTTACCGGTGACAACACCTGTACCGTTACCTACGCCGTGGCGGACAGCGATAAGCACGTTGCCAAGTCCACCCGCAAAATCCGCTACACCGACTATAAAAAGCCGGTGTTTTATCTGAATCAGCCTATGGTGTTCCCCATGGGCGCATCCATCGACATCGGTGCGGTGGTGGGCGCCACCGACTGCATCGAGGGCGACATCAGCGACCGGGTCATCATCACCGCCACCGACTACCAGTCCAATTCCACCGGCGTGTACAGCCTTTCCCTGCAGGCCACCAACGCCAAGGGTGATATTGTGTATCTGGACCTTTCCATGTATGTGGAAGAGGAGAACCTCCGGGCTCCCGCCATTGAGCTGAAGGAGCATATGATTTATGTAAAAAAGGGTCAGACGCCGGATTTCGACAGCTACGTGGAAAGTGTCAAGTCCGACTACTACAAGATCAAAGAGGGGAGCCTGCAGGTCATCTCCGAGAAGTACAATCCGGAGAAGGCAGGCGTTTACGATGTACATTACTATGTTCTGGACTCCCAGGGCAATGAGGGACACACGGTGCTGACCGTGGTAGTCGAGGAGTGATTGAATTGAAAAACAAAACCCAGCGCTTCAAGCTGTCCTTCGAATGGCACAGCCTGCTTCGGGATATCTGGCGGAATTGCTGGCTGGTGATTCTTGCGGCGTGTATCGCTTATATGGGCATCTACATCAGCGAGCGCAGCGTTTATTCTCCCACCTACACCAGCACCACCACGCTGGTAATCCGCGCCAAGACCGGCACCGCCGGCACCTATACCAACTTGTCCGTATCCGCGGAAATGGCGGAGATTTTCGCCACCGTGTTCAAAGATCCCACTATGCGCCGGATGGCGGCGCAGAATATCGGTGAGGAGACTTTTCGGGGTACGGTATCCACTTCCGTGATGGAGGGTATCAACCTGATGACCGTGTCTGTCACGGCGGACGATCCGGAGCTTGCCTATGAGCTACTTAGCTCTATTCTGGAGGTGTACCCCAACATCTCTGAGGCGGTGTTCTCCGATGCGGTCATCGATATTCTGATTTTCCCCCAGATGCCTACCGCATCCTCCAACCGGATTTCCACCATGTACCGTGGAATTGTGGTTCTGGCTGCCATGGCGGTGATGGGCGTACTGATTGTGCTGCTGTCGCTGCTGCGGGATACGGTGAAGCATGAGGCCGCCTTTGAAGCTAACATCGATTCCACTCTTCTGGGTACGGTGGTTCATGAGAAGCCGCACCTGTCCCTGAAGGAGCGGCTGACCCGCAAAAAACGGTCGCTGCTGCTGGACGATGCTTATGCCTCCCTGAAATTTTCTGAGGACTATCAGAACATCGCCACCCGACTGGAGCATATGAACAAGCAGCAGGGCTGCAAAACCTTCGCCGTCACCAGCGTGGCGGAAAACGAGGGTAAGTCCACCGCCGCCGCCAATATTGCCCTGGCGTTGGCAGGACGGGGCTTCCGTGTGGCGCTGCTGGATCTGGATATTCGTAAGCCATCCATCTACAAGATTTTCGACTACCGCACCGGTGTGCATCAGGATTTCACCGACGTGCTGACCCGGAAAATCGCCCCCAAGGATTATCAGTTCATTCAGTATAAAAAGACCAGCCTGTATTTGGCGATGAACCGCAAGAGCCGGTCCGACGCGGCCCAATGGCTGAGAGCCGAAACCGTTACCCGTTACATTAACTCCATCAGCGAGAAGATGGATTTTGTGATTATCGACACACCACCCTCAGCGGCATCCGCCGATGCTGCCAGTCTGACTGGCATCTGTGACCAGACGCTGCTGGTGGTCCGGACGGATATGGTGGGCGTGGCGGACATCAACGATACCATCCTGACCCTGTCCAATGTGGGCGGTAATCTGGCAGGCTGTATTCTCAACGACCTGCACCGTCCCTTCACCCTCTTTGGTCAGATTGGTCTGGACGAAACCAGTGCCTACGGCTATCGTTACCGCTACTATCGTCAGGAAATGGAGGGTGATAATCTGTGAGTATCAGTGAAATCAAAAAAGATACCCCCGCACCGGAGAAGGACATCACCCTGTACCTCAGCGATTTCTGGCGTGGTTTCCTGAAATTCTGGTGGGTGGGCGTGGTCCTTGGCATTGTGCTGGGTGCGGTGTCCTTCTACCGCAGCTACATCCAGTACGTCCCCGTCTACCGCACCTCCGCCACCTACACGGTGTACATGGAGAACGACATTCTCTCCGGCGACGGCGGTATGTCCGCTTACTCCTTCTTCTACGACCGTACCACCGCCGATCAGCTGGCCATCGTATTCCCCTACGTCATGCAGAGCAACATCCTGCAGGAACGGGTCTGCCGTGATCTGGAGGTGCCGGTGATGCCGGCACAGGTGTCGGTCACCTGCGTGGCAGGTACCAATATGATTACCTTCACCACCACCGGTACCGACCCACAAGCCACCTACGATGTGCTGCAGTCGGTGATTGAAAACTATTCCTATGTGACCGAGTACATCATCGGACCTACCAAGCTGAACGTCATCTCCTCCGCGGAGGTGCCGGAGAAGCCTGTCAACGCCATGGCATGGCAGAACCAGACCCTCAAAAGCATCCTGATTGGACTGCTGATTGGCGCGGTTTGGATTGTGCTGTACGCGGTGCTGCGCCAGACGGTGCGGACCAAGGAGGATATGCAGCGGGAGCTGAACCAGACCTGTCTGGGCGTGCTACCCCAGGTCACCTTCAAGCGCTACAAGCGCAAAATCGACACCAACGTTCTGCTGAACAACCCCATGCTGGGCAACGAATTTATGGAATCCCTGCGGCTCCTTGCCACCGCCGTGCAGAGCGGTCTGCAGGAGGGGGAAAAGGTCATTCTGGTCAGCAGCACTGCCCCCGGCGAGGGCAAGTCCGTCACCACCGTGAATCTGGCGGCGATGCTGGCGAAGAACGGTACAAAGGTGCTTGTTATCGACGGCGATTTGCGGAACTCCGGCATCGCCCGCATGCTGTTTTCGGGCGTGCCCAACAGCACGACCGGGGAAGGCTACGACATTCTGCGGGCGGAGCAGCTGGGCGTGGATATCCTGACCTTCCATACCGCGCAGCGCCGCCTGTGGCGGATTATGCGCACCAGCAACCTCAATGAAATCATGAATCAGCTGCGACAGCGCTATGATTTGATTCTAATCGACACACCGCCCTGCGGCATCATCTCCGATGCGGCCATCATGGCAGGTGTAGCGGATACTGCCCTGTACATCGTCCGTCAGGACACCGTGCTGTCCTCCCGAATCCGCAAGGGCATCAGCACCCTTCTGGATACCGATGTCCGGTTCATGGGCTGCGTCCTCAACGGCGCGCTGGGCGGACTGGGTGGCTACGGCAGCCACTACAGCTATGGCGGTTACAGCCATTACTACCGCTACGGCTACTACGGTCGCCAAAAATCCGGTAAAAAATCATGAAAAACAAAGAATTCCGCAGCCTGCTGCGAAGTGTAGGGACAGAGTGGAAATGGCTTTCCGGCTACCTGCTGCGCTATAAGCTGGAGATTATTCTCTATGGCGTGGTGGGCATCATCGGCACCGTCATGGGACTGGGCTCCAGTGTGGCTTCCAAGTATATGATCGATGCGGTGGTAGGCAGGGACAGCGGCATGCTGGGACTTGCCGCCGCTCTGGTGATTGGCATGGCGCTGGCGCAGGTTCTAATCAACGCCGGTACCTCCAGAATGGTCACCGTCATCGCCACCCGGGTCAAAAATGAGATTCGCAGCGCCATCTATGAGCATATCGTCCGGTGCCGCTGGGAGGATATCAACAAATACCACTCCGGCGACCTGATCAACCGGCTGGAGGGCGACGTCAGCGCCGTTTCCGGCAGCATCGTCAGCTACATCCCCAGCCTGTTCACCCGTCTGACCCAGTTCGTCGGCTGTCTTGCCATCGTGCTGTACTACGATCCGACCATGGTGATTTTTGCGCTGCTCAGCGCACCCTTTGTGTTTCTGTCCTCCCGGTTCACCGCGCGGATGATGCGAAAATACAACCAGCAGAGCCGCGATATGAACGGACAGATTCTGTCCTTCAGCGGCGAATCCATCCAGAATCTGCAGTCCATCAAGGCCTTCGACTTGACCAGACGCTATACCGAGGACTTCCGTGTGCTGATTGACCGCTACCGGAGCTTGCGCCTTGCCCACGACAAATTCTCTGTGCTGCTGACCCTTGCCATGTCGGTAATCGGGTTGCTTGTGTCCTACTCCTGCTATGGCTGGGGTGTATGGCGGCTGTGGACCGGTGACATCACCTACGGAACCATGACCCTGTTTTTGCAGCTGTCCGGAAGCCTGACCGCGGCGTTTTCGTCGCTGGTGTCGCTGGCACCCGGTGCTATCTCCATTGCCACCGCCGCCGGACGCATCAAGCAAATCACGGACCTCCCCATGGAAATGGATGCCGATGCCGAAGTGGCGAAGTCCATGCTGACCGCCGCCGGTGAAAGCGGGATTCGGGTCTGCGCAGACCACCTGACCTGCTCCTATGACGATTCTGATCGAATCGTCCTCAACGATATCAGCTTTTCCGCCGAACCCGGGGAGACCATTGCTTTTGTGGGTCCTTCCGGCGAGGGAAAGACCACCATTTTGCGGGTCCTGCTGGGTCTGGTGGAGCCGGACTCCGGCTCTGTGACCATGGCGGTGGATACCCAAAGTCTGCCGGTATCCGACAGCACACGCCGCTTCTGCGCCTATGTACCGCAGGGCAGCACCATTTTCTCCGGCACCGTTGCCGATAATCTGCGTGTGGTGGCGCCGGAGGCATCCGACAGGGATTTGATCGAGGCTCTGAAAATTGCCGACGCGTGGAGCTTTATCTCCGTCCTGCCCGATGGACTGGATACCCACATCGGGGAACGGGGCGTGAATTTCTCCGAGGGACAGATACAGCGGATTTCCATTGCCAGAGCGGTGCTTCGCAACGCACCGGTGCTGATTATGGACGAGGCCACCTCCGCGCTGGACAGCGAAACCGAGGAACGGGTCCTTGGCGCCCTGATGGCCTCCAACCCCCGCCGCACCTGCATCCTCACCACCCACCGACCCAGTATGCTCCAATACTGCACACGGGTCTATCGCATCAACGAACAAGGCCGGCTGCAGTGCCTGTAAAACCATAAATGATTGTTTAGCGTTCCGATTACAACCGCACCTTTTGTAGGGGAGGGTCTTGACCCTCCCGAAAGGTCGCAACTTCTGAGCTGTTAATACTATGCAAACAGGTACGTTTTCAGCACAGTTTGCAACATCTCAAAA
>JAZSEN010000004.1:0-6724 GCA_045531675.1 Faecousia sp.
GCTTTTGAGATGTTGCAAACTGTGCTGAAAACGTACCTGTTTGCATAGTATTAACAGCTCAGAAGTTGCGACCTTTCGGGAGGGTCAAGACCCTCCCCTACAAAAGGTGCGGTTGTAATCGGAACGCTAAACAATCATTTACACGTTTTACTCAATGGGAAAAAACCAACGTTTTGATGACTACGGGCAGGGCAGGGCCCACCGGTGCTGCCACATCCAGATAGTCCCCCTCCTCCAGCCGGAGACGGTCCAGACACAGCAGCGGACGTTCCTTTTCCATCCGCAGCGCCAATGCCTGCCCCAGCGCCTTGGCCATATCCTGCTCCATCACCAGATACACGGGTCCCGATGGCATTCGCCTAATCAAATCCTCCGCCAGTGCCGCCACCTGTGCATAGCCGGCGTTTGGGATCCCCTCCAGCGCCACCACACAGGGCTCCTGCCCCACGCCCGCAAGGGATACCACAGGCAGATTTTTCATGGGAAAGACCACATTCCGGTGAAAAACCGTGCTGCCGGAAAGCTGTGCGCTGTGGCAGCCGGCACCAATCACCGTGGCACGGATGGTTTCTCTGCCTAAGACGTAGCGTCCCTGACAGAGCCGACTTTGCCGGATTGCCTGACCCAGTGCCGGACCCATATCTCCGAAGGCAAAGGAGGGCTGCGCCGTATCAATGCAGTCCGCCACGCCGCCGGAAAAGGAGATAATCATATCCGCGCATGGGGTCAGCCGGGAGGCTTCCTTGGTCCAGAGCCTGTCCAGTAGTTGGGTTGGCTGACGCAGGCCTGCCGCCATCTCCAATGCCTGTGCAAGGGTCTGTGCCAGCGCATCAATCTGCTCCGCACGGGGGCGGTCACCAACGTTCATATCCGTCAGGCCCTCCAGCACCGGCGAAAGGTAGCTGACCGTGCCGTTTTCGAACTTCACCAGCCGACCGCCCACATTCATGCAGCCGGTCTGCAGGATTTTCCCGTCCTGAATCAGGGCGAAATTGCTGGTTCCGCCGCCAATGTCCATGTGCAGCACCGTGGCATTATCCGACAGCCCCACCGCGCCGGAACCCTTTGCCGCCAGCACACTTTCCAAATCCGGACCGGCGGTGGCGACTACAAATTCTCCGGCAAAGTCGGAAACGGAGGCCAGCACCGCCCGGGCGTTTTCCTTCCGTGAGGTTTCGCCGGTGATGATGATGGCGCCGGTGTCCACACTCTGTCGGGAGATTCCGGCGTTGTCATACTCCTGCGCAACGATACGCCGAATCCCGTCCCCATCCACCAGCTCACCTCCCACCAGAGGGGTGAAGTGGATGGGACTTTTATAGAGGATTTTCCGGTCCACAATGGCCATTTGAGGAACAGTAAAGGCGCTGGACTGATTCTCCACCGTCAGCTCCGATACAATCAGCTGGGTGGTAGTGGTTCCCACGTCCAGACCTACACTTCGCAGGACCTCACCCATGACCGGTGACCTCCTGCAGAATCTCCTTCACCAGCTCCGCCGTTACCGGCACAGGACTGGTTTTGCAGCAGGGATCTGCCAAAGTAGCGGCAACGATTTCAGCGGTCTGCTTCCGCACCGCATCGGGACAAACGCCGGTCTGGGCAAGGGTGGCGGGCAGACCAATTCCCTTGCGCAGACCAATCAGCGCCGTCCGCAGATTCCGTGCCGCAACGGTGTCCGACAGGCTTTCCAGTCCTGCCCGACGGGCAAGCTCCGCGTATTTTTGCGCCGGTGTCCGTGCCATCACCGCCGGCAGCAGAATGGCGTTGAGCCGCCCGTGAGGAATGTGAAACCGACCGCCCAGACTGTGGGAAAGTCCGTGGCACAGCCCCAAACCTGCCTGAGTAAATGCCAGACCCGCCATGGTGGAGGCGGCGTGTATTTTCGCCCGCGCCACCAAATCACCCTGAAAGGATGCCCGCAGCTCCTGAAACACCGTCCGGAAGGCATCTGCCGCCAGCGCATCGGAGAAAGGACCGCTGCCGGTGGCAACGAAGGCCTCTGCCGCGTGGGTCAGAACGTCAAAACCGCCGTCGGCAATCAGGGCAGGGGGGAGCTTGACTACCAAATCGCTGTCCACAATCGCCATATCCGGACGAAGCCGTGGGTCGATGAGTGGATGCTTTACTCCGTTGTGGGTCAGAATTGCGAAATCCGTTACCTCAGATCCGGAGCCGGAGGTGGTGGGAATGGCAATCAGTCTTGCCTTTGTGCCGGAGAAGTAGACCATGGCTTTGGCGCAGTCCATGGCGCTGCCGCCGCCCAATGCCACCACCGTGTCCGGATTGAATTTTTGCAGTGCCGCCGTACCCTGTGCCGCCAGCTCCAAATCCGGATCCGGCGCCACCTTGTGAAAGAATTCCGCACCCTCTCCAACCAGAGCCTGCGCCGTTCCGTTCTGATAGAAGAAGGGGTCCGTTACCACGAATGTCCGCCCCGGGTCCATATCCTTCAGCACAGCCACCGCGCCGGCACCGGTGACGATTTTGCCGCCGCAGGAAAAATGCTCCAAATAAATCACCGCCTTTTCGCAGGTAGTATAGCCTGAAAAAACCAAAATCATGTATGGAGATGGCAAAATACCCAAATTCGACAATAAAAAATTGTTATGGGAAACTATTGCAAGGACTTGCAATCTGTGATATAGTATGCCTATCCAGGTGGATTGCGCCTACTCCACAAAATAGACGCCATTCATCAAAAAAGGAGGAAAACAACCCCGTCTGACTCACGGTGCGGCAGTGTGGAGACCTGTCGTAAAGCCATCGCTGTTTTACCCGGCGATGTGTGAGAGCGTACGCGAGGAGTCGGTGCGCTTAGAGTCGCGAAATTATGGCAAGTCTGTCCCTGAGAAACGTCAAGAAGATCTACCCCCACAACGGCGATGATGCCAAGAAGAAAAAGAAGAAGAAGGGCGAAGAGCCTGAGAAGAAGGTCAACCTGCAGATCACCGATAAGGGTGTCGTTGCTGTTCAGGAGTTCAATCTGGACATCGCCGACAAGGAATTTATCGTTCTGGTCGGACCTTCCGGCTGCGGTAAGTCCACCACCCTGCGTATGATCGCGGGTCTGGAGGATATCTCCGAGGGTGAGCTGTGGATCGAGGACCGCGTGGTCAACGATATCCCTCCCAAGGAGCGCGATATCGCCATGGTTTTCCAGAACTACGCTCTGTACCCCCACATGACCGTGTATGACAACATGGCCTTCGCTCTGAAGCTGCGTCATACTCCCAAGCCCGAAATCGACAAGGCTGTTAAGGAAGCTGCTGAGATTCTGGGCATCACCCAGTTCCTGGGCCGTAAGCCCAAGGCTCTGTCCGGTGGTCAGCGTCAGCGTGTCGCCATCGGTCGTGCTATCGTTCGTTCTCCCAAGGTCATGCTGATGGACGAGCCCCTGTCCAACCTGGACGCCAAGCTGCGTAACCAGATGCGTGCTGAGATCATCAAGCTCCGCGAGAAGATCAAGACCACCTTTATTTATGTTACCCACGACCAGACTGAGGCTATGACTCTGGGCGACCGTATCGTCATCATGAAGGACGGCTTCATCCAGCAGATTGGCACTCCTCAGGAGGTCTTTAACCATCCCTACAATCTGTTCGTCGCCGGCTTCATCGGCACTCCCCAGATGAACCTGTTCGACGCCAAGCTGGTTAAGCAGAACGGCAAGTACGCTGTCAAGCTGGCCAACCTGACCGTTGAGCTGTCCGAGGATAAGCAGAAGGCTCTGGCTGCCAACAACGTTGCTGAGCAGGGGATTACTCTGAGCGTCCGTCCCGAGCATATCAGCCTGGAGAGCACCGGCATCGATGCCAAGGTCGATGTGTCCGAAATGATGGGTTCTTCCGTCCACCTGCACGTCAACGCCATGGGTCGCGACGTGGTCGTTGTGGTTTCTACCATGAACATGACCGGTGCGGAAATTGCTGCTCTGTCCAGCGGTGCTGCTGTGAAGTTCAACTTCGGCGGCAACGTGTGCCATGTGTTCAGCAAGCAGACCGACATCAATCTGGAGGCCTGATTCCATATTTCCAGCCCCCCTGCCACCGGCAGGGGGGCTATTTTGTTACATCCAGACAATCCTGTATCACCCTGAAAAACGCATACACAGAATGAATATATGCAAGAATATACTGTCAAACCGCTGAAATATACGGTAAATATACCGAAAAACATGGCGGGATTATTAACAGATTATCCAAAAAATGATTATTTCAGCGAATTGAGTATGGTTTTACTTGACAAATTGATAAAAAAGTATTACTCTTAATATGTCCCTTTATGGAAACGTTTCATACAAGTAATTTTGGAAACGTTTCAAATCTTTGCGGTATCAGGTTTAGATTACCCTGCAAAAGGGAATCATCCTTGCGGATGCCGCATCGGACACAGGAACAAAAATATAATATTAAGGAGAAAGAATCATGCGCAGAAGCGGTATTTTGATGCACATCACCTCTCTGCCCGGCGCTTACGGTGTCGGAACCATGGGAAAGAATGCTTTCCAGTTCGTGGACTTTCTGCGGGAAGCCGGTCAGAGCTACTGGCAGATCCTGCCTCTGACCCCCACCGGCTACGGCGATTCCCCCTACCAGTCTTGCTCCACCTTTGCTGGCAACCACTATCTGATCGACCTTGACAAGCTGATTGAGCAGGGTCTGCTCACCGGCGAGGATCTGGAGGGCATCGACTGGCAGTGGTGCGACGAGAAGGTCGACTTCGGCAAGCAGTACAACAACCGTCTGAACGTCCTGCGTAAGGCTTACGGCCGTTTCAACGGCAGCTGGGAATTTGACCAGTTCTGTCAGGACAACAGCAGCTGGCTGGCAGATTTTGCTCTGTTTATGGCGCTGAAGGGTAAGTTCGGCGGCGCTCCCTGGTATCAGTGGGAGGATTCCCTGAAGTTCCGCAACCCCGACGCGGTCTGGAATGCCCGTCAGGAGCTGAAGGACGAGATTCGCTTCTACAGCTTTGTTCAGTACATCTTCTACACCCAGTGGAACGACCTGCGCAACTACGCTCATAACAACGGTGTGCAGATTATCGGTGACGTTCCGATTTACGTTCCCTACGATTCCGTGGAGGTCTGGTCCAGCCCTGAGTTCTTCCAGCTGACCGACAACCGCGATCCCATCGCCGTGGCAGGCTGTCCTCCCGACGCCTTCTCCGCCGACGGACAGCTGTGGGGCAACCCCCTGTACCGCTGGGATGTTCTGGCACAGGACGGCTACGCATGGTGGATTCGCCGTCTGGGTGCCGCCGGCAACCTGTACGACGTAATTCGTATGGACCACTTCCGTGGCTTCGAGGCCTACTGGTCTGTTCCTTTCCACGATACCACTGCCCGTAACGGTTGGTGGGTGAAGGGTCCCGGCATGGACTTCATGAACGCCATCAAGAATGGTCTGCCCCACATCCGCTTCATTGCGGAGGATTTGGGCTTCCTGACCCAGGAGGTTCTGGATCTGCGGGACGCCTCCGGCTACCCGGGCATGAAGATTCTGGAGTTCGCTTTCGATTCCCGTGAGCCCTCTGATTACCTGCCCCACACCTATCCCCAGAACAGTGTTTGCTACACCGGTACCCACGACAACATGACCATGCGTCAGTGGTTCGATACCGCTTCGCCCGATGCCATCGCCTACGCCAGCGAGTACATGACTCTGTCCGAGGAGGAAGGTCTGGTCTGGGGTGTCATCCGTACCGCCATGAGCAGTGTGTCTGATATGGCCATTATCCAGATGCAGGATTATCTGGATCTGGGCGCTGATGCCCGTATGAACTTCCCCGGTAAGTGCGACGGCACCAACTGGGTCTGGAGAGCCAAGGATGGCGTTATCAATAGTGAACTTGCCCAGCGCATCCGTAAGCTGACTCAGCTGTACGGCCGTCTGGCTTGATAAAACATCTACCAAAAAAACAGGAGATTGATTATGAAATACAATTGTCTGAACATTCTGAAGTGGACGGAAGCCCAGCTGAAGTACACCTACGACGTGTCCCTGCAGGAGGCTACTCCTCAGGAACTGCACGAGGCTCTGGGTGAGGCCGTCATGATGGCCATTTCCGACAACTGGAATCATTCCAAGCATTGCCGTATGCATGAGCGGAAGGCCTATTATTTCTCTGCTGAGTATCTGATTGGCCGTCTGGTGTACAGCAACCTGTACAATCTGGGTATTCTGGATGAGATGAAGCAGCTGTTCGCTGAGCGTGGCGTGGATCTGGCCATTCTGGAGGACGTTGAGGACGCCGCTCTGGGTAACGGCGGTCTGGGCCGTCTGGCTGCCTGCTTCCTAGACTCCGCTGCCAGCATCAATGTGCCCCTGTCCGGCTACGGTCTGCGTTATCGTTTCGGTCTGTTTAAGCAGAGCTTCGACGGCAACGGCAGTCAGGTCGAGGCCGCTGACGACTGGACCAAGTACGGCGATCCCTGGTCCTACCGCCGCTACAACCACACTGTGAAGGTCAAGTTCCCCGACCACACCGTGCTGGCTGTTCCCTACGACGTTCCCGTTATCGGCTACGGCACCAAGAATATCAACACCCTGCGTCTGTGGCAGTGGGAGGGTGAGGAAGAGCTGGACTTCAATGCCTTCAACGATCAGGACTACCTGCGCGCTCTGGCTCAGAAGAACAAGGCTGAGGATATCACCCGTGTTCTGTACCCCAACGACTCCACCTGGGAAGGCAAGCGCCTGCGCATCAAGCAGCAGTACGT
>JAZSEN010000137.1:0-74776 GCA_045531675.1 Faecousia sp.
ATCGGGTGTCAAACCTGCATTCATCAGGCTGTCGGTGTTGTAACCGAACTGGACCTGAGCCGCAGCACCGTAGTTCAGCATAGCCACAACCAGAGCCTTGGCTTTTTCGTTGTTGCCCGCCAGTACAGACTTGGCATATGCGATAGCGTTGAAACCAACCACATCAGAGTAGACATAGGACCCATCAATCAGCTTGGCATACGCCTTAAGGTAAACCGTGTCACCCATATTCTTGGCAGGAATGCCATTGGTGCGGGCCATGTACAAATCACCGCTGGAAACCGCGCCAGGGATGATATCCACCGCATCCGCAACGGTACCCTCCTCCAATCTGGAATCGAAGGTAATCAGACCCAATTCCTGAACATTGTAGGTATCATCCACATCGAAGTAAACGTTGTAGAAAACCTCATCCTCAAATGCCGCACTGGGATGGGACAGAGTGACTTCCGGCTTGGTCAGCTCGGGGGTTCCATTCAGATAGGTCAGCACGTTGGACAGGCTTGCTTCGTTCATGTTGATTACAGAAGCAGCCGAAAGATTATTCGTAGATTTGTGAGTAACCTTGAAATCTGTGATGGATGCAATTCCCTTTGCGCTGGTAGTCGTAACCTCAAGAATAACCGTTCGGTTATTAAATCTCGAGAGGTTATAGTACATAGCGGCCTTATGACGAACATACAAACTTCCGGAGATTTCAGGTTGTGTGTCCGTTGCCAGACCCGTAACCTTAATTGTGTACGAACCATTAAGTGATTTGAAAGCCAGATAAACCTTGTCCACAACATTCTCATCAAAGGACAAATTGAAGGTAATCTTTTGCTTAGGTCCAATGTAAACCTCGTTGTTAGGACCATAGTGCAGATACTTCTCCACATTGGACACAACTGTACCGTCAAGGTTGGAATAGCCGTTCAGGAACATCGCACCATTGATTGTGGTTGTGGAATCCAGCTTTCCGTTCTCATCCGGATCGATGAGCAGATTACGCAGTTCCTCATAGACGGGCAGGTACTCATTGTCTGCAACGTAGGCGTCCTTGATGGTGGAATCAGCAATGTTATCAAAGCCTGCAGGATTGTAGATACGAATTCCATCCAGATAGAATCTGGTGAAATTCTTGTCTCCCTGGCTCAAATCAGGATTGTGGGCGACGTAGATTTCTACATCATAGGTACTGTAATCCAAATCACTAACCTTGATAACCGGAACCTGGTAGAGTGAGTTGCTCACACTCGGGGAGGTTACCAGCACCCATTTACCTGTTGAAGAATCATACGCGTAATCATAATATGTATTTACGAAATAATACTTAGGCGTAGCATTGGGCGTTTTCGTATTGGTTACAGTCACCAAAATGGAGCCGCACTTGGTGTTAGTTTCGCTGATGATATCAAAGCCCGTTCCGGTAAAGGTGAAGTTTGCCTTGGCGCTTTGACCTTCGTATACGGTTACAATTTTGGAGACTTTGTGAGATCTGGAGTCAACAGGAGTAACACTGGTATCCTGGAACGCATACGTAGAATCGAAACCGTAAATAGAATCTGCGGCGCCAACTAAATCTTCATCCTGAACAGCTTCACGTTTCGAAGTGGAGGTATCTTGCCAGGAACGGCTGGTAGTCAGCACATCCTTACCATTAACAATGTCGTAGCAGGTGTAATTAATGACCGTTTTACCATTTGCGTCAGTAATGCCATCATCAAAATAAATAGTGGTCGCAGGGATAATATTGACCTTACCATAGTAGTAGCCATGAACACCCAAATCACCGTTGTACTGGAAAGTATAAGAGAGCGTTTCCTTGCCAGACATATTCATCGTCTGCAGCGAGTAGCGAATGGCAGCATCGCTGAGAACACCGGTATCAGCATTGATAATCTCTGCCTTACCGTAACCCAGCTGCAAGGAAGTTCCGGCTGCAACGAAGGAGCTGTTCAGTTCTTTATCGAACTTAACAGAGGAAGATGTGCCAATGCCCGCAAGAACCGTATCTGTATCCAAAACAGAAACATCGTTGACCAGAGGATGAATCTCAACAGGCAGACCGAAGTCGATAACCACACTATCATCCTTCGCCTCAATGGCAGCAACCACCGCGAACCAGACAACGGTATTGGATGCGGCGTAATTTCCAAGTGCCATCGGCGTACCATTCCCGTCACCCATTGCAACAGCCGTCGTACCGAAACCCTCAACATAAGTCGTCAGGATACCTTCATCACTGGAAGTTACAGCAATCTGGCCGATGCCATCGGAGTAAATAACCACCGTATACTTCGCATCAGGATCATAGAGCTTGTAACCATTGGGGACAGTTAGCTGGGACGCGACGAGGGTCTGAGGCGGCGTATTGGCCGTGATATCAAACTGCGTCTTAGTAAGATCTGTCAATTTAACAGCCTTCGCAAAGCTGCCGGTTGCACCGGATACTTTGTTGGTAATGGGATTGCCGTCCTTGTCAACCAGATAGAATCCGTAGGAAACCTGACCGTGGTTCCATGTCAGGTTGGGGATAGGTGCGTCGATAGAGCACTGGTTTCCGAGGTAGTTCGTATAGTGCAGGGTCGCAACCTTGTTGGTATCGTAAACACCTGCCTTTCTACCTACGCCATCCTCGCCCTGAGCATTTGTCAGGTAGACATAGTAGCTCAGAACCAGATCACGGGCAGAAATGTTGTCGACGTTCCAGTAGAAGGTCTTCGGTGCAAGGGAATGCGTCTTTCCGTTTTTCAGGGTGATAGTTCTTGCGGTAGAATTGGAGTTATACCAGAAATTATCTGCCGAAATGACACCATCGCTGAGAATATCGGAATAGACCTTTGTGCCCGAAGCATCTGTAGTAAAGATACGGCTGGAGATGGCTCTCGTTCCAGACGCGTTAAAAACAACGTTTTCAATAACGCGGAAGACATAGGCACCATCAACCTGCTTACGGGTACCGACCTGACTCAAAGAGCAGCGTTTATTCTCATAATCATCATGCGTGTAAACTTCATACTCAATGATTTGGATTTTATTGTTGGTAAAGACAGTATCCACGCCACCCAGCTTGTAGGAATGGTTACCGAACTTCACGACGAAGGCATCGCCCATGGTGTCTTCGAAGTATGCGCCGGAGCCGGCACTGGTAATGTTACTGACAATGAACTGGAACGTATCCTCCAGCTGGCTGGCATCATCCGCATAGAAGGCATAGGTGGAGTCGGTGGCGATTTGACCGATAACATTCTCCATGGATTCAACCGTAATCTCGTTATCCACAGTAAGGCAGAAGCCGATGGAGTACAACTTTGCACCCAGACCCTTGACCTCAATAAAGTTATCTCCGTCCAGGTCACGGGGATCGTTCTTACGGATTACAGAATAATCCTGACTACGCTCACCCTTGATGGCCTCAGCCATCCAGTGCTTACCGTCTTTACGGTAATAATTCCCATTGGAACCGGCTTTCAGACCACTATCTTCCAGAGTACCCATCAGATAGCTGGACCAATTGGGTATAGAACTCAGTGAGCCAAAATAGTTGAACTGGAAGGGCGCACCGTCGGACATAAACACAACAATCAGTTCACGGTCTTCGCCTTCCATTGCGTTTCTGTCGTTGATAGCCTCACCCAGCTGATAGATTGCATCGAACGCATAGTCATAGTTCGTACCAAAGCCGGTAGTCAACGTATACTTACGGGTAGTTGTACCAGTATATCCCTGATTGGTGGTAAAGGGATTCAATCCCATGTCCTGCACCTTAACGAATGCATCGGCAGTCAAGCCTGTGCCGGTATATACCCTAGGAACACCCGTGGCATCCAAACGGATAGAAGTACCTTCAAGGGTATCCGCAGGATTCAGATAATAGGGACTGAACGGATCATAGTATATTCCGTTGAAATCCGCAACCGCAACTCTGATGTCCATATCGGTTCCATCAGACGCTTTTGCCTGGAATCCGTTAATCATGTTATTCAGAGCGCTACACAGCACGTTGATACGTTTACCATCCGCATTATTGACCGCATTGAGCATGGAACTGGATGTATCCAGCATAACGATAACGTCCACGCCGGACTTAACAGGGACACCACTGACACTCAGTTCCACTTTTGCCAGACCGGAAGCCTGGAAATTCTCACCGGTAACAACCTTGTCAACGTTGACCGAGCCTTCATCGGGGTATTCAGGGTAATCGGGCAAATCTCTGGCAACCACATTGAGGGTAAAGGTAGAGCTGGCAACCTTGCCATAGTATTCAACTGTAACATTATTGTAGGTATCTGCGATACTGGTATTGATTGCATTTCCGCTGGAGTCAGACAGATATTCATTGATGACGGGAATCTGCAGTACGTCGCCATTTTCATATGTGACCGTCAGAACTGGAGCGTCCGCCCCCTCCGCAGCAGGAGAAAGTCTCAGTCGATTACTGGCGTTCAGCGGCAGGCTGCCTTCGTTGGGAGCGACCGAAACAGACTGAACACCGCAAACCCGAATGGTGACAGGCGCAACGATTTCCTCAGCCACCGTTTCGCCCTCCACTGTAGACAAACGAACAAAGACCGTAACCGTACCGGATTTCCATGGATAAATGGTGCCGTCATTACTCACAGTCACAA
The DNA here is from genome assembly GCA_045531675.1 of Faecousia sp. GTDB lineage: Bacteria > Bacillota > Clostridia > Oscillospirales > Oscillospiraceae > Faecousia. Next base: position 4,614 of record JAZSEN010000137.1, read on the forward strand.
TGGACTTATCCGACACGGAGTAGGAAACGGTATATTTCGAAATCTTCTCGTCATCCAATTTTAGCGAATGTTGAATCTTCTTTGTCGAGGTAATCAGCAAATCAGATTTATTATCACTGGGATAGGCGCTAAATTCCAAATCACTTTCAGAGGTCAGAGAGTAGACATTCCACGCACTTCCATCATTGGATGTAGCATCATTGCTGTAAATACCCACAGCCTCATAGCCGGGACCACCATATTGATTGAGGTTCTTGTTGGTGGCACTACTCAAGCAGGAAGCAGTAATATTGAATGCACTCTTTTCGCTGTGGTATGTCAGAATATCGAAGGCCAGTGACGGGTCAGAGCCAATACCAACTCTGTCATTTTCAAACACCATATAGCGGGCAACCGCATTGGGATCACCATAGATCAGTCTCGTTCCGTCATAATACCACAAATCGGAGTAGTCGCCCGGAAAATCCGGTTTCAACTTCAAGCCGGTAGTCAAAGGACTGGAGACATACTCCGTGCCGGTAATAATATCGGCGGAACCCTTGTTGGTAATCAGATACGGACCGCTTCCGGCACGCAGCACACTGGTGACACGAACGGGTCTGGGGCCCAGCACCGTAGTGACAACACTGCCACCGGTATCTTTTTGTGTCAACTGAATTACGCTAACAGGAATCTGAACAGAAATATCCGTTTCATAACCCTTTGCAGCAGTCAGAGTACCGGTAATAACCGCTCTGCCACTGCTCTTTGCAGTAATCACACCACTACTGCTAACGGTAGCAACAGAAGTATCGGAGGATACCCAGTTGATGGTGTAGGTGGAAGTGTTTACACCCTCAAAGCTGACAGAGGGAGTCAAGCTGATTGTTTCACCGACGTTAACGGCAGCACGATCCGGAGTCACATTCAAAATAACAGCCGGCTCCTGAACCTTATAGAAATACCAGCGGCTGGAGTCATGTTGAGTGTACACACCCGCTGCATTGTAACCCTCGCCGCCCAACTGGTTCAGGTGGTTGTATGTTCCGCTTACATGGGAATTTGCAATGAAATAAGCAGTAGAATTCTCCTTCGGATAAATGTTGTCAAAGGCATTGTTGTTCCTATTGCTGAGTACAACCTGACCATTCTCATAGGCGAGATACGGGCCATCGTGGGACTTATAGCGCAAATGCGTTCCGTCATAATACCAAAGCTGCGTAAGGTCATTGGTTGTAACAATCTCCAGACCAACGCATTTGCCGCTGTCAACGGGACCATTGCCGGTCAGGAAGGTATACGGATAAACGGATGGATTCATAATGACATAAGGACCGCTGGGAACGCCTGGTTGTAAATCGGTTATCTTGGTCATATTCTTCTTGCCGTAACCCAATGCAACAACATTGTCAGCAGTTCTGGATTCACTAATGACCTCAATGGGTACACTTATTGTGAACGAAGCAATGCTGGTATCACCGCCAATGGAAGTGGCGGTAAAGGTTGCGGTGGTCTTACCGGCAGACACAGCGGTATCCTTACCGGTACTATTAACTGTTGCAATGGAGGTATCCGCTATGCTCCAGCTGCCTTCCAAACCACTATAATATGCACCATTCATGGTGGAGGTCAGGCGAATTCCCTTCGTTTCGCCAACCTTTAGTGTCATATTACCGGGGTTAACCGTAAGGGTATGCAGGTCATCCATCTTAGGTTTATACAGAAGCCAGTTGCCACTGCTGTAAATACCTACAGTATTGTATGGCGCACCACCATACTGGTTCAAATACTGGCTGGATCCGGAAATATTCGTGTTCTTGATACGATAGGCATTGGCGTACGGTTCCATGGTATTGAACGCCTTGGTTTCGTCTGTGCTCAACGTAACAATATTGTTCACATACGCAAGGTACGGACCGGTAGGACTGTTGTAGCGCAGATGGGTACCGTCAAAGTACCACCAATGGAGGAACTCTCCTCCCGACACCAGCTGAAGACCTTCCTTATTGTTGTAGCCGGTTGCAGCAGTGGTACCGGAGAGGTACTTATAATTAGTGGTGAGATTGCTGGCAATCACATATGGACCACTGGGAACACCATCCTGAATATCGGAAACGAGCTCAAGTTTCGGAATGACCATGCTGGTAGAAGCAGCCGTTTCACCCTTCGTGGTGGAGTAGATATTGATGGGAATCTCCACAGAGATAGGCTCCGCCATGGGACGGTCATTGACCGCCGTCAGAGTAGCAGTAATGGTAACATGGCCCGGCTGCAGAGGCATAATCACGCCATCGGCAGAAACCTCAGCAATATCCCTTCTGCTGGAGGAATAAGTGATGGTGTACTCGTCCTGCATCACACCGTCAGCCATAACCGTAGCAAACAATGTGGAAGTATTGCTGGTTTTAAGTGTAGACAGGGAGGGTACGACAGAGAATGTCACCGCCGCGTCATTCATTGCATAGAACAGCCATCTACTACCTTTGTTTTTTTCACCGGAAGATGCGTAGCCTGCTGCATAAGGGCAGCCGTTGCCACCCAACTGGTTCAGATAGTAATAGTGCCCATATCTAAGGATGGAAAATGTACCGGGGTAATTGGTAGCGTTCTCAAAGACATCCATCTTCGATCTGTCAACCGAAGCAGAATTCCAAATATCCAGATAGGCCTTAGAGGTACTGATATGGATGTACTTATTTTCATCCCCCAGGCGGAGACGGCCATAGGTGTTATCGGGAATATCGTAGTACCAAAGGGCACCGTCACGAATGGCCTTTCGCTCCAGAAGCAGTGAATCCTCGTCGGAGTTATTCTTTACACTGTTGCCGGAGAGCATCAGGTTTTCCTGACAATTCTGAATGACATAGTAGGTACCGGAGGTCAGGGAAGATGCCAGCACAGGGGTAAAATGTTTCACCGTACCGGTGGCCGTAAACGCAGCCACATTTGTCTGTGCAACAGTGAAGTCGCCCAAATGATCAACATTGAAAGTCACTCTGCCATTGACAATGGGGACGGCGTGAATCCGGCCGTTATCATGATCAATAATCACCGCAGGGCGGCTGGTATCAAAGGAATCATCCACCGGAATGGTCGCGGTTATCTGCTTGCCAGTGAGATGAAACTTCGCTTGGATGTCGTAGGTCTTGTATACATCAAAACCGGAAGGAATATCGGTAGAGATTTCCGTAGCGGTAGCGCTGACTGCGTTATCAAAGCTAACAGTAACACCATTGGAGCTGGTAGCCAGTGCATTCAGCTTGACAAAGGACTGGAAATCACCTCGGTAAGAGGCTCCCAGCATTCCGTATAGGCAGTATTTGCCACACCGGCAGATTTCACATCATGCAGTCCGTCTTTGCTGTAGCGGGAGATTTTCACCTGATTGCCCCTGATTTCGAACACAGACATGGTCAGGTCCCTCTCAACACCCTCGGTGGTATTGGTGGTATCGTAGTATCCAACAAAGCCGGCATTCATGTAGGTGAAGTTCAGGGTTTCTTCCTTGTAGTCAGAATTGCTTGCCTGAGCAATTTGGATCTTATCGCCCTTGCCAAAGTAAGTAGCGGAACCACCCTGAGAATCCAACCAGCTGCCGCTGTGATGATGACCGAACAGATAAATGATGTTCAGACCCACTGCAGCGGAATCGTTCAAAACGTCAAAGATATATTTGGCATAGCGACCGTCACCATTGGTGGCAGTACGCATGGTGTAGTGCAGCGGAATATGGGAGACAATGAAAATCGGCTTACTGAAACCGGCGGCAATCTTCTCGTCCAGATAAGATTGAAGCGCCGCAGCAGAAGCAATTGTATCCGCTTCTGTGCCAGTCTCATGCCAGGAATAATCCTTCTCGTTCAGCGCATACACACCATAGTATCCATCAGGATGGTCGTGGGCACCGGTCAAATTCAGAGTCGAACCATCCACCGTGGAATCGGCATCATGGTTACCCTGAGTGAAAACCATATTGTCCGCATCCATATCGGGATACTTGGACAGCACAGCATTCTGCAGTGCCGTCTTGTTGGTGATAACCGGCGAAGATCCGGGCAGAACATGGGTATAGTCGCCGGCAAACAGGAAGCCTTCGACGTCGGTATACCCGTCATCTTGAATGGCATCGATGATTCCCTCAACCACGGAAGTATCATTTTCCGCTATTCCGGAATTCTGAAAGTCAGATCCGGCAATAATGATAATAGAATTATCCGCAGTTGTGGAAGGTGTGTCAGCTTCCGCTGCAAACACCGGCAGAGAGAACGCAGGTATCATAGACCATACCATACTCACTACCAGCAGCATTGAAAGCAACCTATGAAAACGAGTGATTTTCATGAGTGTATCTCCTTCCCTGATAAAGGCGGACCCAATCGCCAGTTATGGTTGGCGAAAGACTCCCCCATTTACATATCTTTCATAATTGCACCACAATGTATCCATGAATTCAACCCTAAAAGCAAAAAAACACGCCGCCAATGGCAGCGTGCTTTCGTTGTTACAGCAAATCTGCAATATCCATAATCAAACGCTCGGTTGCATTCCAGCCGATGCACGGGTCGGTGATGGACTTACCGTAAATATGCTCCCCGATTATCTGGGCGCCTTCCTCCAGATAGGACTCAATCATGAAGCCCTTGACCATGGAGCGAATGTGCTCACTATGCCGGCAGGAGTGCAGCACTTCCTTGCAAATCCGGGGCTGCTCCATGTACTTCTTGGCGGAATTGGAGTGATTGGTGTCTACAATCAGCGCCACATTCTCCAGTCCCTTGGCTGTGTAGGCGTTGTAAAGATGCTCCAGCTCCTCAAAGTGATAGTTGGGAATCGCCTCACCATGGCGGTTTACATACCCTCTCAGGATAGCATGGGTCAGCGGATTACCAGCGGTTTTGACCTCCCAGCCGCGGTAGATGAAGGTGTGGCTGTGCTGCGCGGCAAGGATGGAGTTGAGCATGACCGAGATATCACCGCTGGTAGGATTCTTCATGCCCACCGGCACAGCAATACCGCTGGCAGTCAGCCGATGCTCCTGATTTTCCACACTTCTGGCGCCCACCGCTACATAGGACAGCAAATCCGACAGATACCGGTAGTTGTCAGGGTATAGCATTTCGTCAGCGGTGGACAGACCGGTGTTGGCAAGAACATTGGTGTGAAGGCGGCGAATGGCAATCACGCCCTCCAGCATATCCGAATGCTTCTCAGGATCCGGCTGATGGAGCAGCCCCTTGTAACCCTCACCGGTGGTACGGGGCTTGTTGGTGTAGACACGGGGAACGAGAACCAGCTTATCCGCAGTCTTTTCCTGCAGCACCGCAAGGCGCTCGCAATACTCCAGCACCGCGTCCTCGCGGTCAGCGGAGCAAGGTCCGATAATCAGCACCAGCTTGTCGCTTTTACCAGTGAATACATCAGCAATCATGATATCCCGTTTTTCCTTGAGGGCGGACAGCTCCGCAGTCAAAGGATAGCGCTCCTTAATTTCCTGAGGTACGGGGAGCTTCCGCAAAAATTCCATGTTTTTCATCGTTATTCCCCTGGCGTGTGCTTAATGACCTTTCCCATATTCCACAGCATGGCAACACTGCGCTCAGCTTCTTCCTTTTCGGCATCGTTGTCATACTCCACATACACCGTGTGCGCGCCGCAATCGGCGCACTCCACCTGCACGTTCCAACCGCCCTCATGGACGATGTATCCGGCCCCCCGACATGCGGGGCATTCTTCCAGAATGATTTCCTTTTCCATATGGTTCTCCTTATCGAAAAACAAATTCGTTGGTATCATAAAGCTCCACTCTGCGGCATCTGGCAAAATCAGGAGCCAGTTCCGGCAGATAGCGCACAATTGCGCCATGGATCTGCATGGGATTCAGAGTAGGATTCTGGCAGCAGGCGAGCAATTCCACCTCCACGGTATCCTCCCATGTGCGAACAGCAAAGGACCGAATCATCGGTATAATATCCTGCTCGGTGATTCCATTCTTTCCTTTTTTCTCAACAATCAGGGACGGGCGACGAAGAAGCGCTCCAATCTTGTCCCCTGCCCCATCCGGTACACCCTTGTCATATTCCAGTGTAATCACACTTCGCAGAAGCTCAAGATTCTTGATTTTGCTGCCGTTATCGTAAACGGACAACACCTTCACGCCATCCACTAGAGCAGTATTGAGCCGTCGGCAGATTTCATCACAGGGAACATCCACCCCATCCAGTTCAAAGTCCAACAGCTCACATTCGCTATCCACGCCCACAGACAGGGGCAGCGCAATGGATACAGAGGGCCTTGGATTGAATCCCTGCGTATGGGTCAAAGGCAGTCCTGCCCGCTTGAAGGCTCGCTGAAACAGCCGCATCAGGTCAAGATGAGAAATCCAGACCCCATTACCGGTTTTTTGAAACAAGGCTCTAGGCATCGCAGCCCACCTCCTTCAGCAGCTTGTTGGCGCCGCAGCCTGCGCAGCCCTCACGGCAATCCGGTGTGATGGTAGCGGCATAGGCACGTTGCCGCTCCCGCAGCAGGAATTGCTTGCTGACGCCCACATCAATGGGATCCCACGCCAACAACTCCTCCTCACCAAACCCGCGTGTGGTGTAGAAATCCATATCCACGCCGCACTCAGCAAAGGCATCCTGCCACAAATCATAGCGGAAATACTCATCCCAGCCATCCAGTCGTGCGCCACGACGGGCAGCAGCCTCAATAACAGGACCAAGGCGGCGGTCGCCTCTGGCCATCACCGCCTCAAGACGGCTCAAATCCGGCGTGTGATAGTTATATTCAATGGATTTGGAATAGAAATGATCCTTCAGCAGTTTACAGCGACGCAGATATTCTGCCGGTTGAATCTGCTTTTCCCATTGGAAGGGGGTATGCGGCTTGGGTACGAAATAGGCCGTCGCCACATGGACCCGCAGACCGCGCTTTTTATTGGATGCATGTTCCTTCCATGTCTGAATCACCTTGTATACCAGCTCTGCAATGCCCAGAACATCCTCATCGGTTTCCGTGGGCAGACCCAGCATGAAGTACAACTTCACATTGTTCCAGCCACCTGAGAAAGCATTGGCGCAGGTGGTAAGGATTTCATCCTCGGTCAGGTTCTTGTTGATTACATCACGCAATCGCTGGGTACCGGCCTCCGGCGCAAAAGTCAGACCGCTCTTTCGGACAGTCTGAAGCTTCTCCATCAACTCACGGGAGAAATTATCCGCTCTCAAGGACGGGACAGACAGATTGATTTTATTGCCGGCGCAGTAAGGAATCAGCTGATTCGTCAGTTCTTTCAGCTGGCGGTAATCGGACGTAGAAAGGCTGGAAAGTGTGATTTCGTTGTTGCCGGAGTCCGTTAACGTTTCCACCGCCTGACGGTACAGCACATCAGCACTCTTGCGGCGAACCGGACGGCAGGAGAAACCGGCCTGACAGAACCGGCAGCCACGGATGCAGCCACGAAACACCTCCAGATTCGCCCGGTCATGGACGATTTCCGTGGAGGGCACAATCATCTTCGTAGGCCAGTAGGCGCCATCCAGATTCTCCACAATACGCTTGGTCAGAACCTTCGGCACATCCTCCAGAGGCACAATCGCCTTGAGGATGCCATCATCATTGTATTCGTGGCGGTAAAAAGACGGAACGTAGATACCGGGAATCTTCGCCACCTGACGAAGGAACGCGTCCTTGCTCCACTCCTCCGCCTTGGCGCGGTCGTAAAGACGGATAATCTCCGGTGTGATTTCCTCACCTTCGCCCAGTGAAAAGAAATCGATAAAATCCGTCAGGGGCTCGGGATTAAAGGCACAAACGCCACCGGCAAAGACGATATTCTTCAAATCATGGCGGTCGCTGCTGTGTAGTGGTACCTGCGCCAACGACAGCATGTTCAGGATGTTGGAATAGCTCATTTCATAGCCGATGGTGAAGGCAATCATATCAAAATCCTTCACCGGTGTCTGGCTCTCCAACGCCCACAGGGGAAGTCTATGGTGGCGCATGGCGCCCTCCATGTCGCCCCATGGTGCAAACACCCGCTCGCACCAGACCCCTTCCATCTCGTTCATCACACCGTAGAGAATCCGCATACCCACATTGGACATACCGATCTCATAAGTATCCGGAAAACAGAATGCCACACGGACACGGGTTTGGGCAGGGTCTTTAATTATCTCGTTGAATTCTCCGCCGGTGTAGCGTGCAGGTTTCTGCACCGTGGGGAGAATCCGCTGAATCAGCTCGGTCATAGTATTACCTCTTTATTTTTGTTCACTCTATTGTACTCAATGCCGGTCCGGTTTGCAAGCTATTTTTGCAAAGATCATAATGGTCACCGCCATAGGAAACGCCCCCAATCCCAGAGCTAGCGTACCATACAACCCCAGTCCGGCAATTCCTAAAAGGCAGAACCGCCGCACCCACAAACTGATTCGGTCCGCTTTCTTCGGCATGAACATATTGAGTAGGCACATCATTGCCCTTCCTCCGTCCAGCGGATATACAGGGATCAGATTAAACAGAGATTGACAGGCCGCACAAATCGCCATTCGAGGAATCCACCGGACGAACGGCAGCAGGCATACCCCCCCCACCGGACCTGCCAACGCGCATATCAGTTCCTGCATGTCGGACAGTCCCCAGACCTCCATCCGTGCCCCCTCCGCTCCAAATTCCAGTCCGAGAAATTTCCCGCCGCAGATTTTCACTGCCAGATAGTGACACAGTTCATGAAATACCGCTGCCAACACAATGGCAAGAAACCATTGCAGCGGCAAAACCAGTACCGCCAATGCCAGAATAATTCCAATCAAGTTTCGCTCTCCGAAATGATGTGCCGGCAGAAAGTGGTCACCGCATCTGACAAATCCTCCCCTGCCCTCAAATCCGACGCCAAGCCCTGCAAGGCCTCCGCCGTTACCGCTTCGTTTCCGGGCAACACCGCGTTGCGAATCATCACCCGTCCTTGCGGTATCAGTAGCGTCGCCAAAAACACCACACCAATCACCACCGCAACCATTGCTGTCTTTTTTCGTCTGACCAGCTTAATAGGCAGCTTCACACTTCCGGTATCGCCGTATTCGATTCTGTAAGCCATAGCATATCACCCCATGTAGCCTATGCCAATTCCCACAGCAATATGAAACCGCCGCCCCTGATACCAGAATCGGCGGAGATAGGATTCCATTTCTCCACATGATTCGCAGGCGACACAACCCCTACATAAGTAGTCACAGATTAAAAATTACTATCACTCCGTATTCATTAATACTACCGAATAATGAAAGGGGCTGCAATCGCAGCCCCTTGGGTGGTATTATTCGGTAACAGGCTTATCATCAATGTGAGTCAGCAGGCCGGGGGTCTCAGGTGTATCCACGCGAGCGAAAATCGCACTGTTGGAGCCAAGAGAGCTTACAGAGCTGCCATTGCCGCCCCTCAGAGCACCGCTGGAGCCAAACATACCGTTGGCACTACTCAAATTGTCAGGATTCAAGTTCCAATTGTCTCCAACATAGATGGTGGTCAAGCGGGGGTTCACATGGAACATATTCAAAACATACTTGGCACTAGACATATCGAAGGAAGACAAATCAATGGAAACCATGTTGCTGCCCAGCAGGAATTCGCCGAAATAGACACCTTTGCTGGTGTCCCAGTTGGTCAGACCTACGATTGTTTCCAGAGAAGTGCAGCCATCAAAGACCTGTCTGAAGTCCGTCACATTGGAGGTATCAAAGTCGGACACGTCAATGGTCACAAGTGCCTTGTTACTGTTGAAAATACCGTCCATATTCTGCAGGCTTTCCGTATTCCAACCTGTAAAATTGTACTCGGTAATGCTGTTGCAATCCGCGAAGGTGTGGCGCATGGTAGTGACCTTGGAAACATCCCACTTGTGCAAATCCAGCTTGGTCAGATTTCCACAGCCATAGAACATATAGCCAATGTTGGTGGCACTGCTCGTATCCCAGTTTTCAATGGGCAGCTCCGTAAATTTCATCTCACCGGTGTTATGACCAATGCCGGAGAACATGGAGTTGAATGCCTGCACATTACCGGTATCCCAATTGCCAATATTCAATTCCTCCAGGGAGATGCAGCCTTTGAACATAAATCCCATATCGGTAACATTTGAGGTATCCCAATCGTCTACATCAATCATGGGCATGGCCTTACAATTTTCGAACATACCGCGCATATTGGTAACATTGCTGGTATCCCAGTTGCCAACAGGAATTGTTTGCATGCCTTCGCAGCCGTAGAACATGAAGGATGTTGTTTCTGCGCTGGTCAGCTTCCACTGGGAAACATCCACAGTCGTCAAAAGCTTGCACTCATCAAAAACAGAGAACATATCCTTGACATTGCTCACATCCCATTTGGAGACATCAACGCTCTTCAGGCTGTGGCAGTAGCGGAACAGCTCATGCATATTTTCCACGCGGCTGGTGTTCAGATTGGAGGTATCCACACTGGCCAGAGCGGACATCTTGTAGAACAGCCTGCTGCAGTCAGTAGGCAGATAAATCTGACCGTTGCTGAGGAAATAGATGCTGTACTTGCCGTCCTCCTCCGCATAGTAGGCGTAGACTGCCCTATCCTGCTCCTCGGTGACCAGAGTGCCGACGCTGTTATTCACGATGGCAGGATAATCCTTGCTCAGACCGAAGACCACATTGGTCACTTCCGTGTGAATGGGCTGGTTCACATCGCCCTGATAGTACCGAAGTGCACTGCGCACATCGATGCCCTTGGGAGGCTGATCATTGGTGAAAGGCACAGAGCTGGCAGCAATCTTGCCGAAACCTTCGTTCAGACCGGTGGAAGCATCAGCAAAGCCGTCAGCCTGAATGGCCTGAGACTTGACCAGCACATTGTAGGTTTCGCCCAGAGCTTCCATATCCTCATTGGTGGCAGTCTTGTCCAGAGCAATCTGGGACAGGCTGATTTCAGAGATGGCACCGGGCTTCAGGGCATCCTTGTAGGTAGCCACAGCCAGGAAATATGTACCCTCACCAATGGCAACAGGAGTTTCAATCCATTCCCATGCCACCACCTCTTCGTTGGTGTTCAGGTTCAGATGGACCTTGCTCTTGAAATCATCAAAGCTCCAGCCGGGAACCGCCTCAAAGGCAAACACGGAGCGAACATAAGCATCATAATCGCCCTTGTTTTTGACAAAAACCATCTTGTCAATTTCGTTATTGATTTTGCTGGGATCCCAGATATCGGAGGTATAGCCATCCTTGCCAATCTGCGTCCAGTCTACAAAGCTGTCGCCGGGGGTGTAATCAAAACCGTTCTCCGTAACAGCAGGATACAGAGGCTTGTTGTTTTGGAACTCCTGAACCGTGGCATTTTCGTCCTCGGTTTCTACGTCCACGCGCTCATACTCCAACTGTTCAATCTTGACCTTGCCCACAGTCATGACGTTGACATCCTCGTCTGTGTCAGTCAGGTAGGCTAAGGTAGCACCGATGGATATAGCCGCAGTCAGTGCCAAAACCAGCAGCCAAGCGATTACCTTTTTCATACTCATCCTTCCTTTCCAATATGTATATAGGATTATATATACACGTTTATTATATATGAAACCAAATGCATATTCAAGTATTATCCTTCCGTCACACTTCCAAAATATCATATTAATTTTTGTATATTTATCACCATTTCATCAGCTGTTGTCATACATGTTTCATGGGCTGCATGGGAGTCAATGATTATTTTCGCGAGTATAGTTTCAAAAACATCTCCACGACCTGGTGGCGTTATACAAAAAGCTGCCGCAAAATTGCGGCAGCTTTTGATATGAAGTTTAATTTCTTCAGCGGACTTATTTGTTACTTAGCGGTAAAGTAACCGGGGTTGCCTTCTGCATCGATATGGGCGTAAGTGGCGGTGACGTTCTTCGAATTATATACAGTACCATTACCGCCCACCAGTGCCTTGCAGTTTATGAACATCTGTCTGCTGTCTGTCACACTGGCCGTAGTAAAGCTGTTAGATGCATAGATGGTTTGAAGATTCGTACAGCCATAAAGCATCTGATACATGTTCTTTACCTTGCCCGTATTCCAGCCAGAGACATCCAGACTGGTCAGTGCAGAACAGTTGTAGAACATCTGTTTCATCTGCTCCACCTTGCTCGTGTTCCAGTTCGCTACATTCAGACTGGTAAGTGCTTTACAGTTAATGAACATGGATGTCATATTCGTAACTGCGGAGGTATCCCAGTTGGAGGCATTCAGACTGGTAAGTGCAGAACAGCCATTGAACATGTTTTGCATATTCGTAACCTTGGAGGTATTCCAGTTGGGCACATCCAGACTGGTAAGTGCCGAACAGTTTTGGAACATGCTGGACATATTCGTAACTTTGGAGGTATCCCAGGTAGAGACATCCAGACTCTCAAGTGCCTTACAGTTATAGAACATGTTTGACATATTAGTAATTTTGGAGGTATTCCAGTTAGAGAGATCCAGACTCTTAAGTGCCGAACAGCCATAGCACAGGTTTGCCATATTCGTAACATTGGAGGTATCCCAGTTAGTAACATCGAGGTTTTCCAGCTTGGTACAATTACGGAACATATAATCCATATTCGTTACATTGCCCGTATTCCAGTTCGGTGCATACAGACTGGTAAGTGCCGAACAGCCATCAAACATCTGCTTCATAGTCGTAACTTTGCAGGGATTCCAGTTAGAGACATTCAGACCGGTAAGTGCTTTACAGTTAAGGAACATGCTTGTCATATTCGTAACTTCGGAGACATTCCAGCCAGAGACATCCAGACCGTTAATTACCGTACAGCCAGAGAACATACCTGTCATGTTCGTAACCTTGGAGGTATTCCAGCCAGATACATCCACACCGGTAAGTGCCGAACAACCAGCGAACATGTTGGACATATTCGTAACACTGGAGGTATTCCAGTCAGAGAGGTTCAGACTGGTAAGTGCCGAACAGTTTTGGAACATGCTGGACATAGATGTAACACCGGAGGTATTCCAGCCAGAGAGATCCAGGCTGGTAATCGCCTTACAGTTAGAGAACATGCTTGCCATAGAATTAGTAACCTTGGAGGTATCCCAGTCAGAAACATCCGGATTGGTAAGTACCGTACAGCTGGCGAACATGCTGGACATATTTGTAACTGCGGAGGTATCCCACTCAGAAACATCCAGACTGGTAAGTACCGAGCAGGTGCTGAACATGCTGGACATGTTCGTAACTTTGGAGGTATCCCAGTCAGCGACATTCAGACTGGTCAATGCCTTACAGCTGGCGAATGTACCCGACATATTCGTAACTGCGGAGGTATTCCAGTCGGAGACATCCAGACCGTTAATTACCATACAGCCATTGAACATGTTTGCCATTGTCGTAACCTTGGAGGTATTCCATTTAGAGACATCAACAGATTTCAACATGTAGCAATTACGGAACATACTGTCCATAGACGTTACATTGTCCGTATTCCATTTCGATACATCCAGACTGGTAAGTGCTTTACAGTCATAGAACATGCTTGCCATATTCGTAACATTGGAGGTATTCCAGTTAGAAACATCAACAGATGTCAACACAGTGCAAGCTCTGAACATAGTGGACATATTTGTAACTGCGGAGGTATCCCAGTTAGAGACATCCAGGTCGTTAAGTGTCGAACAGGTATTGAACATACCGGACATGCTCGTAACTGCGGAGGTATCCCAGTCAGAGATATCCAGGCTGGTAAGGGCCTTACAGCTTGCGAACATGTTTGTCATATACATAACTGCGGAGGTATCCCAGTTAGAGACATCCAAGCTGGTAAGTGCCGCACACTTATAGAACAGGCTGGACATAGTCGTAACTTTGGAGGTATCCCAGTCAGCAACATCCACAGTGGTAAGTGCAGGGCAGTTATAGAACAAGCCCGACATAGTCGTAACATTGGAGGTATTCCAGTCGGAGTTGTTAACAGATTGCAGAGCAGTGCAATCACGGAACATATAATCCATATTGGTCGTCCGGCTGGTATCCAGATTGGATCCATTCACGGTCTTCAAAGCTGTCATACTGCGGAACAAGTCCCTGGCACTCGGCGGTGCATAAATAGGAACCTCGGACAGCACGTAAATATCGTAATTGGAGCCATTGGGTACATAGTAAGCGTAAGCAAGTACATCCTGCTCTCCGCCGTTCACCACTGCACCGGTATACTGGCTCGCGATTGCTTCATAGTCCTTGCGCAGACCGAAGGTAATATTGGAAACCTTGGCAGTAATCTTCGTACCCTTGGGGTCCGCATTCAAATAGTGCAGAGCCTCTTTCATCGTAGAGCCTCTGAGGATGTAGTCAGGTACATAGGTAGCGGCGACGAATTCAGGAATATCCTTTCCGGAAGCATACAGCTCGCCGGTCTCCACATTTCTCCATCTGCCAATGTAGCCTTCCTTCGTCGCAGGATTGGGGAACACCAGTCTGGTGGAATCGGACACCTTGTTGCCATCGGGCACATTGGTATTTCCATAGTAGCCAACCTTAGCGCCGACAATCAGCTTCTCCAGAGAATTGACGTTGTTAAAGGTCGGTTTGAAAGCATTGGAATAGGAGTTGTTCATGTCTACATAACGATCATAAGCAGCTCCGGTATCAACGTTGGACCAGTTCAGCTCCTTCAGAGAGCTGCAGCCGTTGAACATTTCAACAAAGGTGCAGCCTTTGGAGGTATCCCAGTTTTCCATACCAATGACTCTCTCCAGACTCCAGCAGGCCTCGAAAGTCTGAGAGAACTCAACACAGCTTTCCATGGTGAAGTCAGACATATCCACGACCTTCAAAGCTCTGCAGTCATTGAACATGGCATCGATGGTCTGCAGGTTGGGAGCTGTCCAGCCGTCGAAGTTAATGCTTTCCACCTTGAAGCAGTCTGCAAACATGTGACCCACATGAATCAGATTATCGACGTTCCAGTTGCTCAAATCAATGCTGGTCATCTTGCCGCAGCCAAAGAACATCCAGCCCATGTGCGTAGCACTGCTGGTATCCCAGTTCTCAATGCCGAAAGAAACCAGATTCATTTCACCGGAATTTTGTTTTTGAGCACTGAACATGGAGTTAAACTTCTTGACATTGGAAACATCCCACTGACTCAGGTCGATACTCACCAGTCCGGTGTCACCCTTGAACAGCCAGCTGATATCTTCCGCATTGGAAACATCCCAACCCTCGATTGCCTCAACATCATCATCCTGCAAGGTGGGGCAGTGATGGAACATACCGCACAAATTCGTTGCATTGCTCATGTTCCAGTTTTCCAGACCCTCCAGAGTCTCCAGTACCGTACAGTAAGCGAACATATCCCAAGTGACCTGCAGGCTGCCGGTATCCCAAGTGCCGATGCCCTCAACGCCCTTCAGATTGGAGCAGTTGTAGAACATACCGCGCATAGTCTCCACCTGACCCATGTCCCAGTCGGTGGCGTTCAGGGTCTCCAGAGCCTTGCAGCTTTCAAACATGGACCAAGCGTCCTTATTGGAAGTCATGCGCCAGTTTTCAATGCCGGTGAACTCGGTGATGGCCAAGCAAGAGTGGAACGTTCTCAGCATGCTTTCCACGTTGCTCACATCCCAGCTGGAAACATCCAGCTTGGGCAGAACCTCACAGCTGTGGAATGCATCCACCATGGACTTGACATTGGAGGTATCCCAGCTGCCGGTGCCGGTGACGCTAGTCAGCTTCTTGCAGTCGTAGAACAGAGAATCCATAATTTCGGTGCGAGAAGTGTTCAGATTAGCGGTATCCACCGTCTGCAGCGCATCCATGCTGTAGAACAGCTCGGTGCTGTCCTTGGGCATGTAGATTTCATCGTTGGCAAGGAAATAGACCGTGTAGCTACTTCCGGCATCCACATAGTAAGCGTTGACATCAACATCCTGCTCCACATCCACCAGAGTACCCTCGTAGGCGTTGACGATGGCGGGGTAGTCGGCGGCATTACCGAATACAACATTGGTAACAGTGTCCGTCAGCACAGTGCCGTTGCGATCGCCGTTCAGATAATGCAGAGCGGTCTTCAAATCGGTACCGATGATGGGGTTGTCATCATCAAAGGGAGCGGGAGGCACATCACCAAAGGCCTCTTTCAGAGCCTGCTTGGGAGAGTCAAAGCCGTCAGCCTGTACAGCCTGAGACTTGACAAGAATCTGATAGGTCTCACCAAAGCCCTCCACATCCTCGTTGTTGGCAGTGGAATCCAGCGCCACCTGAAGCAGGCTGACCTCGGTCAGCTCACCGGGCTTGAGAGCTTTGTTGTATGTAGCGGTTGCGATGAAGTACTTTGCTTCGCCAATCTGCACGGCGGTGTCATTCCATTCCCAGGTCCAGTCCGTGTCGTTCAGGTTCAGGTGCATCGAGCCCAAAAACTCGTCCAGAGTGGCATAGTTACCGGCCTCAAAGGCAAACACAGAGCGGACATAGGCATCCCAGTCGCCCTTATTCTTTACGAACACCATCTTGTCCTGCTCGTTATTGATGGTTTCAGGATCCCAGATACCGCCCTGATCGTTTTTGCCGATCTGGTTAAAATCCACCCAGGCATCATCTGTGTTCCAGTCACCATTGGTGACTGCAGGGTAAAGAGGCTTGTTGTCGTGGAATTCCTGCAGCTTCGCATCTGCATCCTTGTCCTCCACATTAGTACGCTCGTACTCAAGCTGCTCGATTTTGACCTTACCGACGGTCATTACGTTGACGTCCTCATCCGTATCCATCAGGTACGCCAGAGTGCCGCCCACAGCCAGTGCCGCCGTCATAACAAGAACCAGCAACCAAGAAATCACTTTTTTCATAACATTTTCTTCCTTTCCAATCCAATATTGCCTATCCAAGGAGAATACACAGTCATAACAGAATTGCTCAGGTTACTTTCCATAATTATACTATTAATCATTACAAGATGCAAGCATTATTTATAATTTTTCACAAATCAAGTAATCCAACAATTCTTTATGGCCACCATAAATTTCCTTAAATGCCAATGGTCTGCCGTCTTATTTCAACAGCGATAGAATATCAGCCACGGCTATATTGGTGATAGGAAGGAAAAAGCGAAGTGTATGGACTGGTGCAGGTGCCAGAACGTTCTCGTTGGAAGCCTGTTTGAGAAATAAATCGTCAGTCAGGACTTGACAGCCGATGGAAATTTCATTATAATAGCTAAGCTAACGGGGTGTGGCGAAGTTTGGTATCGCGCTTGGTTCGGGTCCAAGAGGCCTCGGGTTCGAATCCCGACACTCCGACCATGGGTAAATCCTTGTAGGGTTTACCCATTTTTCATTTATTTTTCTTGAAGTTGCACATTCGTGTGCAACTTCTTGCTTATTTTTCCCTACTTGTAGAAGAACACTTTGTTCTTGCTACTTGCAAGGGAGAGAAAAGGAATGTACAATAAACGATGTACCGGTGTATTGCTGGTTCAAAAGTCTGAGGATACACCACAATGGGTGACCCGCCGGGATATTTCATTGCCTAGAGTGTCTCCAGTTAGATGGATGTTGGTTCACATGAGATAACGCACCGCTTTGCCCCCAGCACGAAAAATGTCATTGCAGATTAGAAGCAATTGATTATCTCGTAGTTCTGATGAATGTATCTACATACAGCGACTACAGAAAATTCGATCCATATCTGTTTAACACAAATGGTTTTCAAACACACAACAAAGAGAAACTTTTTATGGAATGGGGATACACTGTAGAGGATGCACGATGGTTGCAGGCAGAAATCGAACGGCAACCAAGGGAGCAGTATATCGCAGGTAATTACACCCTGGGTAAATTAAACTGGAATGGTCAAAGAATTAGTATTCGTGTAACGATTCCAAGAAAAGATGGAACCGGTGATGTTTCCTTTATCACTGGCTGGATGGTAGAACCTAACGGAAAACTTAGACTGACTACGCCCTACGGAGGTAAGTAAAATGGAGGAAATGGATAATGTTCAAGTAATTGTAGAAAAAGAAAAATACGCCAGAGACGGTGTTCATAAGGGTATGTTTGGCTGGATTTGCCATCCTAAATGCGTGGAAGGATACTGGCTTGTTAATTTTCCTCAATGTGGAGAAAAAGAGGACGTTGCCGAAATTAGCATCAAGGAAGAAGATCTGAAACTTGTAAAAATCCTTGATGCAAAAGCAAATGAACAAATCAAGGTGCAATTTGACAGTACCAATGAGACTACAAACGGATTTACCTGAAAGTCGAATGATATTAGCGGATATATGATCTAAACGATAAATACCTCATGTCGACTACCGCCAAAAACATTGATATGACTCATATTTCCGAAACCCTATAATTACACTCCGACCAACATAAAAAGGACTGCTTCGGCAGTCCTTTTTTGTTGGTCGGAACGGGGGACTCCAGCCACTATATCCAGCAGTCCGGCAGACTGGAAACATACCGAATCCTTTCCCCCCGTTCTATTTGACAGAAAGCAGCGCAACTGATATAATATTGTCATACATACTGAGAGGAAATAGACTATGGACATCAACGAAACTCTGCGCGACGCCCAGTTCAAGGACGAACGTCCTGTTGCAACTGTTGAAAAGATTCTACAGATTCTCAAGGAGAATGGCATTGAAACCGTAGAAACCTGGTTTGAATCCAACGTACCTTTTTGCCATGCGTTGGCAGTCAGCATTCCCGGCACCAGCTTTACCGTCAACGGCAAGGGTTTGACTCGTGAATTTGCCAGAGCCAGCGGCTACGGCGAACTGATGGAGCGGCTGCAGCTTGGCTTCACCGGCGCGCCTGGCATGCAAAAGGACGGGAGTTACTCCTTCGACGAAACAAAATATACCCCCGTTGAACCCGAAGTTATGGTCTGTCAAAGCTCTGAGCGCTATAAAAAGCTGGCGCAGCGTCTTGACGACTTTCTGAACATTAAGCTGACCCCGAAGGAACTTCTGAGTCAGTTTACCAATCCTCAAGGTAAAGTCCCCTGCATTTCCTGCTATAATCTCACCACCGGACAGGCAGACTGTTTCCCCAATGACATGCGTCTGCGAATATATGGCAGCAACGGCTGTGCCGCCGGTAACTCCCCTGAGGAAGCCATCGTACAGGCGCTGAGCGAAGTGGTGGAGCGTCACCACCAGAACCAGATTCTCCTCAAGGATTTGACCCCTCCCGACGTTCCCGAGGAAGTGCTGCGTCAGTGTGAAACTGCATATGATATCATCACTTACGTCCGCGGCAAGGGGTTCAAAGTTGTCATCAAGGACTGCTCACTGGGTACGAAATACCCGGTGGTCTGCGCCTGCTTCATCCATGAAGCAACCGGCAAGTACCACACTCACTTTGGTGCTTATCCCATCTTTGAAATTGCGCTGGAGCGAGCCCTGACCGAGACTTTCCAAGGGCGCAGTATTCACACCATCGCCCGTTTTGATGACCTGACCTATCATGCAGCCGAGAGTGCCTCCCTGACCAATGTTGTCAACGAATTCACCTACGGCACATGGACCAAATCTCCCCGATTCTTCACCGGCACTCCCTCCATTCCCTACAATGCCGCCGCAGGCTTCACCGGCAGCGGTAACAAGGCACTGTTGCGGGAATGTATCGATTATTTCAGCGCCATGGGGCATGAGATTCTGGTGTGCAACCATGCCACTCTTGGTTTTCCCACCTGTCAAGTGCTGGTACCGGGTTACAGTGAAATTTTCATCAACCGTCTGTGCGTCAGGACCAACGACCAGCGCTATTACCGCCATTCCATCAACGCCCTGCGCTGCCCCTCCACCGCCTCCATGCAGGACAAGCTGGGGCTGCTGATGCATCTGGAGCAAATGGACAAAATCGCAAATCGGGTACGCCATATGCACGGCTTTCTCAATAGCGCGCGGCTCTCCGCCGACCTGACGGAGCAGGAAGAAGCTGCGTTGATGAACGCCACCCTCGCCTACATCTACTACGATTTGGGTCGGCATAGCGAAGTCGTTCGTTGTCTGAATAACCTGATTGCTCTTACCGGATCCGAGTCAGCAGGACAGCTGATTGCCCTGAAGCGGTACCTGACACTCAAACTGCAAAAAAAGGACGAACACCTGATATATCGGACCATGGAGCTGTTCCACGGGCCCGATATTCTGAAGGAATTCCAAAACGGCGCCAATCCGCTGGAACGCTATACCCTCCATTGCGATTTGAACTGCCGGAAGGACTGTAAGCTCTACGAAAAATGCTACAACCGGCGTGTTACTGAGTTGGACGAGCTGATTAGCCGTAAGGTCAAGCTTTTGGATCAGGATGCATTTGTGACACAGCTGAGAGAATCCCTGAATTGACGGGAGGATACAAGATGAAAACTATTTTGTTTGACTTGGACGGAACCCTTACCGACTCCGGCGAAGGCATTATCAACTGCGCAGCTCTTGCTCTGGAACGTCTTGGGTTGCCGGTACCGGACCGGGAGACAATGCGTGTTTTCGTCGGACCGCCTTTGCGTGACAGTTTTCTGCGCTTTGGTGTCAAACCCGAAGATGTAGAAGAAGCCATTGCTATCTACCGCAGCCGCTACGTACCTACGGGAATGTTTGAGAACACTCCTTACGACGGCATCAAGGAATTGCTTTCCGACCTGAAAGCCGCCGGACACCGGCTGATTCTCGCCACCGCCAAGCCGGAATCCATGGCAACCGCCATCGTGGAGAAATTCGAACTGGCACAGTACTTTGAAATGCTTTGCGGCGCTTCCATGGACAGCTCCCGGGACAGCAAGGACAAGGTTATCGGCTATGTTCTCGATAAAATCGGTTCT
The DNA here is from genome assembly GCA_045531675.1 of Faecousia sp. Lineage (GTDB taxonomy): Bacteria > Bacillota > Clostridia > Oscillospirales > Oscillospiraceae > Faecousia. The sequence goes on from JAZSEN010000137.1 coordinate 25,413, forward strand.
GTGCAGAACGTCGTCATGGTCGGTGATACCGCCTATGATGTAACCGGCGCCGCCGTCCATAATATCCCCACCATCGGCGTAAGCTGGGGCTACGGCACCGTGGAGGACATGCGCGCCGCCGGCGCCATTGCCATCACCGACACCCCTGCCCAACTGCTGGAAATGCTGATATAAGCTGAAAACCGCTCCGGATTTCCGGAGCGGTTTGATTATTTCATGGCAGCAAGGATATAGGACTCCACCTCAGATGGTTGGATTCCAAGTACCAGAGAAAACTCAGCATTCAGTAGCTTTTCCGCATCACGAAGAAAGTTCTCATCGCACAAATGGAACTTTCGTCCGGCTTCTTTCTGCTGCTTTTTATGAAGGTGAAGGGTGTGAATCATTTGCAGCAGTTCCAGGCGATCCGCACCGACAATCAGCTCCCGATACCGCTGCTTGCGCTGATTCTCATCTGCAATCCAGCAATCCTGCCGAATGGCATCGGAGCGAAGCAGCTGCTCCAGTTCCTCTCTATCCAGCACAGGACGCAGTTTGGCAAGGGCAGTGGGATTCTCCGCCGGAACATAGAAACGGGCACCGCTCTGATCCACCGGCTGCAAGACAAAGTACCGGATTTTCTTCCGGTTCACCATCTGCTCCTCCACATCCACAATCTGACAGACACCGTGGCTGCTGTATACTACCCGATCACCGATTTGATACATCCTGTTTGCTCCTTTCATGGTAACATCCATATTATACCACGAAGGAAAAAAATTTTCATGTGGATAAAATGCCGAAAATATCCCAAAAATTAGCCCTGCAGTTGCGCTGCAGGGCGAAAAAGTATCAAATCTGTTCAACCTTAATCGTGTTGGTGTTGCCGCTCTTGCCGTTGATGGGACCACCGGTAAGAACCACATTGTCACCGCGCTTCACAGGCAGATAACGTCTGGCGCTGTTCATGGCGTAATAGAACATAACATCCATAGTGGGGAACTCGTCAGTCAGCACCGGCGTCACGCCCCAGCTTAAGCCCAGCTTTCTCCAAACCTTGGGAATGGTGGTCATGCCGATGATGTCCACAGGACTGCGGAACCGGCTGACCATCATAGCGGTCTTACCGGACACAGAACACACCACAATGCCCTTAGCATTCACATCAATGGCCATGGCGCAGGTGGCGTGGGAAATAGCATCCAGATTGCTGTTGATTTTGAACTCAGAGGTCAGGAACCGCTTGCGGTAGCTGGTGTGCTGCTCGGTGTACTCGGCGATTTGTGCCATATTGCGCACCGCCTCCACAGGGTACTTGCCGGCAGCAGACTCACCGGAGAGCATAATGGCGGAACTGCCGTCATAGACGGCATTGGCAACGTCGGAAATCTCCGCACGGGTGGGACGGGGATTGTAAATCATAGACTCCAGCATTTCGGTGGCGGTAATGACTCGCTTGCCCAGCATCCGGCACTTGCTAATCAGCAGCTTTTGGACAGCAGGCACCTCTACGAAGGGAATTTCCACGCCCAAATCGCCTCGGGCAATCATGATACCCTCGCAGACATCGCAGATTTCTTCGATATTGTCCACACCGGAACGATTTTCGATTTTTGCGATGATGTCGATTTCTCTGCCGCCGTGTGCGTTCAGGAAATCACGCAGCTCCACCACATCTTCCTTGGTGGAAACAAAGGATGCCGCAACGAAATCCACATCATTCTCAATACCAAACAGCAAATCCGACTTATCCTGTTCCGACAGGAAGGGTCCGGGCATAACCTTGTTGGGGAAACTCATACTCTTGCGGTTGCTCAGCACACCGCCAACCACAACATCGCAAACAGCATCATTTTCCTTCAGCTCTTTGACTTCAAAAATCACCAGACCGTTGCACACCAGAATCCGGTCGCCAACAGCCAGATTCTTAATCAAATCCTTGTAATTGACGGACACACGACTCTGGTCACCCTGTATATCATCGGTGGTAAAGGTGAAGGTCTCACCCACCACAACCTCCACACTGCCGTCAGCAAACGTGCCAATCCGGTACTCAGGACCCTTGGTGTCCAGCATAATGGCAATGGGCAGGTCCAGCTTTTCACGAACAGACTTAATCAAATCGATTTTCTTTTTATGCTCCTCATGGGTGCCGTGGGAGAAGTTCAAGCGGGCAACGTTCATGCCCGCCTTGCACATTGCGGTAAGGGTCTGCTCATTCTCGCTGGCAGGACCGATGGTGCAAATAATTTTGGTTTTTCTCATATGGTCTACCTCTTTCGTGGGTTTTCTATATTTTAGCACACAGCACCAGATTCGTCAATCAGACCACAGAGATTTTGTTGTGCCGGAGCCAGTAATCCACCTGCAGAATATAGGCGAAGGTCTGTGGTAGCGTCATGAGCTGTCCGTACCAGGGCCACACCGGCTCTTTGCCCAGAAGTCCCCGAACCGCTTCCCTGTCAAACAGCTCAAATACCGGCGCATCCAGCTTCAAAAGCTTCTCAAGCCTACCCCGAACCAGCGCCAGATACGCCGGATGGTGCGTTTTGGGATAGGGACTCTTTTTCCGGTACAGCACCTGTTCCGGCAGAAGTCCCTCCATCGCTTTGCGCAGCAGCCCCTTTTCCCTGCCCTGCCAGTCCTTGTACTCCCATGGCACGCCATACATATACTCCGCAATCCGGTAATCGCAGAAAGGCACCCGCACCTCCAGCGAATTATACATGCTCATCCGGTCCTTTCTGTCCAACAGAGTCTGCATAAACCAGCGGAAATTCAAATTCACCATCTGTTTCATACGCCGTTCCAACGGCGGGGCATCAGGCAGAATATCGCTTTGACGGAGAGTGGTCTCATATAAATCCCGAACCATTTCCTCGCCGTTGATTTCCGTTTGCAAACGCGGATGCATCAGACCAATCCGCAGAGCTGTATTCTGTGCCCACGGAAATCCGTCCGCATCCCGAACTGCCGGATCCCGATACCATGGGTATCCTCCAAAGATTTCATCGGCGCACTCACCCGACAGCGCAACTTTCACATTCTGACGAATGTCCTTGCAAAATGCCAGCAATGAAAAATCCACATCCGCCATACCCGGTAAATCTCTGGCTTCCGTTGCAGCCTCCAGATGGTTCACCAAATCCTGAGGTGTCAGAAGTGTCCTGTGATGGATGCTGCCAATGGTCTGCTCCATCAGACGGATGTAATCCCCATCGGCATTCGGCTGAAACTTTCCGGCCATAAAATACCGGTCATTGTCCTGATAATCCACAGAAAACGTATCCAGATTCGGCTTTTCTGCGGCACAGATGGCACAGATGATACTGCTGTCCAGTCCACCTGAGAGAAAACACCCGATTGGAACATCCGAAACCATCTGCCGCCGAATGGCGTCGCTGACCAGCCACCGGACCCGTTCCACCGTAGTTTCAAAATCCTCGGAGTGTTCCCGATCTTTCAAGCACCAATACCGCTCCCAGCGAAAGCTTCCTTCTTGATAGTATCCACGACAACCGGGCTCCAGTTCAGAGATTCCCCTCAGAATACCTGAACCGGGAATTCGCCCGGGTCCAAGCAGCAAAATCTGGGCTGCCCCTTCCCCATCCAATTCCGGACGCACAGTAGGATAGCGCAAAATGGTCTTAATTTCCGACGCAAACAGCAGACCACCCTCATGCAATTTGTAAAACAGCGGCTTTACACCAATCCGATCCCGCGCCAGAAACAGCCGTCTTCGCCGTTCCTCCCATACCGCAATGGCAAATATGCCGTTGAACCGCTCAACGCATTTCTCTCCCCAGCGGGCGTAAGCATGAAGCACCACTTCTGTATCGGAGTGACCGAGGAAATGATGCCCCCACTGCTCCAGTTCGCGGCGCAAATCTGCGGTATTGTATAGCTCCCCGTTGTAGACCAGAACATACCGCTCCGTCCCCCACAACAGTGCCATAGGCTGACTGCCCCCCGCCGGATCGATGATAGCCAGACGGGAATGGAGCAAAGCGCAATTCTCGTTTAGGTAACGACCTTTGGCGTCAGGACCCCGACGCTGCATCGTTTGCAGCATATTATCAAGGACATCGTTCTGAACCGGCAGCCCAAGGATTCCGGCAATGGCACACATCAGCATCATTCCTTTCTACATAATAGAATATGCCCTGCATGGGATAATGTGAACCAGCCTGGAAACTCAAATAACTCACCAACAAACTAACGCAGCCCCGAATCATCGGGGCTGCGTTGTTGTTCTCTTCTTGCGTCGCAGTCTGTCACAGGTTTCGCTGTTGGCTCATCCGGAAATACTTCCCCGGCATCAGCAAGCCTCACTGCTCGCCACCGTGTGGAAATATCATAACATATCCGGATGGAAAATCTTATCGTATCTGTGAACTAATTCTAAAAAAACTTAGGAGAAATACTGCTTTGCATAATAGCCATAGACTGCCGTGGCAGCACCAAAGGCGTTGCCGTTATTCGCCAGGGTTTCGCAATAATTACCCAGACTGTAAGCGATTACTCTGGTGTAGAAAGCGGTACCGGTGGTGGCGGAGTGATAAACAGCGGCAATGTAGACGGTCTCGTCAATCTGTCTGGCAGAGATACCGGTAACAGCGGTGTTGTACACACCGTTATCGGAGGTCATCTTGATAGTACCAGTAGCATTTTCGGGAGTCAAAACATCCGCGTTTTTGTAGTCCGTAGCAGTCCAGTAGTAGAAGGTCACACCGTCAGCAGGGGTATACTTGGGGGTAAAGTAGTAGTTGATGGAGAACGCACCCTGGAAGGACACGGTGGGATGGATATTGGAGTAGCCGGAGCTCATAACAAACTGCCCGACCTTGGACTCGTCGGGATTAACAATATCCTCGACCATAGCACCGTCATAATCCTGAACCAGTGCCTGCTGCTCAGCACTCAGGCCTGCGTTCATCAGAGCATCTGTCTTATAATCAAAGTATACCTGAGCAGCAGCACCGTAATTCAGCATTGCCACAACCAGTGCCTTGTCCTTCTGTGCGCTGGTGGTCTTATTGAGAATGGTGTTGGCATAGGCAACCGCATTGTAACCCAGCACTTCACTGTACACATAGCTGCCATCACTCAATTTAGCATAGACCTTGAAGTATACGAAGTCGCCCAGATTCTTAGCGGAAATACCTTTGGTTCGTGCCATGTAATTACCGTTGCTGTACACAGCGCCGGGAATAATATCGATGGCATTGTCGATGGTACCCTCATAATCACGGGTATCAAAAATCAGAAGTCCCATATCCTCCGGAGAGACGCCATCCAGATTCTTCACTGTGAAATAAACGTTGTACTTAATCTCCGACTCAAAGGCGAGGGTGGGATAAGTAGGAACCACAGCAGGAACATTGATTTTCGTTGCAGTGTAGGTAGCAGTATAGGTTGCGTCGCCGGTTACAGCAACAACATCCTTATCCCAACCTGCAAAGGTGTAGGTAAACTCAGCAGTCGCAGCTTTGGTGGGATCAGCAGGAATGGTGGGCATCTGACCGTAGGCAACCTGATTGGTGCTGATGACCTTGCCATCCTCATTAACAAAGGTGATGGTGTACTTGTTGGTGGTTGCGGCGTAGGTTGCAGTATAGGTTGCATCACCGGTTACAGCAACAACGTCCTTATCCCAGCCTGCAAAGGTGTAGGCATACTGGGCAGTCGCAGCCTTGGTGGGATTGGCAGGTACAGTGGGCATCTGACCATAAGTAACCTGATTGGTGCTGATGACCTTGCCATCCTCATTAACAAAGGTAATGGTATACTTGTTGGTGGTTGCGGTGTAGGTTGCAGTATAGGTTACATCACCAGTCACAGCAACAACGTCCTTATCCCAACCTGCAAAGGTGTAGGTATACTGGGCAGTCGCAGCCTTGGTGGGACTGGCTGGAACTTCCGGCATTTCACCAACGTAATACTCACCGGAGCTAATCAGCGAACCATCATGGTTCACAAACTTGACCGTATGGGCCGTCCGATTCTCACGAACCTCCAGGTAACCCAAAGTACCATTGAGGGAATAACTGGAGTTACCGATATAATCAAAGACCAAATCCTTACCATTCAACCAATCAGAAGTAGTTCCCTGAGAATTGATACCCAGATAATAGTTGTTCATCGGGCCGATCTCCACATCGTCCACAAACAGATAGACCATGTTGGAGCCGTCGGCAGCGATACGGTTGGTCAACCGGTAGACATGGCTGGCAGAACCATCGATGCCATGGTCAGACAGCATAATGCCGAAATTCTGATGGCCTGCGGAGTTGCGATAACCCAGCGCCAGAAGGCCGCTGTCGGTGTAGCGGAACAGGAAGGGTGCATCGTGGGTGTTACCGCCGTCAGAGGAGGCCAACAAGAAAGTACCGCCGGTCAGTCCGCCATCGGACTGCCATTCCACACTCCAGGGGCGGTCGTGCATCAGCACGATTTCATTGTCCAGACGGTAAGCCGCCTTGGAGTAAACGCTATCAGCAACAGAGCCTCTGTACATAGTAGCGTTGTTCTGTGTATACTTGTCGGTGGCAGAGGTCAGTGCGTCACCGGTGGTTTCCCAACGGAAATTGTCGGGCTTATCCTCAGGAATGCCGTCTGCCCAAACCTGCAAATAGGGCATATTCACGTAATCCATGGGGTGACCATAGGAACCGATATAGCTGAAGGTAAAGTCACGACCATTAAGCCAGTCAGAAGTGGTATTCTGAGCGGTGGCATTGATGTAGTGGTTGTTCATCGCGCCCAGCTCCACGCCATCTACACTCAGATAGACCATGTTAGAGCCATCGGAAGCGATTTTATTGGTCAACCGGTAGACATGCTCTGCCGTACCATCAATGCCGTAATCGGACAGCGTCAGACCGTAGTTGTTGTGCTTTGTGCCATCCCACGCACCAAAGGCAATGAAACGGCTTTCCTTAAACCGGAACAGGTACGCCGCATCAGTAACGCCATAAGTGCGCTCGGTTGCCAGCATCATAGCACCGCCGCCAAAGCTGCCCGAAGACTTCCACTCCACCACCCATGGCACATCATGCTTCAGAACCACCGCGCGGCTCAAGCTGAAGATGGACTGACTCATGACGTTATTGTTGATGTCGCCATGGAAACGCTCTGCCCGGTTGAACACGTTACCGCCATCGGTAACAGAAACCAGTTCATTGTCAATGGTTTCCCAACGGAAATCGTCGGCGCTGGTGGTACTCATAGAGGGATTGTAGGTATAGCCGTAGAAATAGCTCACGGCATCATAGTCGGTGTCCGAGGCAGTTTTCCGGCGCTGCACACTGAAGTAAAGCTGACCGGTCATGGGACAAACAGCCACGTCCTCGATTTCAAACAAGCCGGAATAGTTACCACTGATAACACGAAAAGACAGACTGGGGTCGTTTCTCAGGTCACCTGCGGCGCCTTCCAGATCATACACCGCGACAATACTGTAGTTGATGGTCTCAACATAGGCGTTACCGCTAAGGGGCAGGAACACCTTGCCGTCGTGGTAATCGAAGCCCTGCTGGGTAAACGTAGAGAAATCAATAACGCTACCCTTTATCCGGATTTCGGAAACATTCAGGGTGCACAGTTTTGTCAGTTCAATATTACCGCTGGATGCGGTGGGATCGAGCGTACCGGTATACAGAGTGCGGCCACTCTTGACCAGAATCTTAACCTCGGTATTGCTGGCAGACATAATCTGGGCAGCAGTCATACTGGCAGTCGCACCGTTGTAGGTAGCGGTGTAAGTACCGGCGGTGGTCAAGGTGGTGCCGTTGATAATCAGTCGAACCAGCGTAGCGCCACCGGTAACAAACAGCTGCTGCTTACCATTGATAGCCACCGTATCCAGCGCATTGGCATGACCCAAATTACTGAAATAATTGGTGCCCGTGGAAGCGTTGGTCATATAGGTCTTTGAACCATCGCTCTTGGCAATACGCATCACAAAGGCGTTGGTGTCGTTGCCGTTGATTTTAGCACAGTAGGTGTATGTATTGTCCGTACACACGCCCTGTATGCTGTAACAATCGCTGGCATCGTAGACCATATTAAGTGTCAGGTAATCGCCGTAGTGCTGCTGCGGAAGTGTGCTGTAAGCCTCTGCCGCATCAGCAGGTGCCGGCACCACTGTCACCAGCAACAGCAGGCAAAGGGCGACCAGCAACAAACGTTTCGTCATCTTTTTCATGTGTCAATCTCCTTCCAAGCCCCTATTAACCGGGGGTATTTATTTATATTACTATATTTTCAATCAATTTTCCAGTATATTTCTTCCAAATTCCACTAGCAAACCTCATAAAATCATTTTTCAAAAACTGGTCAAAATGTAGAAAATGGTTCGCTGCCGGATTGTCAGCGAACCATAAACGCGATTCATATCTACCTGAAAAGGCAGTAATCCAAAGTTGTAAAAGAGCCCGAATTTCAATCTGCAACGTCAGGGAAGGATACTTTGCCGGCGGGAATAATCTAATCGCCGGCACAAAGTCCGCCATTGCTATCATCAGGATGTCATCATCCAGCGCATTTCACAGTTTTCGTATTCTTTCGAATTCTGCACAAATACACAAAACGAAGCTGACAGTTGCAGACGTAGAATCTACGGATTGGCTTCCTGCCATCCAACGCGAACAATCACAGTCCGGTTCTCCTGATAATGTCCTGCGATTTTTTCAACCGAATCGCCGGGGGCCATGGAGCCAAAATTGACCACATAAGTGATGCCGCCAAGGTAATGGCTGTCCTCATCAACGACTTTATAGTATACGGTTACGTTTTCCAGTGTCCGGTCAGCTATATTGGTCACCTTGAGCATATTTCTGACGTAGGTAATTTCCAACTCCTCCGCCGAACGCACCACATGTTCCAAATAAGACGTCACAGCATCAACATAAACATATCTGGATTCAGCATTTACGCTCATACCCGTGCTTTCCAATACCCAGGCAGATTGTCCGTCGTGCAAACCTGTAACCACAAAGAATGCCGTCCTGCCATCGATTTCATAGGTCAGCTTGGCATATTCCAGAAATCTTCCGGAATGGTTTGTAATCAGCATAGACGCCACATTCTCGACTGGCTCGTCAGAGCCGTTTTCAAGGAACGCACCGGAGTAAACCGCAACGGAGTCGCAGGATAAATATGTTTTCTTATCCGGCTGACGGAGAGCCACCTCTTTCGCGTAATCATCCGGCTCCGGATTATCCGGCCGGGAGGAAGGATCTGTTTGAGAGGTATTATCCGAAGGATTGGAGTCATCGGCCGGATTCGAGTTTTCCTGCCGTTGGAAAGAATAAACTGCCATTGCAATTATCAGAAGGAGTACTATAACTCCGACAGAAATCAGCATAATGCCCTGCATGCTTCCTGCTTCATTTTGTTCCAATTCAAATCCCCCCAATACTATTTGATTATACCACTCAACCGTTTTTCCTGTCAATCCATATATCCTGTATCATATGTTAGTGTTAATTGTATACGCCCGACTCAGGAATATGCGCATTGGAATACGCTCTCATTCCCACCGGTATGGTTCAAGTTTTACTTAAAAATGCTTGCAATTATAGGATTAAAGATTTATAATAGTGTAGATGAAAAATTGGGCTACGACCGTAATCTGATTAATTATCTCAATGACATATTGTGTATAGAGGGCTGGCTGCGCATTTATCCCATTCCGATTGATGGAAACGGATGCGGGTTGGCCTGTCTTTTCGTCCGGACAATCATTGATTCCATAGCAGAATAGATGCCGTATCAGGAAAGGAGGCTTCCTTATGAAACCGGAAACAAGCGCAGATATAAAAAAGGCCATTACTCGCAGATGCGCTCTTCTGGGTATTCCGGCCAGCGGCATTTTTGAGTTAACGCCCAGATGTAACCTGCGTTGTAAAATGTGCTATGTCCGTATGACGCCGGAGCAGATGGCTCCTCTGGGGCAGGAACTCACCACTGAGCAATGGCTGGATTTGGCACAATCCGCAGTAGCTGCCGGAATGGTATTCCTGCTTCTTACCGGCGGAGAACCCACTCTGAGAAAAGACTTTACTGTGCTTTACGAAGCCCTTTCCGGTATGGGACTGTCTCTGACCATCAATACCAACGGAACCAATCTGACCCCTGCCATCAGGGAACTGTGGCATCGGCTACCCCCTGCTCAAGTTAATGTCACCGTCTATGGTACCTGTCCCGGAGATTACGAAGCCCTCTGCGGTGACCCCAACGCCTACGAAAAAATGGTTGATGGAATCCAATGGCTGATAAAGGAAGGAATCCTTGTCCATCTGAACACCACCATGACCCCTGAAAATGCTGATCAGTGGTTCGCCATCGAGGAGTTCGCATCCAAACTAGGACTTTCTCTGCGCATGACTGCCTATTGCTTCCCCCCTGTTCGTCGTGGTGTATGTGACAGCTGTAGTGATTACTCGAGACTGCCCCCAGAACAGGCCGCCCGATTGTTGATGGAGGATATCCGCTATCGTGAGGGCGATGACGCCATCAAGCGATACGCAAAGAACCTGTCCGCGCCTCCTTCCTCCGAGTGCGATATGGGCGTAGGCGAGACCATCCAATGTCTGGCTGGACGCAGCCAGTTCTGGGTTGCATGGAACGGCACAATGACTCCCTGCGGCATGATGAATGAACCGCAGAGTGCCCCCATCACACAGGGCTTCCCCGGTGCGTGGGAGGAATTGCGGGTCAAAACAGCACAGATTCGTCTATGTCCCGATTGTGTGAATTGCGAAATACGCAGCACCTGCTTAAACTGTGCGGCTGTCATTCATGCGGAGACCGGCACCTTTTCCGGTAAGCCGGAATACATGTGCCAAATCAACGATGCATTTCGCCAAATCATCAAAGCCACCGCAAATAAGCTCTGACACTTCATATACAAAACCACCTCTCCTGCCGGAGAGGTGGTTTTGCACATATATGGAAGTAGAGAGGTTTACTTGTCATGCTGGCAGCCGCAGCTGCAGCCGCCACAGTTACCGGCGCAGTTCTTGCTGTCCGGACAGCCGATGCACTTTCTGCCACTTTTTTTGGCTTTGTAGATGTATAATGCCGCTCCGCCAAGAATCAGTACAAGAATTGCAATAATAATAAAGTTTTTCATAATCATTTCTTTCCGCTCAGGGCGTACTCAGCCTTGACTGCCTTACTGGAACGGCAGCACAGGAATACCACAATCATAGCCATCACAGCCACAGCAGCACCGCCGCAAACAGTGGGAACCACCGCCAGCGTGTCGCCCACAATCAGGCTTCCAATGGTGTAGACCAGATAACCAATGGTGTAACCCACACCCAGCTGAAGGGCAATGCCGCCCCAGAGCCACTTTTTATTTTTGATTTCGGCATTCATGGCGCCAATAGCCGCAAAGCAGGGCGGTGTAAACAGATTAAACATCAGATAAGCCAGCGCCGCGACCTGAGTGATTTTGAATGCCAGAGCCACCTCAGCACCAGCACCTTCAGCCATTTCCAGAGCCTCGGTGTCAATCAGATTGGAGATGCCGTAACAAACAGCCAACGTACCTACCACGTTTTCCTTGGCAATGAAGCCGGTGATTGCGGCAGCTGCCAATTGCCATGCTTTAATACCGATGACAGGAATCAGCACCACCGCAACAGGGCCTGCAATGGAGGCGAGGATGGAAGTGGACTCTGCCCCCTCCTCAACCAGCTGGAAGCTCCAGTTGAAAGACTGCATGATAAATACCACGGCATTGCACAGCAGAATAATGGTACCTGCCTTGACAATGTATGCCCAACCACGACTGAGCATATCCATGAACGCCCGTTTCAGGGAAGGTGCCTTGTACTCCGGCAGTTCAATGATGAAGAAAGACTTCCGGTTCTTGTGGCCGGCGATTTTGTTCACAAGCAGTGAACACAGAAGAATCAGAACAATGCCCACAAAATACATCAGCGTGCCGACCCAGCTGGCATCACCGAAGAACGCACCGGCGAACAGCGCGATAACCGGAAGCTTTGCGCCGCAGGGCATGAAGGGGGCCAGCATTGCGGTAGCATTGCGCTCCCGCTCGTTGCGAATTGTGCGGGCGGCCATGACGCCGGGGATGGCGCAGCCGGTGCCGATGATAAAAGGAATCACAGACTTACCGGACAGACCAACCTTCTTAAAGATAGGATCCAGAACTACGGTCGCACGGGCCATGTAACCGCAATCTTCCAGCAGGGAAATCATAAAATACATGACCATAACCAGAGGAAGGAATCCTACGACAGCGCTGACGCCACCGATAACGCCTTCCGTCAGCAAGGCGACAAGGAATTCATTTCCGCCTGCCAGCAGACTGCCGACCCATTCCTTGAACATGTCAATCCAGCCGCACAGGTAGTCCGCAATCCACGGGCCAACCCACGCCTGAGAAATCTGGAACACAAGGAACATCACAGCGGCGAAAATAACCAGACCACCCACAGGGTTCGTCAGCACCGCATCAATTGTATCCTGAGCATTTCTATCTCTGGTTTTAACCGTGCGCTTCTCTACCTGAGAAACCACCTTATTGACGAATTCAAACCGTTTCCGGTCGGCAGCTTCCACGGATTTCTTATCCGTCAAATCGATATTTCCCTGAAGATAGGGAGCTTTTTGCCCGCAACCCTTGCGTTGAACCGCCTTGGCCACAACCTCCTTCAGTCCTTCCGCACTGGTGGAAACTGTTTCCATCACAGGACAGCCCAACTTGTCAGACAGCGCCTTGGTATCGATATCCGTTTTCTTTTTCTCGTTAATGTCTGCCTTGTTCAGCGCCACAACAACGGGAATTCCCAACTCCAGCAGCTGCGTCGTAAAGAACAGGCTGCGACTGAGATTGGTGGCATCCACAATGTTAATGATGACATCCGGGTTTTCATTCTTCACATAGGCGCTGGTGATGCTTTCCTCAGATGTAAAGGGGGACATGGAATAGGCACCGGGCAAATCCACGGCAATCAGTTCCTCAGAGCTGCCGTAATAACTCTTTTTGATGGGATGTTCTTTTCTCTCAACAGTCACACCCGCCCAGTTGCCGACCTTCTCATTTCTGCCGGTCAAGGCATTAAACATGGTGGTTTTACCGCTGTTGGGATTGCCTGTCAAAGCAATTCTCATAATGGACCTCCTGAAAAAATGGTATATCCTCACACACCAAAGAATGGATGGTAAGCGTGCAGTTAGTCCCCGCTAACCAAACAGCTAAGAAAACGACCTGACCGGCCGTCCTCCCGTTCAGATGCGGATGGCCTCCGCAAGCTGATCGTCAATATTGTACCTGCCGTCCTTGATGGACACAGTCAGATTCTTTTTCCGTCTGGCAACCACGGTGATAGGCTCACCGCTGTAACAGCCGAGAGAGAACAGAAAAGCGTTTAGTTCTTCGTCATCGGTTTCGATGGCACGAATAATGTATTCCTTACCTTCTTCTGCACTTCTGAGATCCATACGCTTCACCTGCTTTCCGATTAGGCACGGCTAACCGACTGCCTATAATATTGATTAGCCTTCGCTAACCACAGATATATTACCTTTTCAAATTCAATTTGTCAACCCATTTTTAGCAATTATTTCATCTTTTTGACGAAATCGTCACTATTGCAAAACCCTTTGACCTATGGTATACTATCTTTAATAAAAATCACCAAGGAGGATCCCCATGGCTTTACATGAATCCGCCGAAATGTATCTGGAAACCATCTACCTGCTCACCCAACGCAGCAACAGCGTCCGCAGTATCGATGTAGCGGAACATATGGGCTATTCCAAGCCCAGTGTCAGCCGTGCTGTGGGGCTTCTGAAGCAAGGCGGCTACGTCACCACCGATACCGACGGTTTCCTGACCCTCACTGACAAAGGCATTGAAGCCGCCGCTTTGATATTCGAGCGCCATACCGTTCTGACCCGGCTGCTCACCACCATCGGTGTAGAGGAAACCATCGCTGCGGAAGATGCCTGCCGGATTGAACATGTCATCAGCGACGAAACGCTGGAAGCTATCAAGCGGTTCCTCTCTCAATAATATGCCTCTCCCGCGCAAATATTCAGCCGGTCAGTTTGACCGGCTGTTATTACGTCCACTCTTGCGTATCGACCATAGCTGTGATATGATAACGACTCGGGATTATCATTTAGGCTAATTCCAGATTATATAGAATACCTGTCAGGAACACTTATGAAAAAAAGAATCTGTTTACTGTTATTCATCGTCATGCTGATTACAACCGCCTGTCAGCCTGATTCATCCACGCCCACAACCGCTCCTCCATCCACCGATACTCCCACCACCATTCCCACAGCTTGTAATCACCGGATGGGAACCGTCATTTCCGTGGAAAGCACCTGTACCGAAGGCGGATATGTCGAATCTGCCTGCACACTCTGCGGCGAAGCACTGACCGTCACCCTGCCTTCCAAGGGTCATTCTTTCTCCGCTCCCTCCTGTACTGTCGGAGAAGTATGCAGTCATTGCCAGGCCAACGGAGAAGGCGCATTGGGCCATGATTTTATCAACGGCAAATGCAGCCGGTGCGATGCCGCTGCGCCCACATCTCCCGACTGTATACATGCTTATCAAGCGACCAGCCAGACTACTCCCACATGCACGGTTTCCGGCAGCATAACCTACACCTGCAGTAGCTGTGGCGACATTTACACCGAATCCCTGTCTCCCTCCGGACATCACTATACCGATGCCACCTGCGAGTTCCCCAGCACATGCACAGTCTGCACCACCATTAACGGTGCGTCACTGGGACACAACTACGATAAAAACTACCTCTGTACCCGCTGCGGTACCCAGGATCCAAAAAAGCCCGTAGATTTTGCAGTCACTATTCGCGGCAAAAAAGGTGTCAGCGTCAGCGGTGTTACTGTCAGCGTATATGTAAACGAAGCAGATATTCCTGCCGGTACCGCAGTCACCGACAGCAAAGGAAAAGCAACCATCACTTTGGTACCCGGCAGTACCTACCGGGTTGTCCTGTCAACCCTGCCGTCCGGCTATGACTGCCGCGACAGCTACACATTCCGCAGTTTGACCGCAAATATAACCTTAATTTCCATTCCTGTCATCGACTCTACCGACCATAGTCAAGCCCAATACAAGACCGGCAGCCTTATGGGGGATTTTACCCTGACGGACACGGATGGTAAAAGCTACACACTTTCCCAACTCCTTCAGGATAAAAATGCAGTCATTCTCAACTTCTGGTATGTGGACTGTCAGCCCTGCAAGGCTGAATTCCCCTACTTTGAGGAAGGTTATGCAACCTACGGCAGCACAGTCCAGCTTCTGACCATCAATCCCTTTGATGCGCCGGATGCCATCACACAGCTTAAGACCGAGATGGGACTGTCTTTTCCCATGCTGAGCGATACCATCCATCTTCGCGAGGGTTTTGGACTGGATTCTTTCCCAACCACGGTGGTCATCGGCAAAAATGGCAGAATCCTGCTGATTCATGAAGGCACATACAGCCGACAGGAGGTCATGGATCTCTTCGCCTCTTATGCAGCCTAAGAAAACTGAGGTACTAACAATGGATTATAATAACCTGCTGGATTTGTCCACGGATTTAGGTTACGAGCTTGCCATGTGCGGAGCGGAGACATTCCGTGTGGAGGAAAGTGTCAGCCGTGTACTGGAAGCCTACGGCATACAGGCTGAGGTATTCGCCATTCCCAACTGTTTGACCGTCAGCATTGAAACTGCCGACGGCAGACCCAAAACCCGTATGCGGCGCATCGGCTACCATGGTAATGACATCGATAGTGTGGATCGTTTAGCCGGATTAAGCCGCAAAATCTGCGCTGAAAAGCCAGATCCTGCCGTAGCCAAAGCAGAACTGGAGCATATTTGCTCCCACAAGCGCAGCTATTCCCTTCTGATTTATCTTCTGGGCAGTTTTCTGGGCGCATTTGGCTATGCCATGGTGTTCGGCGGCAGTTTGATTGATGGTTTCTGTGGCGGACTGTGCGGACTTCTGGTCGGTACAATCAACCGTGTAATGGATAGAATGAAGGCCAATCAGTTTTTTCGCACCATTGCCGCGGCTTTTCCCATGGCCTTGCTGGCATATGCGCTCAGCGCCGTTGGAATCGCCGATGCTCCGGATATGGTCACGATTGGCGCGCTGATGATTCTGGTGCCCGGATTGCTGTTCACAAACGCCATGCGTGATATCATTTTCGGCGACACCAATTCCGGCACCAACCGGATTGTTCAGGTCCTTTTGATTGCCGCCGCCATCGCTCTTGGCACCGCAGCCGCATGGAACACCGCCGCATTTCTATGGGGTCCTCCAGTCAGCGGAAGTTCAGGAATTGGTATACTTGCCAGTCTGATTCCATGCTTCATTGGCTGTTTTGGATTCTGTATTCTTTTCAACATTCACGGATGGGGTGTGTTGTTCTGCACCCTTGGTGGAGTTCTGACCTGGCTGGTTTACAGCTTGATTCTTCGCTTCACCGGCAGTGATTTAATCGGATATTTCTGGGCCACACTCTTCTCCGCTGCATGTGCGGAAACCATGGCCCGGATTCGAAAGTGTCCTGCCATCAGTCATCTGGTTGTCGGCATTTTCCCGTTGATTCCCGGTGCCGGTGTGTACTATACCATGCGGCATGCGGTGCAGGGACAAACGGATTTGTTCATAACGCAGGGCATGCACACCGCCGCCATTGCAGGCGTCATGGCTGTGGCAATTCTGTTAGTTTCCACCTCCGTCCGGATTTGGACCGTATGGCAAAACAATAAGCATAAATCCCGTTGACCCTACAATTCCAAATGATTACAAGGGCACCTGAAAGGGTGCCCTTGTAGCTTTCTCCATGCAAAAACCGCTGTGCCAAAGCACAGCGGTTTTTATCAGTTCATAAAGCGAATGACAAGATTGATTTGTTTGCTCAGCGACGGATTATTAACGTTGCTGATAACATAGGAAATCTCAGCATAACCGGTATCACCGCCGGAATCCCGTTCCGGAGAAATATACACCAGTTCAAAATTCGAAACCGTCAGATTGGGATATGCGCCGGTATTCACCAGTTCCACAATCTCCGAGTTTCTCAAATTCCGGATTTCAAAAACATTACCGCCGCTTTCCTTGGAAACGAACAGATAACCGTCTTGAACACCGTACTCCAGATTGGTAAACACAAACGGAGCTTGATAAATATTCAGGTTGTTCCCCTGAGAGTCCTGAAAGATACCACCATTCTCACGAACATTCTGGCTGTATCGCAGAAGATCTCCCAAGCTGCTGTTCAGAGTGTCAGCCAGCATGGCGCTATCGGATTCAAAAACGGCATCGCGATAAACCTTAGAGCCTGTTTCCATACCGACGCCAATACCCGCCAGCAAAATTAGCATAATAACCACAGCAACCAGAAATTCAATCATGGTAAAGCCGGCTTTTGCTCTGGAGTACATCATCCGTTGCCTCCTTTCGACGGTGCAGAACCGTCAACGTAGTAGGCATACAGCTCGCCGTCCTCACCGCCATAGATGTTGACCGGCACTTCGTCCATCTCCTGGCCACTGATTCCCACAGGGGTATCGTTCAGCTTAATGGTGATGGAAGCGGATTTTCCTTCTCCCTCAGCCCGTTCAGCAACAATCATCTGGGACTGATTAGCCATGTCCGCAGCCTTTACTCTTTCACTAATTGACAAAGCGCAGGTAACCATAGAGTACATGGCAACAGAAGCAAGTGTAAAAATCATAATTGCAAAGAGGGTCTCAACAAGAGTTTCACCGGACTTGGAACTCAGCTTCTGAAGCAGCTTAGACATTATCAGTCGCCTCCTTTCTCGACAATCGGGGCACCCCAAATAATAGCCGTCTGGGTGGATACCGTACTGACACGGGCATAACCGGTATCACTGTCCTCGTAGGCAACGACATAGGAACTGTTCATGGGCGTTTTCTCAGAGAAGGACGCATCCACATTCACGTTGATGTGACTGTTTTCACCAAATCCGAAGGAAAAATCGTACAAATCCTCCCCTTCTCCGCCGGCAAAAAAGACCTCCTGGGACACAAAGGTTTGACCTGCGTATTCGCCGCTGATATCCAGAGAACCATCAAAAGCCTCGTTGCTATTGAGCTTATACTGATACCAGAACTGATCCATATCGGTCACAGTTTTCACTTCGCCGTCATCGACATAGCAGAAGTTAATCAAAGAAACATCGTCGGTGTCGGTAATACCGGCATCCTTCAAATACTGCCAGACGGCAGTTTCCATCATCACTCTCTGCACAGCGGTCATCTCCAGCCCCTTGGGGAACTGAATCGCGACGGTATGTACTGTGGTGGCACTGCCACTGTTAGTAACCTTGCCGTCACGTTCAATCTTCACCGGTTGAACCGTGCGGCTGATATTCGTGATGGTGACACGCAGCTGCGTATCATCGGCGGTCCTCAATTCCGAAGCAATCAGCATAGCAGCCGACCGCTGATTCAAGTAGACCTGACTGTCAGACATCCGGTTCATCCGGTAGCCGTTGGCGGCGGAGGCGGCCAAAACAGTACCGCCCACCAGCACGCAAAACAGCATAAATACCACCGCCAGCAGCATGGAAGCACCGGCACTGGAAGCAATTTTGCGTTTTATTCTATTCATAACTGTCGGCACTCCTTTCTTAACCCACAACGGAAGACATACTGTTCTGGGCGGCATATTCAAAAGTAAACACAGCATTGTTCTGTCCTGCATCCGCCTCAGCGGTGAACAGATAGAAACGTGTATTGATAATCTGCTGATATTTCTGATTGTTGCGAACATAAGTGCAGCCATCCAGCTTTGCCGCAAAACTCTTGTACCGCTGACCGTTGACAAGGGCGGCGAAACCATTGGCAGCAGCCACATGGGAGATGCGCTCCGAAGCATCCATTTCAAAAGTCAGCGCGCCGGAGTTGTAACTACCATGACTAAACCAGTTGCTGTTTTTGGTTTCCACCCAAATGCAAGTGATTTCTCCTGCAAACTCATAGATTGAATTGGCAGCAGAGTTGGAGCAGTTTTTGAAATTACCCTTACCGATGTGACCTACGAACATTCCAACAGGTCCCTTCTGTGCCAAATCCTCCATACTGTCGTCGGGAATACTTTTCCATGCATCGTCAACAGCGACATTTGCATGAAGATTGGAATAAGTTGCAACAGCAGTACCGCTGTCCTTTCCGATTACACCACCGACCACATAGCGACGGTTAGCGGTGTTCACCCGCTCCTCAAGCAGTTCAATGTTGCCGGTGACGGTAACAGCATCAGCCTTGCCAGAGATACTACCACCATCAACCTGACCAACCAGACCGCCGATGACAGCATTGGCGCGCTCCTGCTGGGTCTGGGTATAGCGAATATCCACATCAACCATATTACCGGAAATAATACCATTGCTGCTGCCCGCCAGACCACCAGCAACGCTCACATCCCAAGCTGCAATACCCACGTCAACAATGTTGTCCGTCAGGGCACCCTGATTGACACCAATCATACCGCCCACAGTGCTTCCGTCAAACTTGATGGTATCGATTGCAACCTCACAATTGCTGACGATAGCGCTGGCAGGCAAAGTGCCGGTGATAGAGCCGAAGCAGTCCGCAGTCACATTGACTGTGGTAATGGAAACTTTGCAGTTGCGAATCACATTTGCAATGGTGTTACCGGTGGAATCCACACCCTGCTTGACCGTACTAATCAGCACGCCGCTATCGGAACCGATGGTTGCGTTGTCGGTTTCCACTGAAATGCCATCCACAGTACCGGTCAAGGTGCCAATTAAGCTATAACGCAAGCTGTCCGCCGACACGGCAAAGTCTTTCAGCGTGGCTCCTTCAGTAACGGAGTTGAACAAATAGCGACGGATGTTCGCCTTGCTCAAATCAATGGTATTACCGCTGACCACACCGCCGGTGATATCACCGAACAGCGTTTCCACCGTAGATCCGGAGGCTTTTGCCTCAATGAGATTAATGTTGAAAGAGCCACCATTGATTCCATTGACCAGCTTACCTTCCATAACGGTTGCATGGATGTACAGAGAACGGATATCAATTTTGCCGCTGGTCGCACCGAAGAAAGCGCCTCTGGAGGGCATATTCTCCTGCAGAATCAGCGAAACATCGGACACCACACCATTGGATCTGACATCGGCAATCAGTTCGCTGCTCAGACCGCCGACGACAATTTCAACACTTTGCAGTGTACCGCTCAGAGTGCGAATCCAGGTATTATCCGCCTTAGTGGCGTTAATGGTGTAGCCGTTGCCGTTGTAGGCGTAGCCTGCACCGATGGACGCACCACTAGATACCACACCGGATTCCACTGTATTGAAATCACCGGAAAGTGTAATATCGCAGGTCTGGCTAAAATTGGCAGCCACTTTGTTGATGTGTGCCAACTGATAAGGTGTACGGATTTGGTAGGTGCCGGACACGCCGATGGCATCCGCATAATAAGGATACACATCCACTGTCTGACCCATACTTACAAAGGAAAACTTTTCCGTAGTGTTCAGCTGATAGACCTCATAGACGGCGCTATCAGCCATAGAATTGATGGTGTTTTGAATTATATCCGTGTCCGTAAACGGCTGACCAATCAAATTGCCTCCAAAGGGATCCGAGCCGCCCTTGCAGAACAGGAGATATCCCGCGGAAGTAATCACACCGGAGTTATCAAAGCAATTGCTGCCCTGAGTCTTTCCATCTGTCCAGTAGAAGGAGGAACCGATTTCGCCCTCTTCGGCAGTAGACAGCTCTACAACATGGAACTTATAGGAGGAATCCTGATATCCCTCATAGTATACCACACCGTAGAAATACACCGTAGCGGCAGACCAGTCGCCGCAATGCTCACGGAGCATCGGGAAGGGGTATCCACCGGTTTGGGAGTAGGGATAACCTGCGTAGGTACCGGGGATGTACCATTTGCCAACAGTGTCGCCATTGAGTTTACCGAAGGCAGAGGTCAACTCCGAGGGACGCATCGTAGTGTAATTACCCTGATGGTCAAACAGCGCTACGCTCTTGGCAGAGGGATTCTTTTCCTCGTTAATATCGATATCCACGAAGTAGCAGCTGGTGTAGCCGCCGTTGGTAGGTACCAGCGTAGAATTGGATGCCGCGCCGTCGCCATACCATCCGTAGCAGTTTTTGACGCTGCCGGAATTATCCTTAACAAACGCATGACCACTGCTCATCGTCACATTGGCGATGCAGCCGTCAATACTGCCCTTGTTGGTGTAGGCAAAACCAGCCGCCTTGGATCCCTCGATGGAGCAAAGAACATCACAGTTACGAACAGACGCACTCTGCTGCAGGGTCACCGCAAAGCCTGCGGCTGTGTTGCCGCGGACCCACAGCGCATTGTTGGAATTCTGCCAGTAGCCCTCGGGTTTGTGAGCATTTGCGGGGGTAACCCGACCGGCAGCAACCGTGCCGGACACTTGAATCGCAAAACCAGCAGCCTCACCAGAGCCAAAAATAGAACCCATTCCGGTTACAGCACAGTAACCGCTGACCTCACCGGAAACCAGATTGGCAAAGCCGGAAGCCTGCGCACCACTGATAGTGCCATTCTGAAGCCGGACTTCACAGCCGGTGCAAACACCCTGAGCATCCCCGATGAAGCCGGATGCCTTTCCTGCGTTGGAAAGCACCTTACCACCGTTCAGATTCACCACTGTACCACTGACCGAGCTGTCAACGGCCAACACCGATACCAGACCTGCCGCGCCATCAGCACCATCAATAGTGCCGCTGACAGCAACAGAGCTGTTGCCGATTACAGAGTTACTAACATTGCCAATGAGTCCGGCCGTCACTTTACCCCGCAAAACACCGGATATGGAAACAGAAACGCCGTCAAATTCGCTGCTATGGGTCACAGCGGCCAAACCGCCGGCAGTCATCTTCTCCGACCCAGAAATGGCCCCATTCAGGGCAACAGAAATATTGGTATACCGGCCATAATTAATAGCGCCCGCAAAGCCTCCAACCTCGGGAATAATGCCACTCTGGTCAGACACCTTAAACTCGCCATCCACCTTTATGGTAACATTGCGTACACTGGCCTTCGTTTTGCCAGCAACAACACCGGCAAAGCCACCGCAGTTGGAAGCTGTCGTTTGATATTCACCCTTAATAATAACGGAGCAGTCTGTCACAGTGCCATCCAGTTCGCCCACAGCACCGCCGGCATAATTCGCCTGAAGAGAAACCGACTGATTTGCGCGGACATCACAATTCTTGATGATACCCATAGACCGGCCTGCCAGCAAGCCAACACCAGTACCGGCATGCATCGTAATAGCACCGTTGATTGTCACATCCACATTATCGAGGGTACCGGTGTTCACATCAGCAACAATGCCCACATAACCCAGATTTCCGGAATCTGCGGAAACAGCGGAAGATACGATTTCCAAATTGCTGACCGTACCGCTCATAACACCGAAGATACCGCCAGGGGTACCGGTCTTGTAGCCGGAAATAGCAGTCTGAGTCTGTGTACCACCGAAGCCGGAATAGCTGCCCATAAAGGGTTCGCTTTCTGTACCGATGCTGCCGGCGTTGGCGATATTGGACATAATGGTATTCTTGTCAGCATCAGAATAGCCGGTAGCGGAGTAAGCATTTGCCCGAATATCCAACACCTGAACATAGCGATAATCTCTGGTCCAGCAGCTGTCCATGGTGCTCAGCGCCGCCAGCTGACGGGCACTGCGAATCTGGATATAATTCGGAGTAGAAGCAGGTCTTGCGGGATTGGAATACTTGGTTGCGGAAATCATAACAGGATTGACCTGAGAATTGGCCACATTGGGATTGAAGTAAACGGTGTAGGTTGCGCTGCCAATACTGATGGTCAACTGAACATAGTAGCCTTCCTCATCCATCTGATTCACTGCCTCAGAAAGGACTTCCTGGGTCAAGGGATACAGAACCATGGTCTCGGTTCCGTAATTCCAGTATTTCGCATTGTAGTTGTAGAGAGTGAACGTCTTGCCACCCACAGTAACCCTGACATCCTGGCTGTCATTTCCGGCCACGACCGCGTAGCCATCAGAAACCACATAAGCGGAACGGTTGCGCAGCTGTTCCGCCGTAGCCAGATTGCCGGTATCCTCACGGTCAAACTGGGCATAGATGGAACCGCTGTCGCTATAGTACTCATAGTAAGCAAGACCGCCGCTGAGGGGGAAGGTGGGCCAATCGCCGTAGTATTCCAGACCGGAAATCATGGGGAACAGATAAGTACCGTTGGCAAAGCTGTATGCGTGGGTAATATTCTCAGTTGCCTGAATCCAGGACGCACTGGGATAGCCCTCCAGCAATTCGCCGTAATAACCGGGAGCCAGCCAGAAAGAGTTCAGGTAGTAAGTGATTACCTGACTGGCCATCCAGGCATTGTCCTTGGCACCGTGATTAGCGAGAGCATCCATCAAGCAGGAATAGCTTGCGCCGCCGCCAATACCGGAGGAGTTGGGAGCTACACCGGTGTCATTCTTACCACGGACAAGGTAGTAGCAGTCTTTGTACATGTAGAAGTATCCGCCGCCACCGGCGTACAGGTCAGGGATTGCCGCGCTGCCGGAAGTAACACCGGCATCATTGCAGTAAGGTGCATACATCAGGTAGTAATCCGTATATACCTTGCCGCCGGAGCCAATAAGATTCCGCAGAGCCACCTGCGCAATACCACCGGCAAAATTCTCGACCTTGTTATTTCCGGAAGTGACCTGTCCGACGCAGTAGCAGCTATCCAGAATCGTGAGCTGCTTCATAGTTTTCGTCACGGAGCCGGACTTGCATTCAAAGCTGTCGTCATAGGTCATAACACCCACGAAACCGCCCACGCCGGCATTGCCGTTTCCGGTCACATCACCGCTGGCGAAGCAGTTGGAGAAGCGACTGCCATGGCTGGTTCCAATAAAGCCGCCACAACCCATGGAGGTTTTACCATTCAGCTTGATGGCAGTCCAGTCCGTAGACTGGCTGGACACGTACACACCGCTTGCAAGAACATCGCCGCTGGCATAGCAGGAGAAGAAGTTGCTCAGTCTGCTGACACCTGCCAGACCACCTATACCATTGGTGTAGCCGTAGTTATCATTGCCGTTGCCACGCATATTACCGCTAACCGGAACTGCTGCAAAGCAGCGGATAAAGGCCAGATTGCCGCTGCTGTCCGTCAGGTCACCGGTGGCAAAGTGATGGGAGATGGTGTAGCCCACCAGGCCGCCCACAGCACCCTCACCGCTGACGCCATACCAGCTCTGGCTGGCAGACGCATCATAGACCGCGGGACCGGACATTGCGGAATAACTGTAATAACCGTTAACCTTGTTGGGATTCGTCAAAATGTAGGCACCGCAATTGGACAGCACCGCGTTTGGACCTGCCACGCCCACCAGACTGCCGGTGGCAACGGTACGGTTGGAGCCGAAATCCATACCCTTTACGAAGGAGTTGACCACATTCAGATCTCTGATGTTGGTATTGGCGTAAGCAAACAGACCGGTGAAGTTGTAGTTGACTATCTGATTGCCGCCCACCTTGCTGCCATTATCGGCAATATAGCCATTCGTGACATAATACTTACCCTGAGCGGGAATGGAGTAGCGGGTACTGTCAATATTCAATCCAACAACCATATGCCCATTGCCAACCACATCTGCATAATCTCTGAAAACCAGAGAATTGTCGGAGGCAGACATCTCATGACCGTACTTCAAAGTGGTGCCGTCAAATCCGGCGGTACCCAGCAGCAGTTCGTTATGAATGGGTACAAAGTACGGCAGCGAGCGAGCCGGGGCCTCGGAAGCTGCGTTGGAATAGGCATCGCCATCGCCGTATACTCTATTATAGTAGTTGACTGTCTCGTTCCAGTAGATGTCCTCAGAGAAAACCACCAGTTCAACCGCATCAGCAATACTGGGAACCAGAGCGTTCAGATTCTGGAGGTTACGTCCGTTGGATACTGCCAGAACGTACTTACCCGGAGTTCCGCTGGGCTCCAGATATTCAAACATAGGATTGACGCCGGACAGAATCCCCGGTGCGATATCCACAGCCGCGGTGCTGCCGGTAAAGGTAACCTTGGACTGAATGGTCAGGTTCTCACCGGGGAGGAAAGTGAATGCGTTTTGCCCTGTAACGGCGGTCAGGCTGGTATCACCGCCGTATGTGCCATTGGAGAAATTCGCAAAACTGCAGTAATCCGCCAGAGAATCCATGGTGTAGCTAATCCGGACGATATTGCCATACTCCCAGGAAGTTGCAGCCAAATCATCTCCATCCCTGGTCAGGATATCCAGTTCCATGGTCTTTCCGCTGATTTCGCCGGTCAAAGTCAGGGTAACATCCAGTCCGTTAATGAAGGCCTCCCCATCGCTGGCCAGACTGCCGGGAATGGGCAGTTCAATATTCAGGATGCCCTCCTGACCGTTGATAAACTCCATTTTAGCGGAGGTCTGTTCCTGTTCCAGATTCTGGCTGGACAAACCGCTGCCGCAGTAGTAGCCCAACCCCAATTCCTTTCTGGTTGCTTCGTCACGGGGCAGCTGACCGCTAAGATACAAATCCAGCAAGTTTTCGCCCTTCTGGCTGTAAAACACAGCGTAAACGTTGCCGGTCACGGGATTATATTCAATAATAACCTTCTGATCTCTGATAGCGGATTCTACGCTGTTGGCAGGCAGGACCATGCCGTAGCTGTCCACCTCAGCGGAATCCGCCTCCAACTCAGAACTGGTAAACACATATTCGGCTGACCATTCTTCATTGGGGAAGTCCGTTGCGTCCCGCAGATAAGGGGTGATAGCGACATCATTAACCTGAGGAGCGCGAAGCTTTACCAGTTCACCATTGCCACGCATCTGTGACAAATTGGACTGAGCCGCCATAAAAATAGTCTTAGCATAGTCGTTATATTCCTGGAACTGCAGGGTTTTGGTAATTGCACCTGCAGAAATGATTGCAATGCCGCAAAGAATTACAACAATTGCGACAACGGCCATCATCTCAAGCAGGGTGAAACCGGCACGTTCCTTTCTGCCTGTTTTATTCTCATTCACGCGCTTCCACATCATTAGTCAAGTCCTTTCCCAAAAAACACCCCGGTGGCGGGCTGTAAGCATTAAAGAAATCAGGCAAACTATGCCTATACTAATAGATGCTACTATATTACCATATATTTCGAACGATGCAAGAAGTAAATTTGTTTTTTAGAAAAAATTTTATAAAAATCATCTTGCATTTTCTTCTGTAATAGGTTAATATTACTATGTTAATTAATGAACATATCCCTTGCGCACGATAGAGTCAACGATTCCGGCCGTGCGTCAATGTCCCAGGGAGGAAGCGTAATGGTCTACAAACGGCTCGGTGAACTGTTAGTCGCCAGCAAAACAATCAACGAATCCCAGCTCAAGATTGCGCTGGATATTCAGCAGAACAACCCCGGCAGAAAGCTCGGTGAGATACTGGTATCTCAGGGCTTTACCTCTCAACCTCTGATTTACAAGGCGTTGGAGAGTCAGCTTGGTGCAGAATACATTGAGTTAAGCGGCATGGAGCTGCCCAAAGAAATGGCGCAGCTGATTTCCCGGTCTCTTGCCACCAAATATAATGTTGTTCCCGTGCGTGCCACAGAGGATACGGTATATCTGGCAATGATAGACCCGTTGAACTTTGTTGCTACCGATGCCATCGCAATGGCAACCAAGAAAAAGGTCGTCCCCATGCTGGCTGCCGAAGATGCGCTGACCCGTGCGATTTCCAACCTTTACGGCAGCGAATCCGCTGAAAAAGCCCTGAGCGACCTTCAGAGCAACGAAACAGAAGACACCACCGATTTCCAGAATATCGTTGCCGCCAATGTTATCGGTGCGGACTCTGAGAATGCGGCTCCCACCATTCGTCTGGTAAACAGCTTCCTGGAGTATGCTGTCAACCAGAACGTTTCTGATATTCATCTGGAGCCCCGTGAATCCTTTATGGCCGTCCGGATGCGTATTGACGGTGTGTTGCGTCAGGTGTTTACTGTTCCTCGCAGCACTCAGAACGCAGTTATTGCCCGTATTAAGGTCATGGGTAACATGAACATCGCCGAGCGTCGCATCCCTCTGGATGGTCGAAGCAACATCCGCATCGGCGACAAGGACATCGACCTGCGTATTTCCACCCTGCCCACAGTTTACGGAGAGAAGGCTGTTATCCGTATGCTGTACAAATCCTCTTCCCTGCTGAATACCAAGGGTATTGGTCTGACAGGCAAAAACCTTGACAAATTCAACGCCCTGCTGGAGAACTCCAACGGCGTTATTCTGATAGTGGGACCCACCGGTTCCGGTAAGTCCTCCTCTATGTATACCATGATTGGTAAGCTCAATACCGAGCAGGTCAATCTGGTCACTCTGGAGGACCCCGTGGAGTACAACTTCGACGGTGTCAATCAGGTCCAGATTAATGAAAAAACCGGTATGACCTTTGCATCCGGTCTGCGCTCCATTCTGCGTCAGGACCCGGATATCATCGCGGTTGGCGAAATCCGTGACGGCGAGACCGCCGACATTGCCATGCGTGCCGCTATTACCGGTCACCTTGTTCTTTCCACCCTGCACACCAACGATGCACCCAGTACATTGGACCGTCTGTTGGATATGGGTGTTGAGAGTTATCTGATTTCCTCCGCATTGAAGGGCATCATTTCTCAGCGTCTTGTGCGCCGTATCTGTACCAACTGCCGTGTAGAGTATGAAGCCACCGACGAGGAGCAGCAAATGTTGCGTTTGCCGGTGACCCGTGGTCGCCGTTTCTACAAGGGCAAGGGCTGTCCCCTATGCTTCAACACGGGCTACCGTGGTCGAATCGCCGTATTTGAGATTCTCACTTTGAATAACGCCATCAAGCAGGCCATTGCGGACAACGTT
Organism: Faecousia sp.; assembly: GCA_045531675.1. Taxonomy (GTDB): domain Bacteria; phylum Bacillota; class Clostridia; order Oscillospirales; family Oscillospiraceae; genus Faecousia. Next base: position 53,367 of record JAZSEN010000137.1, read on the forward strand.
CCCCACAGCCGTCTGATGGAACTGATTTATGAGAGTGACTTCGAGCCTCTGATTGCAGACTGCGTGCGGCTTGTGGAGACCGGTATTACCACCGTATCCGAAGCGTTCCGCACCGTCAACTCCACCGATAAATAACCGAAGGAGATTATCCCATAATGAGCAAACTTCTTTCCATTGAAGACATTATCGTCCATGCGCAGAAGCTCCGCGCCAGCGACGTACATATCGTGAGGGGTATCCCCATTCGTCTAAGAATTGACGGTCGTCTCAATGATTTGGATAAGAATATCATGACTCACGAGGACTGCGAAGCCTACGCCAGAGAGCTTTCTCCCCGCTATGAGGAGATTGACCATATCGGCGAGCTGGATTTGGCGGTGAGTTTTGGCAATATTCGTTGCCGTATCAATCTGTTCCGTCAGCAAGGCTCTGTTTCCGCGGCTATTCGTCTGCTCAATGACAAAATCGCCTCTTTTGAAGAGTTGGGTCTGCCCAGTCAGGTGCAAAAGTTTACCGAATTTAAGCAAGGAATCGTCCTGATTACCGGTGAAACCGGTGCTGGTAAATCCACCACTCTGGCATGCCTGCTGAATCAGATTAACCATACCCAGCGGAAGCATATCATCACACTGGAAGACCCCATCGAGTACATCTACGAACCCGACCAGTGTGTTGTCAATCAGCGCGAGATTGGTACCGATACCCGCAGCTTCGCCGATGGTCTGAAATCCATCCTGCGTGAAGACCCGGATATCATCCTGATTGGTGAGATGCGTACCATGGATACCATCGAAACCGCCCTGATTGCGGCAGAAACCGGACATCTGGTTTTCGCAACCTTGCACACCAATTCCGCCGCGGATACCATTGATCGTATCGTCAAAGTGTTCCCCGGCGAGCAGGAAGCTCAGATTCGTATGCAGCTGAGTACCTGTTTGCAGGCAGTCTTGTGCCAGCAGCTGCTCCCCCACCAAAGCGGACGCGGACGTGTTCTGGCCACCGAGATTATGATTTCCACTCCGGCAATTCGAAACCTGATTCGTGAAGGTAAAACGCCTCAGATTTCCAATGCCATTGTCACTTCCGCAGCAGAGGGCAACGTTCTTATGGACAGCTCTCTGGTCTCCCTGTATCGTCAGAGAAAAATCTCCTCTGAGGCGGCACTCCATGCCTCCCACGACAGAGAATTTATGAAGCGTTCCATGATTTTCTAAGCCTTGCATGAAAGGAGGAAAGCCCCTTGACCACATTTCACTATAAAGGCTTAACCAGCAGTGGCAAAGAAGTCGACGGCATTCTTGAAGCTTTCGATGAAAAAGAGGCCCTGCTCAAAGCAAGAGAGCATTGCCGGACTCTGATAAGTGTCGAGCCGGTCAGCAAACTCAGCGGTATTCTAAGTGCTGATTTGGGTACATTGTTCTCCGGCGGAAAAATGAAGCCCAAGCATCTGAGTCTGATGTGCAGTCAGCTGTCCATTGAGCTTCGTGCCGGTATGCCACTGGTTTCCTGTCTGCGACTGGTTGCCGAGAACGAAGAAAATGAAAATGTCAAAAAAATGCTCAACGAGGTAGCGGATGACGTCCATGCCGGTAATGGTCTGGCAGATTCCTTTGCACTGCGTGGGCCCTACCTTCCCAAAACCTTCATTGAAACCATCCGTGCCGGTGAAGAATCCGGTAAACTGGATGATAGTTTCGAGCGAATGAAGGTCTATTACGAGAACTCCGCTGCGGTCAGCTCCAAGGTGGGCAGTGCCATGATTTACCCTGCCCTTTTGATTGCCGTCGCAATCATCGTTGTAATTATCATTATGACCGTCGCCGTTCCTGTTTTCGAGGAAAGCTTCGCGTCTATGGGTAACGAACTCCCCGGCGTTACAAAAGCTCTGATTGCCGTCAGCCACTTTTTCGTTGACTATTGGATGATTTTGTTGCTGGTGGTTGTCGCTGTCACTTTGGCCATCGTCCTCTACGGAAAGACTGACAAAGGTCGCCATTTTTATGCCAAACTGGCGCTCACCTTCCCCGGCATCTGTCTGGTCAATCAGATGAATGCAGCCACCCAGTTCGCCGCGACCATGTCCACCATGCTGGCCGCTGGTCTGCCTCTGGTACAAGCGACCCAGATTACCGCTGCGACAGCAACCAACCTTCTGATTTCCGAAGACATTATGGCCGCCTGCAATGGCGTTATCGAAGGCAACCGCCTCGGTGACGGTCTGAAGCAAAGCAGATGGTTGCCCGGTCTTCTGCTGGAAATGACTGCTGTCGGTGAAGAAACCGGTCGAATGGAAGAGACTCTGGACGTTATCAACGACTACTACACCAAAGAAGTAGACGTTGCAGTCAAGCGAGCTCTTGAAATCATGAATCCCGCCATTACAATGGTTCTGGCTGGTCTGGTTGTATTCATTCTGCTGTCCGTGTACCTGCCTATTTTCGGCATGTACGACTAATTTCGTCCACATCCGGGAGACAACCCGTCCCGGTTGGAATTTTTCCGAAATATATATTGTGAGGTGCAACTTAAAATGAACAAGATGAACAAGAAGGGCTTTACCCTGATCGAGATGCTGGTCGTCATTGCTATCATCGCGATTCTGGTTGCCATCATCATCCCCACCGTTCTGCAGTCCAGCGCTAAGGCTAAGGCCGGCACTGACGCTGCTAACCTGCGTTCCGTTATCGCTGAGGCCTACATCAATGTGATGTCCGATTCCACCTTCTCCTTCACCAGCAATGGTTACGGCAAGATGCAGCTGGGCGAGACCTACTACACTGATGTCGACTGCGAGACCTTCCCCGACAAGGAACTGGTCGTCATGATTGACGCCAACAACAACGTCTCCGCCTACTTCGGCACTGAGGAGTACAACAAGGATTACTTCGCCGACATCGCTGGCGGCGGCGCCAACGTCACCAAGGACTAAGATTAATCTTTGCTTCATACCCCAGGGACACAGGCTGTCGGGTTGCAGCCTGTGTCCCACAGGTATGGGCATAGCTTTGTGCCTTACAGGTTTTGTAAGACACGAAGCTATGTCAGTATATGACCCCATACAAAGGAGCATTTTCATGTATGCTGTACTAACAGCCGATGTTGAAATCGACATTTTTTCTATTTTGCCGTTATACACTAAAATCTATCTGTTCATTATCGTTGGATTGTTTGGATTAGTTATGGGCTCGGCTCTCAATTGTTTGAGTTACCGCATTTCTCATAACTTGAAATGGTCCGGCGGCAGAAGCATTTGTCCCAATTGCAAACATACACTGGCTACCAAAGATTTGGTTCCGCTATTCAGTTGGATTTTTCTAAAAGGCAAGTGTCGCTATTGTGGCGGCAAGATTTCGGCCCGTTATCCCCTGTCGGAAGCAATTCTTGCATTGGTGTATATTAGCCTGCTATGGCGATTTGGGCTTACACTTCACTTTGTAAGCACAATGGTTTACTGCAGTTGTCTATTCTGCCTTTCATTGGTGGATTTAGAAATTCAAATCATTCCCAATCGTTTTCTCATCATATCTGCTGCGATTCGGATTCTTCAATTGATTGTTGAGGAAGATTTACCAGGAATTTTGTTAGCCTTGATTCCTGGCGTTGTGCTTGGCGGTGGAATGTTGATTCTCAGTCTGATTATGGACAAGATTCTCAAAAAAGATACCATGGGTGGCGGCGATATTAAGCTTTTGGCCGTGATGGGATTATACCTTTCCGGATATCCCAACTGCATTGCAGAGGGTCTGTTAATTCTGCTGTTCGCCTCTGTGATTGGTATTATCATGGGTTCCATAATGACTAAGGCAAAATCCGACAGTGTATTTCCCTTTGGACCTGCATTGGCAGTGTCTGCATGGCTTACATTGCTGTTTGGCGATTATATTGCTACATGGTACACCGGACTTTTCATGGTGTAAAAACTGTTACAATAGTCCCTAATAGCGGATTTCATATCCGAGCAAAATGAAAATTCGTCCCGTATTTCGGGTAGGAGGTTATAGCATGGCACTAAAAATGATCGGCATCGATTTCGGTTCCGATACGTTAAAACTGGCAGTATACTCCGGTGGTGTTTTAAAAAAAGCTGCAATTGCACGTTTACCGGAGGATTTAATAATGGAGGGCAAGGTTACCTCTGCCCCTGCATTGACTGAATTCATCAAGTCTACTATGAAAGATAACCATATTACTCCGGGTCCTTGTGCCATGGTTATCCCCAGCCAGCTGGTCATTACACACCGTTTCACAATGCCCCCGGTAAGTGATGCAGAGCTTCGCCTGAATCTTCCCTTTGAGTTCCGCGATTTTGTGGGCAAGGAAGGCGATGAGTACATCTATGACTACTCTATCACCAATGCAACGGAGCATGAGTTGTCTGTGTATGCAGCCGCAGTTCGCAAGGATGTTATGGATGAATTCTATTCCATTTTCAAAAAAGCAGGTCTGTCCCTGAAGATAGCAATTCCCGTTGAGATGGCTTGGTTGAATTTGATTCATAAGAATCCTAATCTGCCCAAAAAGCTGTGTGTTGTTGATATGGGTCATTCCAGCACACGCGTCAATATATTTGCGGATGGCAATTTTGTGATGGGTAAGACCATCGACAAGGGTGGTGCATTGATTGATGAAACCATTGTTGCAACCCATAATATCGATAAATACGAAGCCCGGTCACTGAAAGAGAATAACATCAATAATGTTTTGTTTGAGACTGCCTGTCAGGAATCCTATCAGGAATTAACTATTGAAATTATGAAGGCACTCAACTTCTACGCCTATTCCGACACAAGCAACACCGGTCCATTGCAGCATTTGTACTACTGCGGTGGCAGCGCCTACATTACACCGATGCTCACCACTCTTTTTAAGGGTACCGGTGTGAATCAGTATCATATTAGTCAGATGATTGGCATGAGCGATGTCCCCGGCGATTTGGCACTTCAGTGCGCACTGGCAGCCGGCGCCGCCATGCAAGCGTAAGGAGGTACGACAATGGAAATTAAAGGTCTCTCCTTAACGTCTCAAAAGAAGGAAACCAAAACAATAGCCAACAAACGAACAATGAACTTCGCATACCACAAGAGTGCGATTGACTGGAAAAGATTGAGCATTGTTCTTGGCATTGTTGTAATTGTATTGGTTTTGTTTTTGAAGTTCGGTATTGTAGATCAGCTAGCCAGAAAGAATGCAGCTTTGGATCGTTTGAGCGACTGTCAGAATCAACTTGCTGTCATCAACACCAAAATGGCGAAATACAATGATTTGAAGGCGGAGTACGATCGGTACACCGATGCCCGTCTGAACGAAAACGAAACATTCCTGATTAGTCGTGTGGATGTTCTCGAAATCATTGAAGACTATGTAATGTCCTACGGAACGATTAGCAATGTGAAAATTCGTGGAAATACCGTTAGTCTGACCATCGATGGTCTTTCTCTGGAAGAAGCTGGTGAGCTGTTTGAAGAGATGTTAGAGCACGAGCAGGTTGTTGATATTGAACTTTCCTACGCTAACTCCCCTGACGGCGATATTGCTACAATGAATATGGTCATAGAAATGCAGAAGGGGGCTGAATAATATGAAGATGCCTAAACTTTCACCCCGTGAAATTGTTATGATTGTCTTCCTGGTGATTTTGCTGATTGCCGTCATTTACTACATGGCATTCCTGACACCTCTGGAAGCAGATATTGCCGCTATTGAAACTGAAACTGCCAACCTGGATGCGCAAATTGTATCCTACCAGGAGAAGCTTGCGCAAATGAACCGTATGGAGCAGGAGTTGAAAGAGATAAAGGCCAAGCCCGAGGATGAACTTATCGAGCTTGCTCCCTATGACAACCTGATTGAAGTTGTCACTCTGCTGGATGACTTCCTGCGTCAGCATACCGAACAGTACAGCCTGACCCATCCTGATCCTAAGATTGGCGATGATGGTACTGTACGTCGTATTATTACGATGCAGCTTCGTTGTGACAGCTACGATGATGCGCTGGCAATTGTCAGAGATTTAACTGACAGCAAGTGGCGTTGTGTCGTCACCGATACCGAGCTCCATCCCATTGGCGAAGCAGAAGATTTGTCCCGTACTCAGGTTAATCTGAAAATTACTATCACATTCTACGAATTGGATAACCAACCCAAACAGTAAATAATACGCCCGGCAAAAGCCGGGCGTGTTTTCTAAGGAGCCTTCTATGAATCCTAAACTTCTCCTTTGTCTATTAGCCCTGCTAAGTGCCTGCAGCGCAATACTTATAGTTATCAACCCATTCTTTCTCATCCTTTCACTGCTTTTTATTCTGATTTTTCTGCTGTTATCCTTGCGATTTCTCAAGGACAGTCAAACAGACACTCTTACAGGTGTAAACAATCTCAGAGGTTTTGAAGGACTACGGCGTCAATACGAAAGAGCCCCTTTATTAACCGTCGTATATCTGGATGTCAATGAGCTAAAGCAGTTAAATGACAATCTGGGTCACGAAATTGGAAACATCGCCCTAAAAGAAGTCGCTGCATTTATGCTACAGATGGCTGGAGATGCCGGTCAAGTCTATCGAGTCGGTGGAGATGAGTTCATTTTGATTTCTGATTGTATAAACTGTAGCAGTTTTATCGATCAGTGGAACGAAAAAGCATCTACCCTTCGTCATGTAGGAATATCCTATGGTTTCGCCACCGGTAAGGGAAAGAATTTAGACGGCTTAATTAAAGAAGCAGAAAAAAACATGTATACTATGAAGAATCATCATTAAATAGCACCCCTGAATCCACAAGATTCAGGGGTGTTTCATTTCATATAAATAGGTACCAAACTTAGAGGATGCAGAACCGTCCAAGAACACTGCGCAGTCATTAACTTTACGAAAACCACAACGGAGGTGAACAGATACAGAAGGCTGATTTGAACGATGAATATGGGAGTATACCTTCAAAATATGCTGTTTATCTAACCAGTCCAGTACCTCCGTAACCAGTAACGTAGCAAAGCCTCTACATCGATAATTGGGCGCAGTTTCCAATCCTGCCAGAATCATAGCATCCTTATATGGTTCTAATCTAAGTGCGCTGACATAGACACCTTCCTCTTCCCACAGACAGTAAACGCCATCATTCGTGTCAAAAAAACAACCGCGCAAATAATTATAGAACTCCGTTTCCTTTTCCAGACCATACCCATATAGTCTGGATAATTCTCCAAATCGAAGATTGTTCATGGAACGGGCAACGATTAACAAAGACTTCACCCCACAAAAAGAAACGATTGATATCAATTATCGATTGCAGTTTACAGAATACGGTTTCCATAAACGTGCATAATGATAAATATCCATACGGTTATTCACATTTTCCACAGAGTTATCCACAAAATTCAGGGTTAAATAGTTCGTCGAACTTTGTCGAATTAACATTTATACGGTGTTTCCCGAACTTTTTCCATCATAATTATACGCAATATATACTTTACATAAATCGTTTATACAACATTTCCATACAATCGACATTTTTTCAATTAGTGCGGAAGAACATATTCTTCCGCAACAGATTAAGTGATATTTGTCACATTACCATTCAACGATTCACCCAAAATCGACTTTGTCGCATAGGCATTCAAGCTCATGTCTGCCACATTTCCAGCCAGATACTCATAATACGCCTGCGCACCAATCATAGCCGCATTATCACCGCAGAGCTTAAGGGGCGGCAAATAAACGGTCACATTCCGTTTTTCAGCCGCAGCCATAATATCCGCACGAATCCGACTGTTTGCAGCAACACCACCGGCAACCGCCAGCTTGTTGCGACCAGTCTGTTCCAGCGCTTTAATCACTCTGGGCACCAACGTATCAGACACCGCAGCGGTAAAGGATGCACACAGGCTGTCGATATCCAGCTCCTCCCCTATCTGCTGCGCATGATGAATCAGATTCAGCGCAGCGGTCTTTAAGCCGGAGAAGCTCATATCATAGGGGTTCTCACCGGGGCGACTACGGGGCAAAGCATACCTGCTGTCGTCACCGCGCTGAGCCGCCTTATCCAGCGCTGCGCCACCGGGATAAGCCATCCCCAGAACACGACCAACCTTATCAAAGCACTCACCGGCAGCATCGTCCAATGTGGTACCGAGAATCTCCATATTCGTGTAATCCTTCACATCCACAATCATGGTATGTCCGCCGGAGACCACCAGACACAAAAACGGCGGCTCCAGTTCCGGATAAGCCAGATAATTGGCTGCAATATGTCCACGAATGTGATGAACCGGAATCAAAGGCTTGTCCAACGCAAGCGCGGCAGCCTTGGCAAAATTCACGCCCACCAGCACCGCACCAATCAAACCGGGGGCATAGGTAACAGCCACGGCGTCAATGTCTCCACGGGTCAAACCGGTCTGAGTCAACGTCTGATCTGCCAGTCCGTAAATCGCCTCAATGTGCATGCGTGACGCGATTTCCGGCACAACACCGCCATATATTCGATGCAGCTCCACCTGCGATGCGATGCAGTCCGTCAGCACCTGCCGACCATCTTGCACAATAGAAACCGCAGTTTCGTCGCAGGAGGATTCCACCGCCAAAATATTCATTCAAACACATCCTTTTCAGGAAAAATCCGACTTTTCATCATGGGTAAGTTGTCCATCTCCCCAAATCGGGATGGCTTCCCCCAGATATGTAGGTTCCGGCTTGAAGATGCAGGTAAAAACATCCTTCACCCGTGCCAAAACCTCCCGTACATCCCGACCAAACTGTCCGCTGTACCCCACAAGGTCCGCATCCACGCCATATGCATCCATGCCCAGACTCCGTGCAATATAAATCGCACGATACAGATGATAGGACTGGCTCACGATAATAATTTTCTCCGCCTGAAAAATTTCCTTGGCACGATACATGCTTTCGTAGGTAGAGAAACCGGCATGGTCCATAAAAACATCCTCCGAGGGAATATCGGAATCCACAGCAAAAGCCTTCATGGTATCCACCTCGTCATAGTTCTCCCGACCATGATCACCGGACATCAGCAACTTTGGGGCGGCACCCTTCTGGTACAATTCCACACCACGGCGCAGACGGTCACGGAGCATGGCGCTGGGCGTGCCATCATCACGGACACCGCACCCAAGAACCAGAATACAGTCCACATCCTGCAGCCGCGCCGCGTCATCAGCAGAAAGAAGATACTCCTCCGTGCTGCCCTTGACATAAGCATTAATGCCGAAAACCGCCCCGGCACCGCCAATGCACAGGCACAATATTACGCACAAAATCCCTAATAGAAGCTTTCTAATTGTTTTCTCTTTCGTTTTCATGGCAGTACCAATTTACAGGGCAATTTTCAATATCAGCCCGTCCTCCCGCGGATTGCGGTAATAGTTTTTACGGCAACCTACTTGTTGGAATCCCAGCTTCTCATAGAGTCGCTTCGCCGGCTCATTGGAAGCACGGACTTCCAGCGCCAGACTGTCGTTTCCCTTTTCCTTCAGAGCCACCATCAAGCCTTGTACCAAAGCTTCTGCGATACCCTGACGGCGGAAATCGGGGTGAACGGCAACGTTCATCATATCCGACTCCCCCATCACCGACTGCGATCCGATATATCCGGCCACCTGATTATCAACCAGCGCCACAAGCCACAGGGACAAGGGATTGGTCAGCTCATGGGCAATGCTGTTCACACTCCACGGGTCGGAGAAACACAATTTTTCCAGCACAGCGATTTGCTCCACATAGTCTGCCGTCATATTTACAATTGTCATTTTGCGTCGAACCAGCTCTTTCCCCACTTGGCCTCGGCGGTCAAGGGAACCCGCAGGCTGGCGACCTGCTCCATCTCACGGCTAACCAACGCAGCCACCTCCCTTGCCATTTCTTCAGGACACTCAACAATCAATTCATCGTGGACCTGAAGCAGCAGACAGGCATCGGGATAATGCGTTCTCAGGGCTTTATCCACCCGAATCATGGCCAGCTTAATCAAATCCGCTGCCGTTCCCTGAATGGGAGTGTTCAACGCGATTCCCTCGGCACCCCTGCGGATGTTAAAATTGGAGCTGGTCAGCTCAGGGATATACCGTCTGCGACCATACATGGTAGCGGTGTAACCCTTTTCCCGTGCATCTGCGACGATATTCTTCATATACTCTCTGACGCCGTGGTAGTTGGCGAGGTAGCTGTCGATATAATCCTTTGCCTCCCAACGGCTGACGCCGATATCCTCCGCCAGAGAGAACTCGGAAATGCCGTAGACGATGCCAAAATTGACCGCCTTGGCGTGACGGCGCATCAGACTGGTGACCTGCTCCGCCGGCACAGCAAACACCTGAGAAGCGGTGACAGTGTGAATGTCCAAGCCGCTTTTGAAGGCATCCTGCATAGTTGCATCGTCGGCAATATGCGCCAAAACCCGCAATTCAATTTGGCTGTAATCCGCGTCCACCAGCACATGTCCAGACTTGGGAACGAACATTTTCCTGATTTCAGCCCCTAAATCCGTGCGAACGGGAATATTCTGAAGGTTAGGTTCTGTGGAAGAAAGTCTGCCTGTGGCGGTGACAAGGTTCTGGAAGGTGGTACGGATTCGACCGTCCTCGCAGATGACCTTCATCAATCCGTCGGCGTAGGTGGATTTCAGCTTAGTCAGCATCCGGTAATCCATGATGGCAGGAATAATCGGGTGCTTCCCTTTCAGCTTTTCCAGTACGTCGGCATTGGTGGAATAACCGGTCTTGGTTTTCTTCACCGGCGGCAATCCCAGCTTGTCGAACAACAACTCACCCAGCTGTTTTGTAGAATTGATGTTGAAAACACCGTCGGAATAGGAATAAATCAGGGTTTCGCAGTCAGAAATCCGCTGAGCAAGCATCTGACCAAACTGCTCCAGCTGTTCTTTGTCGATGGCAACACCGGCCTTCTCCATGCGGTACAGAACGCCACACAGAGGAAGCTCCATGTCGAAATACAGGGATTCCATCCCCTGCTGCTTCAGTTCCTCATGAAGCACCTCTCGCAAATTCCAGATGGCTTCAGCGCAGCCTACAGCATCTCCATCCTCCACGCTGATTCCGAGGAAATTCGTGGCAAGCTTGCTGACTGGATAGTCGGATTGCGACGGATTCAGGTCATAAGCCGCCAAGGCGGTGTCGAAACCGAACTCCCCGTAATCCAGTCCCATCTCGTCCAGACGGTGCATGGTGGACTTCATATCGTGGCAGATACAGTCGAATCTATCCGTCAGGCAATCCGCCGCCATCTGCGCTTCCATGGGAGTCAAGGCACAGACTCCCTTCTCCCAGGCAATACCCACAGATCCATCCTCTGCCACATAAACGGCGCACTTCTCCCCTTTTTCGGGCAGTTCCGTCACTCTTGGCAGGGATGCCACAGCCTTTTTCGACTGTACAGGCACTTCAGCGGCAGCGCCACGCAAGCCGTACTTATCAATCAGCTTCACAAACTCCAGCCGCTGGAACAGCTCATACAGCGCAACCTTGTTGTAAGGCTGGATGATGGCATCCTTCGGCTCAAAATCGATGGGAGCCTCCGGCTTGATGGTGGCCAGTTCATAGGAAAGATAGGCATTTTCCTTGTCGATTTCCAGTTTTTCACGAAGTTTGGGTCGAATGGAGGAATCCCCAAGGTTCTCGTATACGCCGTCCAGCGTGCCGAACTTTGTCAGCAACTCTTTGGCGGTTTTCTCGCCCACACCCTTAACGCCGGGAATATTGTCGGAAGAATCGCCCATCAAGGCCTTCAAATCAATCAGGTTTTTCGGTTGGAAACCGTATTCCTCGACGAATTTTTCTTCCGTATACAGCGTAGCGGCGGTCTGTCCCGGACGGGAAATCACCAGCTTGACATGAACATTCTCATCAATCAGCTGCAAGCTGTCCCGATCACCCGTCACAATAACACATTCCCAGCCATTATTTGAGCAAATCCGACCCACAGTGCCAATCACATCGTCCGCTTCCCAGCCCTGACATTCGTAAATCGGAATGTTCATGGCGCGAAGCACATCCTTCATGACGGGCATTTGCATGGCCAGTTCTTCAGGCATGCCGTGGCGAGTGGCTTTATAGCCATCGTAACGAAGATGTCGAAAAGTAGGACCGTGGAGGTCGAATGCGACACAAACCGCGTCCGGATACTCCTCCCGCTGCATCCGTTCCAAAATATTCAGGAAACCATAGATGGCATGGGTGTACAAGCCGTCACGGGTTGTAAGAGGTTTTACGCCAAAATAAGCACGATTTATAACGGAATTACCGTCTAAAATCAGTAATTTCATAACTTTCTCCACTTTGCGCCCTGAGGCGTATCGATAATCTCGATGCCACGGGCCTTCAGTTCATCACGGATGCGGTCTGCCTCCGCCCAGTTCTTTGCCTTCTTGGCCTCTGTCCGTGCAACTACCAACGCATCAATCTCCGGATCGGCATTTTCCGCCTCTTTTCGAGCGTTTTCCGCACGGACCTTTTCTGCGTTTTTAAGCAGATTCAGGCTCAAAACCGCATCAAAATCCTCCAGAAGCGCCAGCTTGGTTGCATCGTTGCACTTAGCCTTCAGCACATCATAGACGGCGGTCACCGCCAGGGAGGTATTCAGGTCGCCATTCAGGGCATTATTGAACTTCTCCTTCAGAGCCGCAAAGGCTTCCGCCTCCACCTCGCCCTTGGAATCCAATGTGGCAATTTTGGCAATCAGCTTATCGTATGCCACGGTAGCATTGTCCAGATTCTCCCATGTGAACACCAGATTTCGACGGTAGTGACTCTGGAGACAGAACAGGCGGTAAGCCATGGGATTATAACCCTTGCTCTCCAGCAGAGAAACGGTCAAAAACTCGCCCTTGGACTTGGACATCTTTCCGTCGTTGGTATTCAGGTGATGAACATGGAACCAGTAGTTGCACCACTTGTGGCCCAGATAGCTTTCGGACTGGGCAATCTCGTTGGTATGGTGAGGAAAAGCATTGTCGATGCCACCGGCATGAATATCCAAATTCTCGCCCAGATGCTTCATGGAGATACCGGAGCACTCAATATGCCAGCCGGGATAACCAACACCCCAAGGGGAATCCCATTTCAGCGCCTGATCTTCAAACTTGGACTTGGTGAACCACAGCACAAAATCGTTCTTATTGCGCTTATTGGTATCCTCTTCCACGCCCTCACGGACACCGATGGCAAGGTCCTCCTCGTCATGGTCGTTGAAAACGTAATACTTCTCCAGCTTGGAGGTGTCGAAGTAGACATTGCCGCCGGCTTCATAGGCAAAGCCCTTTTCCAACAAGCCGGATACAATCTTAATGAACTCATCAATACAGCCGGTGGCAGGCTCCACCACATCAGGACGCTTGATATTCAGCTTTTCACAGTCGGCAAAGAAAGCATCGGTATAATACTGGGCAATCTCCATAACGGTCTTATTTTCCCGCTTGGCGCCCTTGAGCATCTTATCCTCGCCGGTATCGGCATCGGATGCCAAGTGTCCCACATCGGTGATGTTCATGACACGCTTGACGTTGTAGCCCTGATAGCGCAACGCCTTCTCCAGTACGTCTTCCATGATGTAGGTACGCAGGTTGCCGATGTGGGCATAATGATACACTGTCGGTCCGCAGGTGTACATTTTCACCACATCAGGAGAATTGGGCTGAAACAGCTCCTTCTTATGGGATACAGAATTATAAAGATACATATATCATTTCCTCCAATCGGATTATTTATAACAAAAAACACCTCTTGCACACAGGTACAAGAGGCGGGTCTATGACTCGCGGTTCCACTCTCATTTATCGCTCAAAACCACATTCGCTCCCGGACGCACTTTCACAGTCCTCCCCCGCGGGGCTTCCAGCCGATGACCCCTGCTCTCTGATGGTTCTGAACTGCTACTCTTTCCGTTCATCGCGATATTCAATTACAAATATAATACCATCTGACAGGGTTTCTTGTCAAGTTCCTGTTACCTGATCAGGGATATTATATATGGAATCGGGCGTGCTGATGCACGCCCGATCATCTTATTTCAGATACTGTTCCCAGGGAAGAACCACAGAACCGGTTTTCAAGCTGAACGCTTTTCGTATGCCCTCGCTGAGCTTCGCCAGTTTCGCCTGCATATGGGGAGAAGTGAAGTATTCTTCGTTACCATCTTCCATGGCGTACTCCATAATCCGCGCCCGATCCTCCTTGGCGTAGCTCATGGAATACATATCGATAAACCAGCGGTCTTCCTCCAGATAATGATAGTCATCACGGAACTGATTGGCTACATAATCATTATCGTACTCAAAGCCCTCAGGGTTCAAATCCTCCCAGAAATCATAGATGTTGGTTCGGCTCATTACATAGGTGTCGATAGAGTGGAACAGTTCATGATAGAGTGTACGTTCAAATGTGCTGCCCATAACCAGCGCAATGTATTCGCTGCCGTTATTATAGAAATGAACGCCATCCGCACTATCCAGACTTCCCAGAGAATTGTCTCCGTAGGCTCCCTTGACCAGACTGATGGTAATTCTTCCGTTATCAGAACTGTTTCCCAGCTTTCGAAGGAAGCCTTCCGGATATTTAGCCAGAGCATTTTCAAGCTCCGTCAAATACCGGTCGTACACCGGCACCTGATGCTGCAGCTCAAAGGTATAATCCGATGGCTGAATCAGAATCGCATCCTCGTAGACCTTGACTCGCACGCCGTACTTGCTGCCAATCTGGTGGGCGCGGTCCATAATTTTATACAGACCTTCCTCATCAGGATTGTCAGAAGTGTGGTAGTCCGACGCATAGGAGGTTTCATCGCCAGTCAGGCTTTGTTCCAGATTCCAACAGTAGAGCTTATCATCCTGCTCCCGATTCTGTGCGATGAACCAGATGGATTTCCGACCGGCATCCACGCCCATACATCCAACCATATCCGGAAGGGGCAAGGTGATTGCGCTGGAACGGGTTCCTGTGGCAAAATCATAGCAAGCAAGGAACAGTTCGCTTTTCGTCTGCTCTCTGGTCACCAGTGAATTTATTCCTATCGCCTCCAGATATATCACTTCATCCAGATTCAAATACCGGATTTTTCCATGGCGGGTTCCAAACAAATACTGATTGATTCCATTTTCATAGTACTCCGCAAAGAACCGATCCTCCGAGGTATACAAAACCGCCAATTCCGTTGTGGTATATAGCAGTTCCCCGGTTTGTGTGGAAATAAACAGGCTTGTGAACGCACCGCCATCTGTTACCTTACATTCCAATACCGTATCGCTAAAACACAACTGATGAATGTACTGATTGTCAAAAGCGATTTCCTTCAGAAGTCGATCGGTACCGGTTTCAATATCCAGATACCGCAGCTGATCCAGCGTCATGTAATAGATTCTGCTCCAGTCTGAGGTGACTTCCGGCTCTCCATCATAGTCCGACGGAAGTGCTACCCGCTCCACCTCCTTCAAAGAGGTATCCAACAGCACCATTTCCTTGCTGTCAAAATCATAATATGCTACGCAGTTCCGTTCCGGAATAACGGTTACGTTATCGGGATACAAGAACTCGTTCTTCAATACCAGCTTCGAAGTGGTTCCATCCGGTGCTATATAAGTCAATTCAGAGTACTCATCGCCAGAAAACAGAAGCAATCCTTCTCCCACAGACAGTATACCATGGTAAGCTCTATCCTCCAGATTGTACACCTTCACCGCACCGCCGGTGGCCTGCTCGATGGTGCTATCCGGTTCATAGATACCAAAATCCTGCTCCGGCTCCGGCTGTGGCGCGGGTGCTGTGGTGGTACTCTGGGTCGTGGTATCGCCGTCAGTCGGCTTTGCACCGCAACCGCACAACAGAATACTCGCCGCTAGAAGCATCGCCATTAATCTCTTCATTTTACTGCCTCCTTGCCAATGTGTAATCATCACCCTGACGATAGTAGGGGCATCGGCTTTGACGGCTGGCAAAAATGCGGTAGACCTCATCTTCGTCCAAATCCATCATACAATAATACTCATCATACTCTTCATCGTAGTCGTAATGCCAACAGGTTTCACATAAATTCGGATCCATTATCGACCCTCCAAATACCCTTCCACATCGAAAGGCTTCAATTTTTCATCTTTTCGAAGATACAGTGGGTGGTGGGGATGTCCCTTCTTGCTGATAGCTCCGGCACAACACCATTGGGCATTGTATGCCTGCCCGGTTTCCACCATGTCACGGACACAGTCCGCCAGATAATCCCGCTTTTCTATGATGGCACCCCATGCCGCCCAGACCACTGGTCTTTCTGAAATGGACAGCACATACCGGAATGCCTCCAGATTCTCTCGGTGGAGCGCAAGATTACATTGCCGCTCCATATCATCCGGCCGGGTGGCTCGCTGGGCATAGACATTGAACATAATAAAACTGTCGAAACCATTGCCCTCCGCAATCCGTTGGACCGATTTCAAAGTGTTGTCCAATGCGTCCGGTCTCGCCGTGGAAGGATTGATGCCTATGCAGATTAAGGGGTTCTTGCCACGGGTACCCAGTATGTAACGATACTCGGAATAGAAATTAGGGGCGTAGAGCCATTTATCAATATCATAGTCCGGGCTGGGGGTATTGGCAGCTTCCAGCGCCTGCCGGAAAGTTACCAACTCCAGCTCGGAAGTTGTACCTTGCGGAATATGCATCACGTATCCTCCACCACAGGAAACCACAGGCTGTTGTCCGGGTCATGAAATTCGCAACCCTCGGGCTGAATATGTTTCTGCCTGCACCATGCGAAAAACGCCTTATCCAAAAACGGATAAACCCCCGTCATGCCCGCCTGCAAACCCACTGTTCGTCCGTCGGTCATATGCAGTTCTATCAGAATATTGCCGTAAGCATTGTAAAGCAGTTGACCTCGGATTTGCTCATAACGGTAGGTTGTACTGCGCTTACCAAAGGTGGTCAGTACAAAGCTGTCCTCATCGTAAAATACGCCAAAGGTCATATAATACACAATCAGTCCGATGCCCAACAGCACAACGACGCCTCCTCCAATACTCAGAATAATGCCGTTGCCGTTAAGACCGGAAAAAATCGCCGCTGTACCCAAGGCTAACAGTATTAATCCGAAAGCCCCGTATTTTTTGTTCAACCGCACAGACAATCCGGTTTCATGCTGCGCTTTGCCCCGAAAGATTTTTTTAAATCCCTTATCCACCAGAAAGCATACGCCAAAGGTCAATGCTGCCACGATAAGAATAATAAATATCCCCATATTCTTTCCTCACTCACGCCCACAGAACACAGTCCACGGGCACATCATATTCTTCTGTATCCAGATGGTCCAGCAGCTGAAAGGCATAGCACAGCGCTACCGTGGGATGATTGGGCTCCTGTGCAAGAAATTTATCATAGAAACCACCGCCGTAACCAATGCGGTGTCCCTGACGGTCAAAGGCAAGTCCCGGCATCAGCACCAAGGCAGTCGGATCATTGGCAACCGGCCCGTCTGCGCTTGGTTCAGGAATTCCGGCATAGCCATTTCCCACCATGGACAAATCATTCAAATAGATAAACTTCATCTCATCACCAAATACCTTGGGAACTGCCACCCGCTTACCATCTCGAAGTGCCTGCTCCAACATAGGGACAGTCCGAACCTCCTGATTATACGGCAGATAGCCGTATATCGTTTTTGCTTGACGATAGTATTCACTGGCAAGAAACTGCTCCCCAAGCCGGTAGCTGGCATCTACAATCTGTTCCTCAGTCATGGCCCGTTTCTGCCGCCGAATCAGACTTCTTAATTCCTGCTTATCCATTGCATCATCTCCCTTTGTTTGCATCCATTTTAGCAGATAGTAACGTTGAATGCAAGTATTCCGGATATTTGACACGAAATATATAAAATGCCACCCGATTGGGTGGCATTATTATTCTGCATCTGCAAACAGCTGCTCCAGCAACTCATCCTTCGGACGTTCAGGTGCGGAACCATGCGTGTGATGACTATGACTTCGAGAGGATCTTCCTTTTCTGGACTTCGCCTTAACACGGGATGCCGCAACAATCAACCACTGAATCATGGCATAAGTGGCAAGCCAATACAACGTATGAATCCAAAAAACAAAGCCGGTATGACAAAACTGCAGCATTAATACCAAACAAATAAAGGCTACAGGTGTCCAGAACCACCAGAACTGCCTTTGCTTTATAGCAATCCAAATCACCAGCAGCACACAGGGCACCGACATAATCAATGCAATACCGGGATTCTCCATCAGAATGACCACCAGAAAATACAGCAACCAATATATCAGAGCCGTCGCAATGGATGCGCACACCTTAAAAGAAGGGCGATCTGTGACAGAATAGTATCTCTTTTTATGACGATGCTTACGAGCCATATCACAGCCCCCTCCTTTCAGCATAATATCTCACAGATATTTATTATATCACATTTTTCAAATGATTGCAATGGGAAAAGCGACGGAATCCTACAATTCCGTCGCTTTGATTAGATTTCCTGTCTGCCCTCCAGGGCGCGGGAAAGGGTAACTTCGTCCGCGTACTCCAACTGACTGCCCACCGGAACGCCATAGGCAAGTCGGGTGACCTTGACCTCCATGGGGCGCAACAAACGGGAAATATACATTGCCGTCGCCTCACCCTCGGTGTCGGGATTAGTTGCCATGATGACCTCACGAACCTCTGTGGAGCCAACACGTTGAAGCAACTCACGAATCTTAATATCGTCCTGTGTCACACGGTTCAGAGGCGATATCACACCATGAAGCACATGGTAAACACCGCCAAACTCACGGCTGCGTTCCATGGCGATTACATCCTTCGGTTCTGCCACAACGCAAATCTGGCTATGGTCACGCATATCGTCATTGCAAATGGGACAAACCTCCCGATCCGTCAGATTCTGACACACCGGACAAGTATGGACTTCTTTCTTTGCAGCAAGGATGGCATTGGCAAAGGCTTCCGCCTCCTCCTGCGGCAGTTCCAACACATGGAACGCCAGTCGCTGAGCAGTCTTACCGCCGATACCCGGCAGACGGGCAAACTGGTCAGAAAGCTCCTGCAACGCCGCGGGGAAATACTGCATGGCGCCCCCTTAGAACAGTCCGCCCAGATTCATGCCACCGGTCAGACGGGACATATTCTGAGCCGCTTCCGCATCAGCGGTACGCATTGCCTCATTGACGGCGGCAATGATCATGTCCTGCAGCATCTCAACATCGTCGGGATCTACTGCCTCAGGGTTGATTTCCAGACCCAGAACCTCATGCTTGCCATTGACCGTTGCGGTAACCATGCCGCCGCCGGCCTTAGCGGAGTAGGTCTTATTCTCCTGCTCCTCCTGCATTTTCAGCAGCTCCTGCTGCATCTTCTGCGCCTGCTTCATCATCTGCATCTGGTTCATGCCGCCGGGCATGCCACCGCGAAAACCACCTTTAGCCATATTCAAAACTCCTTATTCTTTGATTTTAATAATATCGGAATGGGCTCTGCCAAAACTCAGCAGCTGCTCCATATTCTGGTTGCTGACAGGTCCTGCAGACCGGTCCACAGTTTTGACCCGAACGGGTCTACCCAGTTGGGCGGAAGCCTTCCTTGTCACCAACTCCAGCACCGCAGGTTTATCCACCATCTGCTGGATAAACCCGGTTGAACAACTCAGAACTACCCAGTCTCCCTCCAGAAGTCCCTGAATCGGGGCGTTGGGCGAGGACGAGAAGAAGCCCAGCAGCGGTGGCTTCAATTCCTGACGGATGGCTGCTGCCAAATCTGTCCAGAATCCCACCGGTGTGGGTGTACGGGGCGATTCCTCCTCGGGCGCAGGATGAGCATCGTAATCGTCCGGCATTGGCGGACGCTCTTCCTCTATTTCCTCAGGCTCCTTTTTTAACGGTGCCGCCGATACAAAGCTGCCGCTCTTGATTTGATCTTCCAGTCTTGTCAGGCGGGCATTCAGGCTCTGAGCATCCAGACTCAGCTCCGGCTGGCACAAAGACAGCAGACAAAGCTCTGCATCCGTCCGGCGACTGGCGCTTCGGCTGAAGCCTGCCACCGTCTGCTGGAGCAAATCCATCATTCGAATCAACTCGCCATTGGAAAAACGACGCGCCAATTCTCCTGCCTCCCGATCCGTAGCTATGCCGGAAAGCATGGTAATGCCGGAATTGCCAGCGGTTTTCAAAATCATCAAATCTCTGGCAAGGCATATCAGCTCGTCCAGCATGGCAGCCAAATCCTTACCCTCGGCGTACAGCCGGTTGAACAGGATCAGCGCAGATGCCGTATCTTTACCGGCGATATAACTCATCAGTTCGGTACATTTCTGCTCGCCGGCGATGCCAAGACAACTGTACACCCGCTCCGCATTCAATTCGCCGGTGGTGGCAGAGGCACACTGATCCAGCAGGCTCAAACCGTCACGCATACCCCCGTCGGCCAGTCGTGCCAGCACCTTGGCAGCACCATCGTCCAAATCGATGTTTTCCTGATACGCCACGAATTGCAGACGCGCGGCAATGTCCTCCTGACTGATGCGACGGAAAGAGAACCGCTGGCAGCGGGACAGAATCGTTGCCGGAACCTTATGAAGCTCCGTAGTCGCCAGAATGAACAGCAGATGCTCCGGCGGCTCCTCGATGATTTTCAGCAATGCATTGAACGCAGAGATGGAGAGCATATGCACCTCATCGATGATATACACACGCATCTTTACCTGCGATGGCGCATAAATGGCATCGTCACGCAGGTCGCGGACGTTATCCACGCCGTTGTTGGAAGCGGCGTCAATTTCCAGCACATCCATGCATGATCCGGCATCAATCGTCCGGCAGGCCGTGCAACAGTTACAGGGATTGCCGTCCTGCGGATTTTCACAGTTGACCGCCTTCGCCAGAATCTTGGCACAGCTGGTCTTGCCGGTACCCCGCGATCCGGTGAACAGGTACGCATGGCTCAAATGTCCGGTAGTCAGCTGCGTCTTAAGCGTCTGTGTCACTGCAAGCTGACCCGATACATCATCAAAGGTCTGCGGACGATATTTACGATATAAGGCCTGATATGTTGACATACCCATCCCCCTTCACATTTTTTAGTCGCTAAAGGAAAAGTACCGGCTTATAACAAGATCGCACACCCACATTTGAACCTGCTGAATGTCCGGAAGCGACGCAGCCGACTCAGGAACGGCAGCCTCGCGGCACACGAAAAGGTCCGCTTAATGCTGCTCGGTTCCCCGCCTGACATGGTTCACGGGTTTCCGTTGCGCAAGACCGTCCCCTCAACGCCACTTACGAAGCGCAGACGACACTCAAACAAGCCCGGGTGTGGGAATTCATCCCCGCTGTAGCGGATTGCGAGTAACAGGGCACCGCTATCTCCCCGACTAGTGCGACCTTGTTATAAGCCGGTC